>NZ_JBWJVJ010000007.1:0-150254 GCF_056428925.1 Flavobacterium sp. GNP011 | reverse complement strand
AAGAGCTTTAGGAATGAATGTTGGAGGTCCGATTCTTTAATTTAAAGGGAAAAACAAATTAAAAAATCAAGTCGGAATTGCCAACAAGGAACTATTTGCTTTTGCGGGCCTTTATTTCCAATGGAAAGATAATTAAACCAACGAAATAAAAACACCTATTACTCCTTTTACAAACACATTATCCAATCAATTTAAAATTGCCAAAACTAAAATAGAGGAAGAGTCCTAGTTGCTTTTTTGAGTATTCGTCTCATTTATCAAAAGCAATATCGTTATGTGTTGTTTTTGAAAAAGTCTAATGTAAGCATTTAATATGTTAATAAGATTGTACGATTTTACATATTTACATCATTTTGAGAGTATTGAATTTTGTATGTTTGTAAATCTCTCAAACTAAATTATTTTGGCAACAAATAAACATGCACAAATTAGATACAACACCTTGGATAAGTGTTTTAGAAATCATGGTAAAAGATTTACCATTGCTGATTTAATGGCTGCTTGTAACGAAGCTATTTATGAGTTTACGGGCAAAGAGGAAGGCATTCAAAAAAGACAATTGTACGATGATATTCGCTTTATGGAAAGCGAACAGGGTTGGTCTATTGAATTGGAAAAAAGTAAAGATGGCAGAACGGTTTACTATCGCTATCAAGATCCTAACTTTTCAATTTCTAACAAACCGTTGAACGAAATTGAAGCGATTCAACTAAAAGAGGCTTTACTTACTTTGAGCCGTTTTAAAGGAATGCCGCAATACGATTGGATTGATGAATTAGGCACACGATTAGACGCCGAATTCAAATTAAACAAGAACTCAGAAAAAGTGATGAGTTTTGAAGAAAATGAATACCTAGAGGGCAAACCTTTTATCTCTGTATTATACAATGCTATTATTTATAAAAAAGTGGTGTCCATTGAATACAAAAATTTTAAAAATGAAAACAGTATAACTTATGAACTAAGTCCTTACCATTTAAAACAATACAACAAGCGTTGGTTTTTATTTGGTAAATCACCCAACTATGAGTCGCTCACTAATATAGCTCTTGATAGAATTTTATCAATCAAAGAAACAGAACAAACATACGAAAACTGCACGGTCGATTTTAACGATTATTTCGATGACATTATCGGGGTAACTATTCCAGACGTACCTTTGGAAACTATAAAAATTAAAATAGCCGAAAATTTGGTTCCTTATATTAGAACAAAGCCCATCCATCCGTCCCAAGCTTATCAATTTGAGGACAATATGCATCGAATTGTAATCAAAGTAATTCCTAATTATGAATTAGAATCGTTATTATTATCTCATGGCGAAAGCTTGCAAGTGCTAGAACCTAGTTCTTTTGTGGAAAAAATGAAAAGTAGAATCGAAAAAATGAATAATAATTATTAGTGCAGATAGACCGCATACATGAAATTTAACTTTGTAATTCAATTATAAAATCTAAAATCATGAACGCAAAAAAGGAACATTTAGCCAATTTTAATTTAGTAGGTGCCACATATTATGACTTGCCAACTTGTTTTCAAGAATTACAAATAGGAACCGTATTGCAGGCTAAACTAGAAACAGAAAATAAATTTGATGCCAGAGCGGTGGCCATTTATTTTGGAGACAATAAAATAGGATTTATACCTAGAAATGAAAATAGAATATTTTATAAATTACTCACAATGGGATATGAGGGTATTTTTCAATTGATGATCCAGAGAATTGATCCAACGGCCCATCCAGAAAATCAAATGCAAATCGTAGCACATTTAATATCAAAAAAAGAATAACATGATAACAGGCGAATTAAAATCTCAAATAGACAAAATCTGGAACGACTTCTGGACTGGTGGAATCTCGAATCCCTTGACCGTAATCGAACAGTTTACCTACTTGATCTTCTTAAAACAACTTGACGACAAGCAAATTTTGATCGAAAAAGAAATAGCACTTTTAGGCAGCACAACCAAAAAACCTATTTATACAGAAGGACAGAAAGAATTGCGTTGGAGTTTTTTTAAAGACAAAGATCCAGAGGTGATGTTTGATCTATTCAGAAAACCGCAGCGTCATTTAAACGACTTAACGGTTTTTGATTTTATGAAAACCTTAGGTGCTGATGGCGGTAAGTTTACAGAGTACATCAAAGGGGCAACTTTTATGATTGATACGCCTAAACTGTTGGACAAAGTGGTGCAACAAATTGATAAATTACCGTTGAGCAACCGTGATACCAAAGGCGATTTATACGAATACATGTTGGGTAAAATTGCAGAAGCAGGTACCAACGGGCAATTTCGAACACCTCGCCATATTATCCAAATGATGGTAGAATTGACGCAGCCCAAAGCAGACGATACCATTTGCGATCCATCATTAGGGACAGCAGGTTTCTTGGTAGCGGCAGGACAATATTTTCACGATAAACAGAATGACTTATTTTTAGATAAAAACTTCCGTGAGCATTACAATACCAATATGTTCAACGGACTAGAAATTGACCCTTCAATGATGCGTATTGCCTCGATGAACTTACAATTGCACGGGATTGAATCACCGCAACTAGTAGGCGGTTCAGCCTTGGCGGAGAGCAACACCATTAACGGAAAGTATTCGCTAGTATTAGCAAATCCTCCGTTTAAAGGAGCATTGGATTATGATGAGGTAGAAAGCAGTTTGTTGCAAGTTACCAAAACCAAGAAAACCGAATTACTGTTTTTAACCCTCATTTTACGCATGTTAAAATTGGGTGGTAGAGCGGCCGTAATTGTTCCTGATGGCGTATTGTTTGGTAGTTCAGGCGCACACAAAAACATTCGCAAAGAACTGGTAGAAAACCAACAATTACAAGGTGTGATTTCTTTACCAAGTGGTGTTTTTAAACCCTATGCGGGAGTAAGTACTGCCATTTTACTATTCACCAAGACCAATTCAGGGGGTACAGATAACGTTTGGTTTTATGATATGCAAGCTGATGGGTTTAGTTTAGATGATAAACGCAACTCCTTAATTAGTGAAGAACAATTAGCAGCTGTTTTTAATAATCCGGAACAAACCGCTACTGAAGTCACGGGTAAATGCGACATTCCTTTCATCATCAACGACTGGAAAACTGTCAATGATGCTGTCACTATGAGCAGAGTCGAAGGGCTTTTTAAGGATAGAACAAATAAATCATTCCTGGTTCCCAAAGCGGACATCGTAGCCAACGACTACGACCTGAGCATTAACCGCTACAAAGAAGTAGTGTATGAAGAAGTACAGTACGAAAAACCAAGCGTGTTAATTCAAGACATTAAAAACTTACAAGCCGATAATGCAAAAAAATTATTGGACTTAGAGAAAATGTTAGGATAAGTTTTGAATCTTGACTGGATTCAAACCAAAAACCTCAAAAAGATATGATCGTGCCTAGATTCGAACCTGGGACCTGCTCATTATAAGTGGGTAGTTCTATACTGAAGTTTCAATTGAGTAATTAAATTAACAATATAAGTTATAATAATAAATAATATGGTAATTGACAAAACACCCAAGAAAATATCCTATCATATATTCAAATTGTATGAAGGGTTAAATATTGAAAATGGTTTCGAGGATTTTGATTTTCCAGACTTTGTTACATTTTTAAATTCTTTAAATGAGGAAGATAGAAAGATGCAAATAACTCCAAAAAAGTATTGTGCATTAGATTTCATTGAAATTATCCAACCAAGATACTTTCAAGGTAGACAAAAATGTTTTTTTGGAATGATTAAGTCAGCTTCATTTGGAACAAAGAAAAATCTGCTTGATAGCTTAACTAATACGGAGAGAGAGAATCCTAAAGAGTTAACTGAAGGTGAAAAAGAAGAAAACTATTTTGTTTTAGCTTTTAAAGATAATTCAGAATTTGAAATTATTTTGCAAAATACACATTTAGGTATTACATCTAACCATTTTAAAAAATATCTTGATAAGTTCATTAGAAAGTATTTATCCGTAAAACGAATTGAACAAGATTTTAATACTGAAATGGGCGATATTATTATTAGCGATCCAAATGAGTTAATTGCTCAATTAGACAGAATTGTTGAATGTAAAGTTTATATGGACAAAGAAGTTTTAGGTTCAGATTTTTTAAAATTGTCCAACAGAACAGTTCAAGTAAAAAAGGATTTAATTATTGATGTTCGAGCAGATACTATGATGAATATTAGAGAGTTCGCAAAAGATGTTGCTGCAGGTTTTGCCAGCAACACTAATATCTCTAAAGTTTGGATTTGTGGAAAGGATAATGACAAAAATGTTCACAAATTTTTTATTGAAAGAATAATGAAATCAAACCATATAAAAGTAACGTTAGATCCAACGACAAAAGCCATTGTTAAAGATTTAATGAAAACAGAAATGATAAAATTAATATAATGTTTAGAGAATTTTTAGTTTTAATATTTGACTATGTCATTATAACCAAAAAGTACCTAATCTTTGATATAGTAATTCCATTATTTCTTTCATTACTTATTATATATGTTGTTCCATCAGAATTAACTTTTAATAATGAATTTATTGGTCAAATTATATCATTGGTTGGAATTTTAGCTGGATTTAATATTACAGCCATTACATTTCTTTCTTCAACTTCTAGTAAAATGATTGATGAATTAAAAGGAAAAAAGGGAATGGAAAGAATCGGCGGAAAAAAGATAAATCTATTTCAAGAGCTTTACATTTATATTTCTTACTCAACACTATTAGCATTTATAATAATATTTTTCGAAGTAATTGGTTATATCATTCCTATTTCCTCAATTTATGAAAATTGGTTTTTTAATCTACTTTGCCTATTAAATTTAACAACGGTATTACATTTAATACTGTTAAACATAAGAAACATTACATTCATATATTTTTCATTCTTTGAAAAATCAAATTAGTCAAAATGCAAAAAATCAAATTAGATGAAGTTCTAAAATATGAACAACCAACAAAATATATTGTTGAAACTGAAAACTATGATGATATTTATAATACTCCAGTTTTAACAGCTGGTAAATCATTTTTATTAGGATATGCTAATGAAGAAAATGGAATATTTAATGATGTTCCTGTAATTATTTTTGATGATTTTACAACATCTTTTCATTTTGTTGATTTCCCCTTTAAAGTAAAATCTTCTGCTTTAAAAATTTTAAAAGCAGTTAAAGATAAAGCCGATATAAAGTATCTGTATTATAAAATGCAAACTATAAAATTTGAAGCAGAACAACACAAAAGATATTGGATATCAAAGTATTCACAAATTCAAATTAATTTACCATCCCTCACCACCCAACAAAAAATAGCCGCTATTTTAGACCAAGCCGATGCCATCATTCAAAACAACCGTGCCATTGTACAAAAATGCGATGCGCTCACACAAAGCTTGTTTTTGGATATGTTTGGGGATCCTGTGAAGAATGAGAAGGGGTGGGAGAAAAGGAAATTGAATGAGTTTTTAGGTGTATTAGTTGATGTTGGTTCCAATGGAGGGAATGATTGGGTTTCAGCTAATATTAAAATGAAAGATGAAGAGGATTATGCTATAATGATAAGAACAACCAATTTAAACAAAAATGATTTTAAAAATAATTTAAAGTATGTTTCTAAGGAAACTTATGATTTATTTAAAAAGACAAAAGTGTTTGGAGGTGAAATTATAATGAATAAAATCGGAAGTGCAGGTGATTTTTGGTTAATGCCTATTTTAAATAAACCTGTTTCTTTGGGATTGAATCAATTAATGATGACTTTTAATAATCTCGATAAAATATTTTTCTTTTTCTTCTTTTCTACAGATTATGGAAAAAAAAATATTAATTCAAAATTAAATGGAGCGACTACTAAATCTATAACTAAAACGGCATTAAGAGATTTAGATATTTTATATCCACCTATCGAACTCCAAAACCAATTTGCAGAACGGGTTGCAGTAATAGAGGTGCAAAAACAACAAGCACAAGAAGCATTAGAAAAAAGTGAGGCGTTGTTTCAGAGTTTGTTACAAAGCGCGTTTAAAGGGGAGTTAAATTAAAAACAAATGATATTAGTATGATAGATTTCAAATCATTTTTCGATTTCACAAAATTACCAACAAAAATATTTGTTGTAACCGCTTTGGGATCTGCAGTATTTCTATTTATGCCTGATAATTTTACCAAGACTTTACATTTTGACAAATTCAAGGAATATAGTGGTTATGTTGGAATTATATTTGTTTTTTCAACCATTTTTATTTTGGTAAATTTTGTTATTTGGTTGTATCAAAAAATTGAATATCAAATCAATATTAAAAAGGTTAAAGAAGAGTTGAAAAAAGAACTACTTAATCTAGATCATCGTGAAAAAGCAGTATTGAGAGAATTTGCTATTCAAGGTCAAAATTCAATAAAAATGCCATACGATGATACAATAGTTTCAGGTTTGATAGATAGAGGAATTTTAAGATACAACAAACAATTAGGAAATTCATTTGTTGCTAAAGGAAACAAAGTTTCAATAGCGCTTTCAAAATATATTTCTGAGATTATTACTCCAGAGCATCTCGATTTAAGTTTGACTATGACTGAAGAGGAAAAGTATGTCGTTCAAGAAAATCGACCTGAATGGACAAATGATTGGAGATATTAGTCATATCAACATTTTACTATGAAATAATCTATAAAATGTTGAGCTAAAAAAAAACATGAAACACACCACTAAAAACTAAAAAATCATGAACTAAATCATTTGTCCACATTGTAACAAAGCATTTAAAATAGATGAAGCGGGTTATGCTGATATTTTAAAACAAGTTCGTGACCATCAGTTTGAAGAAGAGTTAAACAACCGCTTACAGCTAGCAGAGAGAGAAAAAGAAAGTGCAGTACAACTAGCCGAAGCCAAGATAAAAAATGTGTTGCAAGAACAGTTGACTCAAAAAGAGGCAGCGCTAGCCCAACTCAAAGCTGATGCTGCATTAGAATTATCTAGAAAGCTTGCGCAAAAGGAGGCAGAGTTAGTTCAATTACAGTCGCAAAACACAAATGAATTGACTACTTTGAGAGCGCAATTAGGCAATGCAGAATTAGCCAAAAAATTAGCCGTAACAGAAGCAGTTCAAAAAATTGAAAAGGAGCGGGATAATTTGTTGAATGAGGTTAAAACAAAAGAGTTAGAAAAAGAAAATATAGAGAACTCATTGATGCAACAATTCAATACGCAGTTACAAAGTAAAGAAGCCATTATTAAATACAAAGACGAAGAAATTGCCCGTGTAAAAGACATGAAAGTAAAATTGTCAACAAAAATGATTGGAGAAACCTTAGAGCTACATTGCGAAACAGAGTTCAATAAATTGCGTGCTACCGCTTTCCAGAACGCTTATTTTGAAAAAGATAATGATTCTCGTTCTGGTAGCAAAGGCGATTTCATTTACAAAGAAACCGATGACGCTGGGAACGAAATTATTTCCATCATGTTTGAAATGAAAAACGAAGGTGATGAAACCGCAACTAAAAAGAAAAACGAAGATTTTTTTAAAGAACTAGACAAAGATCGTAACGAGAAAAAGTGCGAGTATGCTGTTTTAGTTACTATGCTTGAGGCGGAGAGCGAATTTTACAACACAGGAATTGTAGATGTTTCACACAGGTTTTCAAAAATGTATGTGGTGCGTCCGCAATTTTTTATTCCGATAATCACTTTGTTGCGTAATGCGGCCATGAACTCTTTAAAATATAAGGCTGAATTGGCTTTGGTAAAAAATCAGAATATTGACATTACCAACTTTGAAGATAAGATTAATAAGTTCAGAGACGGTTTTGCCAGAAACTATGATTTAGCAAGTCGTAAATTTAAAGATGCTATTGACGGCATTGATAAAACAATTAAAGAACTTGAAAAAACAAAAGCCGCATTGATGTCCTCTGAAAATAACCTTCGACTAGCCAATGAAAAAACCGAAGAGTTAACTATCAAAAAGCTAACGCATGGTAATCCTACGATGAAATCTAAGTTTGATGAGTTGGAATAGCAATCAAAAACGAAGAATAATTTTCTCTTAGCAGAAAAAGTAGTATTTTAGTACAAAATTTAATTAATGAACTCTAACTTTCTATTTCTTCAAAAAGAATTTCCCGCAATTTTTAACGAAGTAAGCGGTGCTGAAAAACATACTTTTACAGCACCTCGTTATGCCGCTTTATTGTGCAGAAGTACTTTAGAGAAAACCATTTTCTGGTTATATCAAAACGATGAAGATTTAGAATTGCCTTATGATACAAAATTAGGCGCTTTATTACACAACGATAGTTTCAAAGCCATACTCAAACCTAGTATGCTAATGGAGTTAGACATCGTGCGTTTATACGGTAACAATGCAGCTCACGGCAAGAATATTAGAGCCTTAGAAGCGCTGCAAGCATTAAAAAATACCTTTCGTTTTCTATCTTGGTTAAGTAAGTATTATAGTAAAGAAAATCCTGATATTATTGATTTTGATGAGCGTTTCATTCCTTATGGAGATGTAGCTGATAAAACCAAAAAACAATTACAGGAATTAACAGAAGAGTTTGAAAAAGAACGTCAACAAGCCAATAAATTAGTAAAGCAACAAGCAATACTAGCAGAAGAAAACGAAAAATTAAAGCAACAACTCGATGCACAGCTGCAAATCATTGCGTCTAGAAAAGAAGAGCGAAGCACTATTTATAAAAATCAAGAAGTTGTTCCAGAACTCACTTCTGAATACGAAACTCGCAAAGTCTTAATCGATTTATTATTGAGAGAAGCAGGTTGGGACAAACTACGGCTAGGTATCGAAATTGAATACGAAGTTTCAGGTATGCCAATTTCCACCAACAAAACAGGTATAGGTTATGTAGATTATGTGCTGTGGGATGATAATGGAAAACCTTTAGCGGTTGTAGAAGCAAAAAGTACCTTACATGATGCAAAAAAAGGAAAACATCAAGCTACACTTTATGCTGATTGTTTAGAACAAAAAACAGGACAACGACCTATTATTTTTTATACCAATGGGTACGAAACCTATTTATGGGACGATACTTTTTACCCAGAACGCCAAGTACAAGGGTTTTATACTAAAGAAGAATTACAATTGTTAATGAAGAGACGTTTTGAACGTTTAGACATTAGAAATTTTACTGTAAATACTGCCATTGCGGGTAGAGCTTACCAGTTAGAAGCAATTAAAAGGGTGGCAGAAACATTAGTGATTACAAAAGATAATAAACTAAAAGGTAGAAACAGAAAAGCATTGTTAGTCATGGCAACAGGAAGCGGAAAAACAAGAACCGCTGCGGCTATGATTGAAATGTTTACCAAATGCAATTGGGCAAAACGAGTCTTGTTTCTAGCAGATAGAAATGCATTGGTAACGCAAGCTAAAAATGCTTTTAAAGAGCATTTACCTCATTTGAGCGCTATTGATTTAACTAAGGAAAAAGAAGATAACAATACTAGATTAGTGTTCTCTACTTATCCCACAATAATGAACAAAATTGACAATCTAAAAACGCAAGAAGAGCGATTTTATGGAATAGGTCATTTTGATGTAATTATTATTGATGAAGCGCATCGTTCTGTTTACCAAAAGTACCAAGCTATTTTTGATTATTTCGATGCAATATTAATTGGACTTACCGCAACTCCCAAAAAAGAGTTAGACCGCAATACGTATCATTTGTTTCAGATTGAAGATGACAATCCGACATTTGCTTATGAGTTAAACCAAGCGGTAGAAGCTAAATTTTTAGTACCTCCAAAGGCATTTACAATTCCGTTAAAATTCCCACGAAAAGGAGTAAAATATTCAGAATTGAGCGAAAGAGATAAAGTACGCTTCGAAGAATTATTTGGAATCAAAGGAGACGATTCGGAAACAGGCATTGCAGAAATTGCTAAAAGCAAAGTCAATTCCTTTTTATTTAATGAAGATACAGTGGATAAGGTGTTAGATTATCTGATGCAAAATGGACAAAAGATTGAAAGCGGTGATAAATTAGGAAAGACCATCATTTTTGCAAAAAATCATCAACATGCAATTTTTATAGAAGAACGTTTCAATAAAAATTATCCTGAATACGGGGGCAAGTTCTTGAGAGTGATTGATAATTACGAAGATAAAGCACAGGATTTACTAGAACGGTTTTGTTTTGATAAAGGTGACGAAAAAGAGCCTCAAATTGCCGTTTCAGTAGACATGATGGATACAGGAGTAGATGCACCTAGAGTATTAAACTTGGTATTTTTCAAAGAAGTAAAATCGTACGCAAAATATTGGCAGATGATCGGAAGAGGTACACGTTTGTGTCCTAATATTTTTGGTCCAGGCAAAGACAAAGAGTTCTTTCTGATATTTGATATTTGTGGTAATTTTGAATTTTTTGAAGATTTTCCAGATGGATATAATCCTACCACAGCAAAACCTTTGCATCAGCAGTTGTTTGAGGCACAACTTGATATTGTAGTAAGTATTCAAAATAATCCCGACGCCTCAACGCAAGATGATGAAGTAGCCAATCAGTATAGAAATAATTTATTTGAGAAAATTAGTCAATTAGATAACACTCGTTTTGAAGTGAGAAAGCATTTGCGTTTTGTAAATAAGTATAAAATTGATACTAATTGGAAATCAATTTCACAAAGCGATGTGTTAGACATACAACAGAATTTATCTCATTTAGTAGCTTACACAGAAGATACTGATGAATTGGCTAAACGTTTTGATTTAATCGTTTATCAACTAGAATTAGCGATTTTACAACAAAGTAAAAAACAAGTCCGTTATATTGACAATATACATTCTATTGCTAATTTGTTGTTTACCAAGAGAAATATTCCCGCTGTAGCATCAAAAATTGCCACAATTAACGAGGTAATGACAGATGAGTTTTGGCAAAATATTTCGTTGACCCAATTAGAAAAGACAAGGGAGGAACTTCGGAATTTAATTCAGTTTCTAAAAGACGAAAACAAAGAAAAACCGATCTATTCTGATTTTACAGATGAACTACCACACGGTGAAGTACAAGAAAAAGATATTCTCATAGGGTATACTAATTTAAAAAGTTATAAAGATCGTGTAGAATCTTTTATCAGAAAAAATCGAAACCATTTAGTAATTGACAAATTATTTAAAAATATTCCAGTAACACTCCAAGAATTAGAGCTTCTAGAGGAATTTTTGATGCAAGAAGCCGAAAGCAAAGACCGTTTATTCTCTGAATATGAAGAGCAACCTTTGGGAAAATTCGTTAGAAGAGTAATTGGTTTAGATATAGAAGCAGCTCAAAAGCATTTCGCCACCTTTATTCAGCAAGCAAATTTGAATGTAAATCAAATTACATTCATTCAAAAAATTATTGATTACTTGAATAGAAATGGTGTTTTAGATAAAACGATGTTAACGCAACCACCATTCAATGATCAAGATGATAATGGGATAATTGGGATTTTTCCTGAAGAGGATAAATTAGTAAAAGTAATTCAATTGATTGAAGAAATTAATCAAAATGCAGGCTTAGGATAATTGTTTTAATCTGAATGTATATAAAAACAACATTTACTTTGTAGATTATAAAAGAATAATTGAAAGTTTTATTTTGTTTTAAAGGTTTGAAGAACGCTCGTTTTGTTATTTATTAATCTCGCTGGATGCATAATACCTTTTTTTAATTTATTTTTTGTACTGAAAAATGTCAAAGACTATTACATAGGAGTTCTTTTTTTATACAAAGAAGCCTTTTGAAATGCATCTTTTTCTGTTTTGTAAATTCAGCCTCTAAAACTTTTGCCATTGCCTTGAATAAAATTGAAATTATTTAAAATACGATCATAAATATGTCCACCATATTTTGTTCCAAATTGGTCAAGTCCTTTGGCGAAATCATTTGGAAATGCAGGGTCGAAATTACAACTGATTAATGTTTTTGAACGTTTTGAATCTCTTAAAGATATTATTTTTTCAAATAGGTTGACTTTTCCATAATTTGAGGCGACATCTTCCGTTTTGACATCATCATAAAAACGAAACCCTCTTTGATGTTTTAAATAAAAATCCTCTTTTTCTTCAGCAGTTTGTATTTTTTCATATTCAATGACTACATCATGTGCTGCTATTGATTTGAAATGCGATACTGGATTGTAAAATACAAATTTATTGAACACTTGTTCTAGGGCTAATAGGATACTTGTTTTTCCAATTCCATAATTTCCCATAATTAAAAGACCTTTTGAAAAAGAAGGAGTACTACCCTCTGGGAAATTTAGGCAGGGTGATCTAAAAAATCTATCGTCTTTAAAAAAGTAGCAAATAATGGTATAAAGTAATTCATTGCTATCATTTGTAGATTCAAATTCACGATTAAACTTAGTTTTGTATTCGATCAAAAATAAGTTTCGTATCTCTTTCATGGTATAATTTCTCAAGTACATTTTGGGACTAATTATCAATGATTGATTACTTTCCTTTTGAATAAAAGATTCAATCGTAAAGTTTTCGGGTTTTAATTTTTGTGGAATTTCCATCATAGTTATCTGTTTTTTGAAAATGTTTGACTTTTTGAACTCGAATTAATACTCCTCCATGTTTTAAGGCGATCTTCTAAATTCCAGTTGTTATATTCTTCAAATTTTTGGCGCCCAGTTTGACTATTTATAGTGCTGTAATAGTTACAAAAACTATTTAAATGCTCTTGTGAATAAAATTTATAAAATTGGAAAACTTGATTTTTAAAATTTTCTAATCTTTCTTTAATATCTTCTTCTTTCTTTACTTTCTTAGTTGTTGTTAATGGATTGTTTATCGTTTGCGATTCGTTTGTTATTTGACTGCCAATTTGCTCGTTATTTGTAATAATTGGAGCGTCATAAATGTTTGATTTATTGATTTTTATGATGGTAAATTTGTTTGTGCTTTGAGTATTGATATAATGAGTTTTTTTTAGTTTTTTCAAACAAGTTCTAACAGCAGTTTGCGAGAGGCCTGTTTCTTTACTTAGTTTATCTATTGATGTTATTAATTCACCAGGATTTATAGTATAGCCTTGCCATTGTTTTACTGTATAATTTGCCTTTGATAGCAAATGGATCATAAGTCGAGAGGTGTTATGATCTTGATACCATTCCCATTCAAGAATTGCTCTGTTTAGCTTTATGAAGCCTAGTTCTTTAAACTCTTTCATGGTAATTGCCTTTTTAAGTAAATGATACTTTGAGTTTGCAAATCATAAAATGCCTTTGCTCCATCAGGTCTTATTGCTAAGTTCAAAATTGGTTGATAGCGTTGTTTTAGTGAACCCAATAAATTCTGTATGTCTTTTTTAGTTGCAGGCTTATTTTCTTCTTTGGTAAAGATGCTTGTTAAAGCATTTACGGCTAGAGTTCCTGCGGCGGCATTTCCAACACCATGCCAGCTCATACGTTCGGATTTTTTTTCTGATTCCTTTTTATCTTCAACTGTTGGCAAGTTTACCGATTTTAACTTGCGCACCACAAAAGCTCTAGTTCTGCAACTGTTGCTGCAATACTTTTGTTTAACTCTACGTTTTGGTTTATAGTCTTTGCAGCAATATTCGCAGCGGTATAAATAGTTTTCCATTGTTCGTTATTTTTACGTTAGATTGACGCTTAAAACAATTTGTTTTTAGATAAATACTCGTTTGCTCTACTTTCAAGCTCCGATGTCGTTTCTTTTTTACCGCTTTTAATCCAATCTAGGATTTCAGATTTTAGGAAGTACAAACGTTTCCCTTTTTTGTGGTACGGGATTTTGTTTTGATGCACTAGGCCATAAACTGTGGGTTTACTCAGATCGATGAGTTTAGATGTTTCGTCAATGTTCATAAAGATATCCTCAATAGAAGAATTTGAGGGATTAAGGTTCTTTAGAACCTTTTCGGCAACTTGATCAGAAATTAAATTTATTATCTCTGAAAAGGGCATGTTTAAATTACTCATAGTTAATTTGTTTAAATGATTTTATAATTTGAAACCAAAAGTATGAGTGATGTCTAGTTTTTTATTTGAGTGTCGGATAGTGGTTCATCAAAACGTATTATTATAAATTACTGTATTTTAATTGTTTAATGTTTATTTTATGCATATTTGGATAAAAAAAAACATCTGAGATTCTTCAGATGTTTAAATTTTTTATAATTTTTTACTTTAATCGATGTTTTAATTTATTTACTATCGCGGGCTTTGGTTCTAATGGCTTTTAATAGATCGTTTGTTGTTTTTAGTTCTAATGACTCAATATTATTTAGAATATTTGTGCAATATTGTATTTGACTTTTTTTACCATAATGATTTATTCCGGCGTTAACTTTTTTATATAACGTATTATTTTTTGCATCTCCTTCGAAAATACTATAGTCGGTTAAATTGCCGATTAAAAGAGAGAGTTTAATTTTATCGGTCCCATCGATTTTTTTATCCTGAAATAAAATTAGATGTAGTAATATGATTTTTTCATTTTCATCAAAAGTTGATTTGATTTCATCAATTTTTGATAATCCATTGCTAACTTTATCGTTCGCTTTTTTACCAATATAATTTTTACCGTGTTTTTTGAAAATATTACTAATTTTTAACATTGTAATTTTTTCGCTTTCTTCAAACAAGAAATTATTACTAAAATCATCGTAATTTTTTAATTCATAAAATAGCTTGAATAAATCAGTTAAGTGAGGGATAGAATTATCAATTCGTGATTGTGTTTTTTTATATATTGTGTACTTTAAAACATATTCAACGAAACTCTCATAGGTTAATTTTTCAAATGCTTCATGATCTTCTAATTTGTTGTTAGTAAAATTTTCTACCAAACTGAGAAAGTTTATCCTGACTTCATTTTGTAATGTTTTGTAGAAACTATCTACATCTCTTTGATCATAGTAATAGTTATGAATCCTTAGGTCATTTAGGATTCTTTCAAAGTAACTATTATGTTTTTCAATTAAGTTTTTAGAAAGATACTCTTTGTAAAATAGATTGGATAAATTTGCAATAGCCCTGTCAAATTTTACTCCATTATTTTGTTGATCAACCAGAAAATTTATTATAAATTTTTTAACGGCAGTACTTTCTTTAGTAATTACACTTTTATATTCCTCAAGATAATCCATCTAAATCTAAGTTAATTCGGTTAGCAGCTTCAATTTTGTTTTTGTCTAGTATTTTGGTGTAAATCTGTGTGGTGGAAACATTTTTATGTCCTAGTAATTTTGATACTGTATAAATATCGGTTCCGTTAGCTAATTGTAAGGTAGCATAGCTATGTCTAAAATTGTGGTAGGAAATTTTCTTTTGGATTCCTGATTTCTCAATCCAGTCTTTCATCGGTCTGGTAATCTCATGGTATTTTATATTACCAAAAATGAAACCTTGTCTTGTTTCTTGCTTTTTTAATATATCGTATGCAGTTTTTGAAATCGGATGATTATGAATGGATTTAGTTTTTTGTTCTCGCAACATGATGTAATGATTTTGATGGCTATCATTAAAAATATCTTTCCAATCCAGATTATTTACATCTACAAACCGAAGTCCTGTCAAAGCTGAAAATAGTGCCATGTGTTTTACTTTTTCCATTTTTATTTCAGTTTTCCATAAAATTCCTAGTTCCTCTTCGGTTAAATATTGCCTGTGTGTATCTTGCTCTTTGATATATTCAGCATTTTCGGATAAGTTTTCAGTAATTAAATTGTCCTTATAAGCTAATTTTAAAACAGCAATAAAGTTTTTAAAGTAGGATGAAGCTGTATTTACGGATAGTTTCTTATCAGTTTTTCCCCTTGATGTTTTTGCCGTCAATAAATAGGCACGAAATTTTTTTACATGATTTAAGGAGAGTTGATGAGTCATTACCTTTTCACCAAATAGTAGTGTGAAATGGTTAAGAGATGCCTTCCATGTTTGATAATTAGATTTGCTTCCTGTATTGTAATGTTCATCAACAACCGATTTAAAAAAGGTAATAAAATTAATGTTGAGGTTAATATTTTCCTTAAAACCAAATTCTTTATTTCTTAACTGTACTAATCGTTTTGCAGCTACCAATTCAGCCAAATCGTTGGATTCTGAATTGTGCTTTTTCTCTTCTTGCGATTTTGGGTTTTCGTAAATAAATAATTTTAAAAATTCACGTCTTGTTTCCTTGCCAGTTTTAGTATCTATAATGGGAGGATAATAGTCTAAATAGAGACTTAATTTACCGCCAACAAGCTTCTTATTTCTTAATGTGACTTTGCTCATCTCTTTTAAGTTAATACTTTTTCAATATGCTCTTTTTTTACAAGTGTATACTTTCCTTGCTTCCTTTTAGGAATCTTAAATTTACTTATTATATTATATAAAGCACCATTTGAAATTTTAAATTTTTCTTGTATTTGCTGCATAGTATAGGAGTTTTCTAAATTGTAATCGGTCATTAAATCGATTTTGTTTTTTTCTAGTATTTTTAGATTTGCATCAAAATAGAAATCGATGTCTTTTCTTCTAATAGTTGTTTTTCTTTCTGAGAAGTTGAAGGAATTGATATCATTGCGTTCGATAAGTCTATATATCGTTTTTGGTGATATATTCAATAGGAGAGAGGCCTGCCTTACTGTTAAAAAATCTCTGTCTTCAACTGGTTCTTTAATCTTGTTAACTTTTAAAAAAGTCTCTTTGTTACTAGCAGTAATTTTTATGCTCTTTTGCCTTGATCGATATACTTTTTTAGTACAAGCCATCGAGCAATATTTTGTCACTGTAGTTCTTGCAATAAATTCTTTTTTGCATTGTTCACAAACTCTTGTTATTTCAATATTTGAACTCATATAAAATGCTTTATGAATACTTAGGGATAATTAAGGGTCAATAAGGGACATAATTTGACTCTATTTTTCAAATATATACAAAAAATCAAATTGAGGTACAATTTAGGTACAAAATGATGCAAAAAATGCCAAAATTTCACAAAATACAAAAGTGGTAAAAATGAAAAAACCCTTTAAAATAAAGGGTTTAGTGTGTTTTGTTTTGTGTTTTTTTGTGTTGCTATTTGCCGATACAGAAATTCGCAAAAATATTCCCCAGCAATTCATCATTAGTTACCTGACCGGTAATCATCCCGAAATGGTATAATGCTTCACGGATATCAAGCGCCATCAAGTCGCTAGAAAGGTTGGTTTCAAGCGCATATTTTACTTTGCTAATCTCATCAAGAGCTTTTAATAAGGAATCATAATGACGGGTGTTGGTCACAATAGTTTCGTTGTTACGCAACGCACCGGTGTTGACAAAGGAAAGCAATTGGTTTTTGAGTTCGTCAACCCCTTCTTTATTTTTGGCGCTCAAAAGTAGTATTTCTGGAATTTCTTTCTTGATATGTTCAATTTCATTATCGGAATATAAATCTTTTTTATTTCCAATAATAATCAAGGGCTTCAAGGGAAATTGGTTCTTAATTTTCTCAAATTCAATTTGAACCTCTTTGATATTTTCAGCATCAAGAGTTCCTCCTTTGGGGGTTAGGGGGCTCAAATATAAAACCACTTGCGCTTGTTCTATTTTCTCAAAAGTTTTTTGAATACCGATGCTTTCTACGTAGTCTTTGGTTTCGCGAATACCTGCCGTATCAATAAAGCGGAAACCAATGCCGCCAATGACTAATTCGTCTTCGATGGTATCACGCGTTGTGCCCGCAATGTGAGATACAATGGCGCGTTCTTCATTGAGTAAAGCATTCAAAAGCGTCGATTTTCCAACGTTGGGTTCACCCACAATAGCAACGGGAATTCCGTTTTTAATTACGTTACCCACCGCAAAGGAATCAATCAAACGTTTTAGTACAAACTCAATTCTATTCAACAATTCGTGAAACTGGGTTCTGTCTGCAAACTCTACATCTTCTTCGGCAAAGTCTAATTCGAGTTCGATAAGCGAAGCAAAGTTTAAAAGTTCCTCTCTCAATTTGGCAATTTCATTAGAGAAACCACCACGCATTTGCTGCATCGCAATTTGGTGGCTGGCTTCATTGTCTGACGAAATCAAATCGGCTACCGCTTCGGCTTGTGATAAATCCAGTTTTCCGTTCAAGAAAGCACGTAGGGTAAACTCACCTGCATCGGCCATTCGGCAGCCTTTTCGAAGCAATAACTGAATAATTTGTTGCTGAATATACGTTGATCCGTGACAAGAAATTTCTATGGTATTTTCGCCGGTATAGGAATTAGGCCCTTTAAAAACAGAAACCAATACTTCATCAAGCGTTTTGGAACCATCCACAATATGACCTAAATGAAGGGTGTGGGTTTTTTGAGTGACTAAGTTTTTATTTTTTATGGATTTAAAAACACTATCAGTAATAGGAATAGCATCTTGACCAGAAATTCGTATTATAGCAATTGCTCCTGCGCCAGATGGTGTGGCAAGGGCAACAATGGAGTCTTGAGGAATCATTTTGATTTATTTTTATACAAAAGTAACTAAAAATGATGGGTCTACAAGAATTGCGGGTTTTAGGATGTCTATTTATTTTTAAAATTAGGGTTACTGATAAATGTCATTTTTTGTGTAAATTTTTAATTGTAAATTTGACTAAACTACTAATAAACAATTAATTAAAGCTATGAAAAAGATTCTATTCCCTACCGATTTTTCTACCGTTGCCACTAATGCATTCATCCATGCTTTGGAATTTGCAAAAATAGTCCATGCTGAGATTGTTTTGTTGCATACTTTTGAGATACCAATGTATGACACACAGTTTTTTCCGGCAAACTATGCAATACTTTATGATTCTTTGGCTTTGTCTCAGTTTGATGCCTTCAAAGAGCAGGTTCCTAAGCTTCGTGAACTTGCCGAAGGTCGAAATTTACAAAACATCAAGCTATCACACCGCCTGACTGAGGGCGATTTACTTTCAAATATTGTTGCTATTATTCAAGAGGAGCACATTGATTTTATAATTATGGGAACGGCTGGTGCTTCGGGTTGGGATGCTTTTTTAATGGGGACACATACGGCAAACAGTATATCAGCAACAAATGTTCCTTTACTAATTGTGCCTGAGCAGTCGGTTTTTAAACCCATTTCAGTAATTGGTTTTACCACACGTTTTAGAACTAAAGACAAAAAAGCCTTAAAAAAAGTACTTAACATTGCTAGAAAAACCAATGCAATAGTGAAATGCCTATACGTTAAAACGTCAAATTCTGACGTTACTAAAGAAACGATTGCAGCATGGGAAGAGGAGTTTAGTGCTGATCCAGTTCAATTTCACGTGATTCACAGTGATGAGGTAGCAACTTCAATTGAAGATTTTATTCAGTATAAAGAGATTGATGTTTTGACTATGCTACCGTATAAAAGAAGTTTTTTTGAGGGAATTTTCAATCCTAGTTTAACCAAGAAGATGGCTAGGCATCTAGAAATTCCTATTCTAGCCATCCCAGTTGAATAACTTCATACAGCTCTTGATTTTTCCAATCGTCTTGTAGTACAGCGGCGCCACTGCTTTTAATTGAGATAGATAGGGAACTAATTTACTATATTTGTAAATCATCAATTCAAAATATGGAAATTTATAAATCAAGAGTTGCTCAATTTTCACAAGTAGCATCAACCTTAACAAAAAAGTACAATAGCATCAGTATAAGTAGATTACTGGCTATGGTGCTTTTTTTTGTTTCAATTTATTACTATTTAAAAACGAATGCTTTACTGTACAGTCTGGCAGCTGTTTTTTTTCTGGTTTTGTTTATTATTTTAATGCGTGTGCATACATCTATAAATATTAAGAGAAAGATAAATAAGGCCCTAATTGACATTAATACTAATGAGATTTCTTATTTAGAGGGCAAATCTATTCCTTTTGAAAATGGAATTGAATTCAATGATTTTCATCATCCGTATGCGTATGATTTAGATGTTTTTGGTGCGCATTCTTTGTTCCAAAATTTAAATAGAACAGCTACTTACATAGGAAAAAAAACGTTTGCAAAACGATTGTTATCCATTGCACCTACTACTGAGATTGAGCAAAATCAAGAGGCAGTGAGGGAGTTGTCATCTAAAATAGAGTGGCGTCAAGAGTTTTTGGCTGTGGCCAAGGTAGGAGAGGACACGGCAACTAGTTACGAAAATTTAATGCGTTGGACTACATTTAACAGTACACCGCTTTCCCGAATAACTGTTTTAATTTCATACCTATCACCGCAACTTTTTATTACTTTTTTGATATTGTATGTTGTCACTTCAAAACTTATTTTCGCCTCAATTCTGGGTTATGTTTTTATATTTAATTTGATGGTTTTAGGAAGGTTTGTCAAACGCATTCTAGCCGAAGTAGCCACCTCAACAAATATTGATATTACAATTCACCAATACAGTTTACTATTAGAAAAAATTGAAAAGGAGCCTTTTACATCTCAAAAACTAATTCAGTTGCAACAGCAATTAAAAATTGAAAACGGAAATGCCAGCGCGCATCTAAAAAAATTATCTGAATTGTTTTCTAATATGGATAGTATTGGAAATTTTGTAACTGCAACCGTTTTTAACGGAACTTTCCTTTTTAATTTACATGTTTTTAAGGCTTTATTAAAATGGAAAAACAACAATGGTGCCGCGCTAGAGCAATGGTTGAATGTTATTGGTGAAATGGAAATGCTCAACAGTTTAGCAAATTTTGGGTATAACAATCCAGATTTTGTTTATCCAAGTTTAAACAGCAAGTACGAAGTTGATTTTAAAGGACTAAGTCATCCTTTGTTGAACAAAAAAACTAGAATAGGCAATGACGTTTGTTTTTATCCACAATCATTTATGATATTAACGGGATCTAATATGTCTGGCAAAAGTACCTTTTTAAGAAGTCTAGGTATCAATATGGTTCTTGCAGGAATTGGCTCACCTGTATGTGCGTTACAAGCTAATATTCATCCCTTACCAGTGCTAGTATCCATGCGCTTATCAGATTCCTTAGCTGATAGTGAATCGTATTTTTTTGTTGAAATAAAACGCTTAAAACAAATCATGGACGAATTGCATCATACACCAGCTTTTATTTTACTAGACGAAATTTTGCGCGGAACAAATTCTGATGACAAGCGAAACGGTACCATAGAAGTAGTTAAGAAAGTGATTGCTAAAAATGCTATTGGTGCCATTGCTACACATGATATTGAAGTTTGCCTTACTACAAATGAATATCCTGAAACCTTAGTAAATAAATGTTTTGAAGTAGAGATTGTCAATGATGAGCTCCATTTTGATTACAAACTTCGTGACGGAATTTGTAAAAACAAAAGCGCTACTTTCTTAATGAAAAAAATGGGAGTGATTTAAAATTAAAAGTATCTACTCGAGATTAAAACTAGTCTTACAAAAGGATCAATTAAATTTGATTTTAAGTTTGATAATTTCAAAGTTTGGTGACAGTTTGTACAAATGGAAACTAAAACAGAATAAAATGGTGGAGCAATCAATAAAAAGGTTAGAATATTTAACTGATATAATTCCAAGTCTTATAAATGCAATGGGTGAAGAAAGTTTTTCTTTAAAAATATCAAAGGATCAATGGAGTAAAAAAGAAATTATTGGACATTTAATTGACAGTGCAACAAATAATCATCAAAGATTTGTTCGTGGACAATTTGAAATAACTCCTGAAATTAGTTACAACCAAAATAAATGGAATGAATGTAGTTTTTACCAACAAATAAATTCAGAGCAGATTATTTCATTTTGGACAATATATAATAAACAACTTCTTGAAATTATTAAAAGAATACCTATTGACAACTTAAAAAGAGAAATTAAAATAGGGGGAAATATTTTCACCTTAAAATTTTTGATAGCAGACTATGTTGAACATTTAGAACATCATTTAAAACAAATAGTTGAATATGAATAAGAAAATCAATCGTCCAAAAGCAGTTTGTTGCGATTGGGATCTTGGTTTAATTAAATATTAATTTTGTACATGTAAAGTCAATACTTAACAGAAAGTTTAGGTTTCCTTAATTCTCCACTTCAGCAAGTCGTGAAACAGTTAACTCATAAAAATCAGAAACAGCCGTAAGAAAAAAAACCGTCTCCAAAATAGAGACGGTTTTTTTCAATATAAAAATGGTTTGGTTAATAGCGTATGTTAAATTGTAATCTTAGCTGTTAAGCATTACTGGCATTACCAGCATGGTAACAGTTTCACCTTCCTCTAATCCATCAACTGGAGTTAAGATTCCAGCTCTATTAGGTAAAGACATTTCAAGCATAATCATATCCGATTGTAAGTTGGTCAACATCTCAGTTAAAAAACGAGAGTTGTAGCCTATTTGCATATCGTCACCTTGGTAATCACAAGTCAATCTTTCTTCGGCTTTGTTAGAATAATCAATATCTTCTGCAGATACGTTTAACTCAGCACCAGCAATTTTCAATCTAATTTGGTGTGTAGTTTTGTTCGAAAAAATAGCTACACGACGTACAGAACTTAAAAATTGAGTACGGTCAATCATTAATTTATTTGGATTCTCTTTTGGGATTACGGCTTCGTAATTTGGATATTTCCCATCAATTAAACGACACATCAAAATGTAATTGTCAAAAGAGAAAGTAGCATTCGAATCGTTGTATTCAATTTTTACCTCTGCATCCGAAGATCCTAAAATATTTTTTAAGATGTTCAATGGTTTTTTTGGCATAATAAAATCAGCAACTTGAGAGGCTGTTACGTCAGTTCGAGCATATTTTACCAATTTGTGCGCATCAGTTGCCACAAAAATCAAACCTTCTGGCGAGAATTGAAAAAACACTCCTGACATTACAGGTCTTAAATCATCATTACCCGCAGCAAAAATAGTTTTACTTATGGCTGTAGCCAAAACATCAGCAGGAACAAGTGTTACAGATGGATCTTCAAGGTTTACTGATTTTGGAAATTCCTCACCAGGAGCATACGCAAGCGCATATTTACCTGAGTTAGAACTTATTTCTATGGTACTATTATCTTCTATAGTAAATGTTAAGGGCTGCTCTGGAAATGTTTTAAGAATTTCCAAAAGTAATTTTGCAGGAACGGCAACGCTACCTTTACTTTCTGAATCGATTGATAAGGTTGCAGACATAGTAGTCTCTAAATCAGATGCAGATACGGTCAATACATTATGATCTAGATCAAATAAGAAATTGTCTAAAATAGGTAATGTATTGCTGCTATTGATTACATTCCCTAAAACTTGTAATTGTTTCAATAAGTATGAACTCGATACTATAAATTTCATCTGTTTTATTTTATTTTTTTAAGGTATTTCTTTATTCGTGAAATACGTTACATGTTACAAATATATCGTAAACTATTCTAGTTTGGAAACTTTTTTATTAACATCTATTTACTGTATTTTCTTTTACGAATGAAAGTAAACACAAAACCGAAGATCCCCAAAATAATAATTGGTAACCCGATAGTTAGTATTGGGGTACTGCTATAATTTTCATAAACCTTTTCTTTGTCTAATAAAGGTAAATCTAGATCCTTGCTTCGAATGTTAATAAGTCCATTATCATCTAATAGGTAATTGACACAGTTTATTAAAAAATCTTTATTGTCATATAAATTTCCTGAACGCTGATCATAACCCAATTCAACAGGTTGAAAGTTTTTATCCAATTGGTTTTTGATTAGATCTCCATCGGCTATAACAATCATTTTATTTGCATTTCCTTGGTCTATAAATGTTTTTTGTTCAAAAGGCAATACTCTATTTTTATACATCGATTCAAAACTACCTTCGAGTAATACTGATAAAGGAAGTTTACCTTTTGCAGCATAATCAGCAGGTGAAGTTTCTTCGGTAACACTTTCTAAATTTACTTCTGATGGCGTTCCTATCTTTTTTGAATATTGTGAGGACTGTAGCAGTACTGTCTTTTTGATGCCGTTTTTCAAAGTATCAATAGGATTAGCAAAGTCAAATTTTATACCTCCAAGGTTTTTTACAATAGGGTGTACACTTGTAGGATATACTTGCGGTGCAAACTTCCAGTTGAATTCCTGAAATTGAGTTGCACTTCCTTGTTCGCCAGTAGCAAGTTTTATAGGGCTTCCTTGTTCATCTTTTATCAAATCTGGATTAATACGAAAGCCATATTTAAAAAACATATCATTCAAGTTAAAATCCCTAGGGTAAGCTAGGGTAGCTCCTGCAGGATTGTACAAACTATCCATTTCTGCAGCAACTTGGTCTACAAGCCACAACGTTTTACCACCATTCATGATGTATTGATCCAGTACTTGTTTTTCCTGATCGGTAAAGGTTTCGGTTGGTTTTGCAATGAGTGCTAGTTCATATTCTTTAAGAGATTCTAAACTTTTCAACGGATTTTTTGCTACTGAATCAAGCGTGAAAGGAGCAATAAAGTAACTTTCTCTTACTTGCAATAAAAATTTGGCCATTAAAATATCTTGTAGTTCGCCATTCCCTTTTATAACAGCAATTTTTTTCTGTTTGGCTTTTGTAATTTTATTTAAACCTTCGGCAATAGAATATTCCAAATGCTGTACAGATCCTATCACTTTTTGAGTAGTTGAGGCTCCCATGATATTCTTTAGCAAAGGAATGTTTACTTCTTTGTTATCATAAACAGCAATTGCCCACGGGAAAACCATAGCTTGTGACTGTTTTCCTTTGTCATCAACAGTTATGTTTACAGGAGTTAAGCCTTTTCGATACAATTCTTTGATGTTGTCCATACTTGCGTCCTTGTTTTCCAAAGGATCTACAAATTCAAACACTAAATTAGAATTGTATGCTTGAAATTCTTCTAAAAGTTGCTTTGTTTCTTGTTGTAAGCGTCTGAATTCTGGAGGTAAATCGCCTTGCATGTATACTTTTATAACAAGCGGATTTTCCCCTACCTCAATAATTTTTAATGAGGTAGGGGAAAGGGTGTATCTCTTATCTTTTGTTAAATCAAAACGATGAAAAACGGAACTTCCTATTGCATTTACAACTAATACAATGGCAAGAATAATCAATACTGATTTCAGGTTTTTTTTCTTAGAAGTAGTCATTACGATTTGAAAGATTTTAGATTATAAACAGTAAATGAAAGAAAGACAACGGTAATACTTGTAAAATAAAGAATGTCTCTCGTGTCTAGAACTCCGCGACTCATACTCTTAAAATGATCCTGCATACCTAATGAAGCAATAATTTGAGATAAACTTGGAATCACTGTTGCTATGCCTTCGAACCCAAAATAAAAAAAGAAGCAAATAAAAACTGCCAAAATAAAAGCAACAATTTGGTTGTCTGATAATGTAGAGGTGAATATCCCTATCGAAGAATAGGCTGCGATTAGGAACACTAACCCAAAATACGAACCTATTGTGCTTCCCATATCGATATTGCCTTCAGGCATTCCTAGATCATAAATTACGGCAACATAAATAAAGGTTGGAATTATGGCTATTAGAATTAAAAGTAAGGCTCCAAGAAATTTACCGTTTACAATTTGCCAAATACTTAATGGTTTTGTTAGTAATAATTCTAAGGTTCCTTGTTTTTTCTCATCAGAGAAACTGCGCATGGTTACTGCTGGAATAAGGAAAATTAAAATCCAAGGTGCCAAAGTGAAAAAGGGAGTCAAATCAGCAAAACCAGAATTAAGGATGTTGTATTCTCCTTCGAAAACCCAAAGAAACAATCCGTTAATGATTAAAAAAATGGCAATTACTAAATAACCTATTGGCGAACCGAAAAAGGATTTTATTTCTCGTAAAACTATTGATTTCATTTATTTTTTGTTTAAAGTTTTAAATGTTTAATGTTTAAAGTTCTCAATACGAAAACTTTAAACCTTAAACTTTAAACTATTTTTTACTCTAAAGTAACTAATTTATCTACGCTCCACGCTTCGGGTTTATCGTTAAATAATTTTTTGGTGAAAGTCCATACATCATAAAAAAGTTCAGAATTTCTGTAATTTTCTAAATCGGCTTCGGTTTCCCAATAACTGTAGGTAAAGAAAATGCTTTTTTTGTTTTTATCTTGATACAATTCTAAGAAACGATTTCCAGGCGCATTTCGTATTTTATCTTTCATTAACTCAAAGTTTTCTAAAAATGACGGAATATGCTCCTCATGAAAACTTAATTTTACAATGCGTACAAACATTAGATATTGATTTAAACTTTAAATAAATTTTATAATGATAACATCTCTATAATTCAGTCCTAATAAACTACTTGCCGATCCAACTTTTGACGGATTACTTCTAAAAATAGCAATTTCTAAGTAACCTGCTTCATTAAAGATAGCTAGTTTTTCACCTTCATAGGATTTAATGGGATATTTGTCATTTTTTGCAATAGCAGAATAATTTGGTAATATGTTTTTAATATTTTTAGTTTTCAAAACAATTTCATAAGGTCTTCCTTGTGCTACTTGATTGAAATATTCTTTGGATATATTAGTAACAACGTTCCCAAAATGATCAATGTAAACCACATGCCCTTTTAACGAATTTCCATCAACAGCTAAAACCGCATTTAAATCTGTTACTTCTTTTAGTGAATTAATGTGGGTTCCTATATTGTTTAGAGTTCCACCTTTAGCTAAATGACATGCTACGGATACAAATGCATCAAGGTCAACAGCATCTGGGTCTAGTTGATCATGAATGTCTATAGCTACAATTTCTTGCGGATTTACTTTTTGCGAAAGCATGCTCAAAATGCCATTATCAGCAGCAATAAAATAGTGATCATTCCATTGCATTGCAATATGTTGGTTTTCTTTATTACGCTCCATATCTACTCCTATGAGGTGTATACTACTTTTAGGGAAACTGTTGTATGATGCGCTTACACAATAACTGGCCTCTACGGTATTAAAAGGATCAATTTCATGAGAGATATCAATAATTGTTGCCTCAGCGTATTGAGATAAAATTTTTCCCTTCAACGCACCTACAAAGTGGTCTTTCAAGCCATAATCGGTAGTAAGGGTAATTATTGACATAAATTTGTTTATAACTATTGCTGTTTTGTAAACTTAATTTTCATTAAATTTGAGAAACGCAAAGCTAAAGTATTTTAAGCTTTAAATTAAATAGAAATTTCAATTTGAATATTTTAGTTGGTATGAAAAAAATCTTTTTATTTCTCTTTATACTTAGTATGAGTTTAAAATCTTGGAGTCAAATTCTTGTTTACAAGGGAAATGGTGTTATTACCAATCAAAAAAATACAGTACTAACACCTAATTTAGTACGAATTGCATTGACTAAAAACCCCGATTTGTTACGCGAATATAATGTAGGACGGAGAAAGCTAACAATTGGAAATACGTTATTAATAGCTGGACCCGTAGTATTAGGTGTGGGAACTATGGCGTACGTGATTTCAGGATTTGATCATGGTATGTATCCAGAATTTGAGCGTGAACCCAATACTAGTATTCCTATAATAATTATGGGTACAGGTTTTGCTGCTCTTTTAATTGCAATTCCGGTAAGAATAGGTTTCTCAAAAAAAATTAAAAATGTAGTTACGGAATACAACAATCAAAATGCTACAGGTTATGAGCAGTTTCAAAGCACCAAAGTAGATTTGATAACCAATTCAAACGGTATAGGAATTCGATTAACTTTAAATTAAAACAACTAAACATATTATCATTTGAACGAAAGAATAATTGAGCTCATAGACATCGCTCCAAAAGACTTTTGGGGCGCTCAAGACACTCATCTTGAATCCATAAAGAAATATTATCCCAAATTAAAAATCGTTGCAAGAGGAACTACACTCAAGGCTTTTGGAGAAAAGGAAGTTTTAGACGAATTTGAAAAACGATTTCAGCGATTGATGCTTCATTTTATGCGTTACAACAACATAGATAATAATGTTATTGAAAGAGTTATTATGGGAGATGCACAAGAAGATCGCAAATTTCAAGGGAGTGACAAAATTTTAGTACATGGTGTGGGTGGCAAAATAATTAAAGCCATGACTCCTAACCAGCAATTGCTTGTTGATACGCTTGAAAAAAACGATATGGTATTTGCAGTAGGTCCAGCAGGAACAGGGAAAACATATACTGGTGTTGCCATGGCTGTGAAAGCATTGAAAGAAAAACAGGTAAAAAGAATCATTTTGACTAGACCTGCGGTTGAAGCTGGAGAAAATCTCGGTTTCTTACCTGGCGATATGAAAGAAAAACTGGATCCATACATGCAACCTTTGTATGATGCGCTACGAGACATGTTGCCTAATGAAAAATTAGAAGATTATATTTTAAAAGGCATTATTCAAATTGCACCACTTGCTTTCATGAGGGGAAGAACACTCGATAATGCTTTTGTAATCTTAGATGAAGCTCAAAATACAACACATTCCCAAATGAAAATGTTCTTAACCCGTATGGGTAAAAGTGCTAAGTTTATGATTACAGGTGATCCGGGTCAGGTAGATTTACCAAGGCGAACGATATCTGGACTTAAAGAAGCATTGTTAGTTTTAAAAGATATTGATGGAATAGGAATTATTTACCTAGATGATAAAGATATTGTGCGTCATAGACTAGTTAAGAAAGTTATTGATGCTTACAAAATGATTGAAAATAACGACTAGAACTTTATTTAATATTGAAATCGGGGATCGCAATACAATGTCATCCCCGATTTTTAATTTTTAAGAATCTATCTTTTTTTTTTAAATAATAATTTGTAAAAGGTTTTGTATTGATATTCTATTTTAACATAATGCTACACTAAAAAAAAGTACGTTCTCTTTTCATTGTCTAAAAAATAGAATAGTTTTGAGGAATGTGAATTTTTTAGAAAAAATATGATTGTAAACAAGAATACTAAAGTTATAGTTAGTGATTTAGATGGGACATTACTCAACTCAAATCATACAATTTCAGATAAAACCATTTCTGTTTTTCAAAAACTTCACCGGCATAATTATGTAATCATTGTTGCAACGGGGCGCCACCATCTTGATGCTATGCCAATACTTGATTCACTAGGATTTCCCGTTTATTTGGTCTCTTCAAATGGTGCTCGTATTCATGCCCCTGACAAAAAGTTACTTTATTCGTTTGATATAAAAAGTGATCACATTCAATCAGTACTAAGTATTGACATTGATCCAGTTATTACAACGGTTTTATTCAAAGAGGATATTTGGTTTACCAATAAATTTAACAAGAAGTTAAATGATTTTCAACCTGAAATAAGGTATCGTCCTGAGCTGGTAAATTTTAATGAATTAGAAGACTATGCTGGGATTAAATTATTGTTTACCCACGAAAACCACTCAAAACTACTTGCAGTTAGAGATCAGATTTTAGAAAAACATGAGGGGTTATTCAATCATGCCTTTAGTTTGCCTTTTTGTTTAGAATTCATGGATAAATCAGTAGATAAAAGTGTAGCTATTGCTAAGATTCTTGAACTTGAGAATTTTAGTTTTCAAGAAACTCTTGTCTTTGGGGACGGTTTTAATGATGAAAACATGCTCCGTGAGGCAGGAATAGGCATACTTATGGAGAATGCTCCTCAAAGTTTGAAAGTTCTGTTGCCGCAACTTGAAATAACAACGAGCAACGATACCGACGGAGTTTCAGAATATATCATTAAAAATATAGTGAACTAAAAATTAGAATTATAACAATAACAACTAAACTTAAATCAAATTGAAATGAATAAAAATATAATACTTATTCTTTATATATTTTTTTCGGTTACCCTTTACAGTCAAACCTTAAAGCTAGAGGAAATCATGAAAGGAAATGCTTTCATTGGTTCTCAACCAGAAAACGAAAGATGGTCTATAGATGGACAAAAAGTATATTTTGATTGGAATCCAAATAATGAACTAGGAAATAGTACGTATTTTTGGAAAAAAGGCATGCCGAAACCAGAACTTGCAACTGCTAGTGAAGCTGTTTTTTCAAGATTAGATTTAAGAAAATCATCAAATCCAGATGTTTATTTTTATCTTGACAAAGGCCGTTTGTATTCGTATTCATTGAAAAATAAAATTTCTAAAAAGTTGTTTCAGCACAGCAGTCCAATTTCAAATTTGCAAGTAAGTGCAACAGCGGGTTTGTTGTTTTTTAGACAGAATGACAATATTTTTCAATACAACATCAACGAAGGTTCTTTGATTCAGCTTACAAATTTCCGAAAAGGAAAAGCGGACGAGGTTGCTTCTCAAAAAGAAACTTTTTTAAAGACCCAGCAAGAAGAACTATTCCAATTTGTAAGAGATCAAGAGGCGTTAAAAAAATGGAATGCTGAAAAAGCAAAACTTTCTATGTCAGATTTTCCAAAACCTTATTTTTATGGAAAAAATACTTTTGGAGGGTTAAAAATGGATCCCAAAGGCAGTTATGCCACTTTTAGATTACTAGAAGAAGTAGAGGGGAAAAGAGAAAAAATGGAGGCTTTTATTACTGCAAGTGGCTACAATGATATTGTTGACACTAAAGAAAAAGTTTCTGTAAATAATTTGATTCCTTCAAAGTTTGGTGTTTATAATGTTGCTAAAGACTCTGTTTATTTTATCAATTTTTCTACTTTGAGCCATATTCAAGATGTACCAAAATATTTTGAATTGTATGAGAAAAATAAAAATGTGGAGAAAAAGAACAAATTAATTATTGTTCAAGAGCCAATATATAATGATGATGGTAGCTATGCCGTTTCAGAGATAAGAAGTCAAGATAACAAAGACCGTTGGATTGTACGTTTGAATCTTGAAAAAAATACTTTTGAAGAAATTGATTATCAGCATGACGAAGCATGGATTGGTGGTCCTGGAATTCCGTCAAGCTCTTTCGGGAGAGGAACTCTTGGTTTTTTAGCTGATAATAAGACTGTTTATTTCCAATCTGAAGAGACCAGTTATTCTCATTTGTACACATACAATTTAAAATCAAAACTTAAAACGCAATTGACGCAAGGCAACTGGGAAGTACGATCAGTAGTTTTGGCTAAAGATAGAAAAACATTTTACCTAACAACTACAACCACACATCCAGGAAATAGAAGTTTTTACAAGCTTGATATTTCGACAAAAAAAATGCAACCTATTTTAACTAATGATGGTGCTCATGAAGTAAGTATATCTCCTGATGAAAGTTCGTTATTAGTTCGCTATTCTTATAAAAATAAACCTTGGGAATTATATGTTGCAAGTAATAAGACCAATACCTCTTTGGACCAAATTACATCATCGTTAACAGAAAGTTTTAAGTCATATTCTTGGCGTGCACCCGAAGTAATTACGTTTAAAGCTCAAGATGGTACAACCGTTCATGCTAGACTATACAAGCCTCAGCAAGCAAATGCTAATAAAGCGGCTATTTTATTTGTACATGGAGCAGGTTATTTGCAAAATGCTCATAATTATTGGAGTAGCTACCATAGAGAGTATATGTTTCACAACATGTTAGTAGATCAAGGATATACGGTTCTTGACATCGATTATAGAGGTAGTGATGGATACGGACGCGATTTTAGAACCGGGATATACCGTTTTATGGGAGGAAAAGATTTATCAGATCACTTGGATGGAAAAAAGTACTTGGTTGAAAATCATGATATAGATGCTTCAAAAGTGGGTGTTTACGGAGGTTCTTATGGTGGTTTTATTACCTTAATGGGAATGTTAACCGCTCCAAAGGAATTTGCATCAGGTGCAGCACTTAGATCTGTTACAGATTGGGCACACTACAACCATGGCTACACGGGTAATATTTTAAATTTTCCTGAAACAGATCCCGATGCGTACAAAAAAAGTTCTCCAATTTATTTTGCAGATAATCTTCAAGGAGATTTATTGATGTTGCACGGAATGGTTGATGACAACGTAGAATATAAGGATATTGTTCGTTTGTCTCAGCGTTTTATTGAATTGGGTAAGAAAAAATGGAGTTTAGCTAGTTTTCCAGTTGAAGCACACGGATTCAAAGAAACGTATTCTTGGGTTGATGAGTACAGTAGGATATTAGATTTATTCAATCAAACCTTACTCAAAAAATAGTTTTCCCGTAATATTAAACAATTGAATGAGGTATTCATTGCTATACTTTATGAAATAGTTTTAAATTTGCAGCTACAATATAAACACACACAACTAGAAAAATGAGCCACACAATTACAACTACAAATTTCAATTTCCCCAATCAAAAAGCAGTTTACCGAGGTAAAGTAAGAGAAGTGTATACTATAAATGATGAACTATTGGTTATGGTTGCTACTGATAGGCTTTCTGCATTTGATGTGGTTTTACCAAAAGGAATTCCGTACAAAGGTCAAATTTTAAATCAAATTGCTACCCGATTTATGGAACTAACATCGGATATTGTGCCAAATTGGTTGCTTGATACACCAGATCCAAATGTAGCTGTTGGGAAATTGTGTGAGCCATTTAAGGTAGAAATGGTTATTAGAGGTTATTTGTCTGGACATGCGGCACGCGAATATGCTCTTGGTAAAAGAGAAATTTGTGGCGTTGCAATGCCAAATGATTTAAAAGAAAATGATAAATTTCCTGAACCAATAATTACACCTACAACTAAAGCAGATAACGGAGAACACGATGCCGATATTTCAAGAGAAGAAATTTTAAGTAAAGGTATCGTATCTCTTGAAGATTACCTTGTTTTAGAAAAGTATACCAGAGATTTGTACCAAAGAGGGACAGAGATTGCAGCGGGTAGAGGTCTTATTTTGGTGGATACCAAATATGAATTTGGTAAAACTAAAGAAGGTAAAATTGTTTTAATTGATGAAATTCATACTCCCGATTCTTCTCGTTATTTTTATGCAGATGGATATCAAGACCGTCAAAATAATGGTGCCGAACAAAAACAATTGTCAAAAGAGTTTGTAAGAAGGTGGTTGATAGAAAATGGTTTTCAAGGACTTGAAGGACAACAAATTCCCGAAATGACAGATGAGTATATAGAATCTGTATCTGAAAGGTATATCGAATTATACGAAAATATATTAGGTGAAAAGTTTATAAAAGCAGATATCACTAACATTGATGCAAGAATTGAAGCTAATGTAGTAGACTATTTGTCTCGTAAATAATGATCAAAATATAAAATCCGCTATTTTTGAATAGCGGATTTTTTGTGTCAAAAATCTTTATCAAAAATCATTATTTTTTCATTTTTAAAAGATTATCAACGTAATCAAATAAAAAGACCGTAAATCATGTTTTGATTTACGGTATTTATTGTTTTTAGTAATTATAGGTTTTCATCTATAGTAATTACCTATTTACTCGTGTTTCGTTGGTTGAGCTAGTAGTACGTCTATTTCCAAAATTATTTGTTTTTTTGGCTGCATCTACTTTAGGTTGTTTGGGTGCAGAAAAGCGTTGTGTTCTACCTTGCCCTTGTTTTATAGGCTCTTTTGATGCGTTTGGATCTGGTTCAAAACCTTTTATGTTTTCTTTTGGGATTGTTAACCCAACTAATTTCTCGATATCTCTTAAAAAAACAGTTTCATCTGGACTAAACAATGAAATTGCTTTACCATTTGCACCAGCACGACCTGTTCTCCCAATTCTGTGAACATAATCTTCTGGTATATTAGGTAATTCAAAATTTACAACATGAGGTAATAATGGAATATCTAATCCACGTGCAGCAATATCTGTTGCAACAAGAGCTGTAAGACTTCCGTTTTTAAAACCTTCTAGCGCTTTTGTTCTAGCACCTTGACCTTTGTTTCCGTGAATAGCGGCAGCTTTAATGCCAGCAGCATTCATGAATTCAGTTAGTTTATTAGCGCCTTGTTTGGTTCTTGTAAATACTAAAATTTGTTTCCAGCTACCTTCGATAATCAGTTTTATGATTAATTCGGTTTTTTTCTCTTTGGCAACAGGATAAATAAGTTGGGTTATGGCGTCAACAGTAGTATTTTCTGGAGTAGCTTCAACTTGGACAGGATTTTGAAGAATTCCCATTGCTAGTTTCTTAATATCTTTTGAAAAAGTTGCAGAGAAAAGTAAGTTTTGTCTTTTTTGAGGTAAAACTTTCAGTACTCTTTCAATATCGCGTAAAAATCCCATATCCAGCATTCTATCTGCCTCATCAAGTACTAAAATTTCAACTTTTGCAAGTGAAATTAAACCTTGATTATGCAAGTCTATAAGTCTTCCTGGAGTTGCTACCAGAATATCAATGCCTTGACGTAATTGTGTTACTTGGGGATTTTGATTTACACCACCAAAAATAACGGTGCTTTTTAAATCTAAAAATTCGCTGTATTCTTTGATATTTGCTAATATCTGAGCTGCTAATTCTCTAGTAGGTGTTAATATCAACGATCGAATTGGACGATTGCGAACGGGTTGACTTTGAGATAACAGTTGCAATATTGGGAGCGTAAAACCTGCTGTTTTTCCTGTTCCAGTTTGAGCAGATGCTAAAACATCTTGGCCTTTAAGTATGGGAGGTATTGCTTTTTGTTGAATTGGAGATGGGTTAGTGTACCCTTTTTTGCTGATTGCTTTGAGTAAAGAATCAGATAAACCTAATGAATTGAATGACATAAATTGTATTTACGAAGCAAACACATTTATATATTTTGCTCCTTTAATTTCGTGCAAAGGTATGTCATTATTTTGGATATCTCTTGATTGATAGGTTTTCTTTGTTAAAGATGCTTGTGTAAGTTGTTGTTTTACAGTATAAAGTGGGTTCTTCGAAAGTTTTTTAATCGCTTTGTTTCTTATAAAACACTATATAACAATGAAAATGGAAACAGTAATTGGATGTCCATCCATTACAAATGATGCTCTTTTTACGAATAAATAACATTTTTAAATAAACCTGACAATTTATTTTCGGATCAATTCCAATAAAAAAATTGAGGCATGTAGTTGTTATGCTACATGCCACAATGTATTAATTGATTTCAGCAAAGGTATTTCCTTGACTGACATCTCCAGTTTTATACCCTTTCATAAACCAAGCTTTTCTTTGAGCCGAGGTACCATGAGTAAAGGATTCAGGAACAATATGGCCTTGCATTTTTGCTTGAATGGCATCATCACCAACAGCATGTGCGGCGCTTAAAGCTTCATCAATATCTCCTTCTTCAAGAAAATTATTCATTTTTTGATTGTAATGTGTCCAGACTCCCGCATAAAAATCTGCTTGTAATTCTAATGCTACAGATAGTTTATTAGCTTCTGCCTCACTTTTTCCTTGCTGCATTTCTCTCATTTTTGCCGAAGTTCCTAGTAGTGTTTGTATGTGATGTCCAACTTCATGTGCAATTACATACGCAGTAGCAAAATCGCCACCTTTAGCGCCAAACTTAGTTTTTAGTTCTTCAAAAAAAGATAAATCCATATATACTTTTTGGTCCGCAGGACAATAAAATGGTCCTGATGCTGATGTTGCGCTTCCACATTTAGTGTCTACAGAATTTGAAAAAAGAACTACCACTGGATTTTCATACTTTCTATTATTTTCTTCAAATATTTTTTTCCAAACATCCTCATTATCGACAACGAGAAAGTTTATAAATTCTTTTTCTTTTAGCTCTTCTGGTGTAAGCGCTCTTTGCTCAGTGGGAGCACTTTGGCCTTGATTCATTTGCTCAAGAATGGGAGTTAACATTTGAGCATTTTCTCCACCAAATGTATTTAAAAGTAAGATTATAATTCCTACAATTCCTCCCCCTACAATTGTTTTGCCTCCTGATGACATTCCTCTTCTGTCATCTAAATTTTCACTTTGACGTCTGCCAATCCATTTCATATATTTTATTTTAATGGTTTATTTTAAATAATAAAAGTACATTTTTTTTTAATAGTTGCAACATTAATGTTAGTTGCGAGAAATCCATTTTAAAATGGTATCACCTATTATTCCTTTTATAATTGGTTTTGAGATGTAATCATTCATACCAGCTGCAATACATTTTTCTTTCTCTTCTTTTTCTGCACCTGCAGTTATTGCTATTATAGGAACTGTTTTTCCATGTTGTAAGTTTCGAATGCATTGAGAGGCTTCATATCCATTCATAATTGGCATTTGAATATCCATAAAAATAATATCTATTGGCGCATCTTTAAATTTTTCAACAGCCTCTAATCCGTTTATAGCTTCATGAATTTGAGTTAGATAGGATTCGTTTTTAATAATAGTTTTTAAGAGTAACATGTTTACCTTGTTATCTTCAACAATCAAAATATGTATTTTTCTTGAAATTAAATTATTTTCTTCTTCAATCTTGTCATTAATATCCGAATTTTTTTTTGCTAAGTATTTGTGGTTAATAATGTTATCAGTTACTTTTAATTCTAAGTCAAAATAGAATGTACTTCCCACATTGATGGTACTTTCCAGTTGTAGTTGGCTGTTCATTAGTCCTAATAATTGATTGGATATTGTTAATCCTAATCCTGTACCGCCAAATTTTCTAGTAATGGATCCATCTTCTTGTGAAAAAGCTTTAAAGATTTTCTTTTTATTTTCTTCTAAAATCCCAATGCCAGTATCTACTACAGCAAAACGAATTGTTATATAGCCATTTTTTATAGGCTTTACAGCGTTCACTATCAATTTTATAGAACCATTTTCAGTAAATTTAACAGCATTTGCTAACAAGTTAATGAGAATCTGTTTCAATCGGACACTGTCTAATAAGTAATTGAAAGGAATATTTTCATCTAAAATTAAGTCTAGATGCAAATTTTTTTGGTTTGCCTCAAAGTGTATTAAATCAATAATTTGTAAAAGAATTTCTTTTAAGTTGCATATTTCAAAATATAAATCGAGTTTACCTGCTTCAATTTTAGAAAAATCTAGAATATCATTGATAATATTTAATAATGAATGCGCTGATTGACTTATTGTGGTCATGTATTTTTCCTGTATTTCGCCTAGATTTGTATTCATTAACAAATCAGTGAATCCTATAATCCCATTTAGGGGAGTTCTAATTTCATGGCTCATATTGGCCAAAAAATCTGACTTTGCTTTATTTGCCGCTTCGGCAAGTTCTTTTTCTTTAACAATTGTCTCGGCTAGTTTTCTTTCTGTGATATCAATAAATATTCCTTCAATAAATGCAATTTTTCCATTTTTGTAAATGGTATCGCCAAACTCCTCAACCCATACAATATTATTGTTTTTATGAATAATTCTGTATGTAAGATGAATAGGCTTTTTAGCGTTTATTGCTTTTTTCTGTGCAGCAATAGTTTTAATCTTATCATATGGATGTATCAAATCAATAAATGAAATTTTATTGTTTAAGAAATCTGATTTGTCATAACCTGTAAGATTTTCTATTTCATCATTAATATAAATTTTTGTAGTCTTAGCGTCATAATTAGAGAGGTAAACCGTTCCAGGTATATTATTGGCAAGCAATCTAAATTTTTCTTCACTTTCATATATAGCGTTTTCATTTCTAATTCTTTCTAATGAAAAACTTATATTCTGAGCTAATGTTTGCAATATATTTATTTCGTCATCTGACCAATATCTTGCCAACTTTGTATCATCAAATCCAATAAAACCGTGGAATTTATCTTTTACGAAAATTGGAAAAAGAAGAATTGAACAAACGTTAATATTTTCTAATTTCTGTCGGAGAGATACATTTTCAATTTGGGGTACTACGGCAGTATAAATAGTATTGGATAACAAGGGAATAAGTAGTTCTTCAAAATAATCGTGCGGCAGGTGCTGTAGTTTTTGATTGACTTCATTTAAAGTATCATTTTGTATAATCCATCTGTATTTTTGACTAATCGTTTTTGTTACATCATTATTTTCATAAAAATAAGTTCTGTGAGATTTTGTAGCTTTTCCCATTATCACTAGAACATCAGTAAAAATAGCATCAATATCATTACTTTTTAAAAACTTTTCAGTACAAAGTGTCATTGCAGAGAGTAATTCACTCTTGTACTCTAATTTCTTTTCTGTTTCAAACCTACTTTGAGAAATTAATGTTAAAGATATGATATCTGCAATTGCTCTTGCAAAATTTATATCTTCGTTATCCCACTTTCTTTTGTTTTTTATGGTTTCAAAAGATACTATTCCCATTAATTCACCATCAATAAAAAATGGTATATCGAGTACAGATTTTATGTTTAATACTAAAAAATACTCTTCTATAAACTCTGATAATTCATGCTTTTTTAAAACATTGGGTGCACAAATCAGTTTCTTCCTTTGAATGGAATCAATGTAAATGGGATAATCTTTTTTTTCTAAAACAGTTCCTTTTTTAAAAGTTTGGCTGTCTAAATTGAATAAATTTTGACAAATAATTTGGTCCTTTTCATATTTCCAATAACTCACTCGACTGCATTTAGAAATGTTAGAAGCAGTTTCTAATATTTTCATTAATCGAGTTTCTAAATTGATATAGTTACTAAAATTTGTTGTAGACAATTGTGTAACTGTTCTATTGTATTCTTCTACTTTTTTTTGTCTTTTTTTTGTACTATCTTCAATGTCTTTTAGTTTAGTAATATCTCTTGCAATTGCTGAGAATGCTATGATTTTTCCATCCTTATTTCTTCGGATTGTAACTTTTTGAGAAATCCATATGTTTTTTTTATTCTTTCTAAATAAAGGAAATTCAATAGTAGGGAAATTACTTTCAAAATCATCTAATTTAGAATAAAATCGGTTTATTTCATTTAAATAATCCGGATGAACAAATGTAGAAAAATGTTGTCCAATAATTTCAAGCGGAGTGAAACCTAGAGCTTTGATTGTGAAATCATTTGCAAAAGTAAAAAAACCTCTATGATCTACTTCATAAATCAAATCAATAGCTCCTTCAATAGCATTTTTATATTGCTCTTGAATTAGTACTTCTTTGGTTACATCCTGACCAATTCCTATAATTAAATCATTGGAAAATTTTTTGTCATTCCATTGTATGTATTTGTATTCTCCATTTTTACACTTTAATTTCCGTACAAATATTTTATCGTCAATGAAGTCTTGAATTTCTTGTTCACTATATAAATCTTGGTCACCAGTGCGTTCCCAATATCCATAACCCAATACATCTTCTACTGTATATCCTAAAATTGAAACTACATTCTCACTACAAAAAACAACTTTTCCTTTTACATTTGTAGCTAAAATTAATGAGCTTCCTTTATTAATGATTTGATTGTGAAATAATAGTTTACTCTTTAAATTAATGATAGAAAGATGTCTAATGTAATTGACAATAACAACTATTATGCAATAATTGAACAGTAAAACAGCTGAATCAAAAGGGATGATGCCAAATAATAAAATAGTAGTTATAAATATAAAGTTCAAACTAATAAAAAACCAATACCATTTTTGAGATTTTATGATTGAATAGGAAAAAAAGAATGCAATTATGAAGCCAACAAACGGTATTTTATCGTTTGGAAATAATATTAAGTTTCTCGAAATGATAACAAATGAAAATAGGAATGCTATTCTAAAAATTTTTTGAATGTACCGGTAAATATATTTTGATTTTAGACTTAAATAATAAATCAAAAATAATATGCTTCCTAATATTAGGTTAGGAAAAAGAAGACTTTTTGTTCGTACTTTAAATATTTCGAAAATAATTTCTAAAACAGGTATAACTAAACCCAGAAATAAAAAATAAAGTTGATACTCTTCACTTTTTGAATCCTTGAGAGGATAGATTTTAATATACTCAGGATACAATAAAGATTTTATTTTTGAGAATTTAAAAATCATCAAAAAAAGTATTAAAAATACTAATGGATTTAATACCCTAAATAAATTATTATCTAATGCTAATTTTTCATAAATCATCATTAATTTACTTGAAACAGTTGTAGAGAACCAACTTGTTGAAAAGTAGCTTAATGTGATTGAAAGTAAATAATTGCAGTAATGAATCAAAATTTTCTAAATTGAGTTTGTTATTTTTATAATTAATATAAAAATAACAAATTACTACTTTTATTTGAATAAGCCAAAATTGATTTTGATATCAATTTTGGCTTACTATTTTATAATGAAGGTTAAAATTTTGTAGGTAGCTCTTCTCCCTTGTTTTCAGGAAAACCAATGATGTATTTGTAAATTACATAAATCATAGCGTATATAAAAGGAATGGTAAAAAGAATGCCAATACAACAGCCAAAAAAACCTAGAATTACAGCTATTATCCCTACAAGCAAGAGAGCAAACAATATAAATGGCTGTTTAGCAACAACAGCTACACTACTTTCTATGGCGTCAATAGCTTTTAAATTCCCAAAAATTATTAAGGGAATAGTTAAAAATGTAAATAATGAAATTATAACTGATAGTACAGCACCTAAAATTGGTATTTCAACATAGTTTATAGCTCCATTAATCAAGCTATCTAAGACACTAAGTAAAAATGTAGCAATGATAATTTCTTGAAAATAAGGTGCTTTGTAATAATAAAACATAGTTGATACATGGAATTCTTCATTTTTATCTGCGTTGTGAGCCATCTTATACAATCCGGCAATAAAAGGACTTACTATAGTCCCTATTACAATACTTATTAAGGATACAATCAATAAGCCGTATAGGTCTAAATTTTTAGGTTTAAAATCTTCTGATTTTAAAATCGTTAACGCCTCATCGGTACCAAAAATTGCTGAGAAAATGCCACTTAGCCCCAATATAAAAACAACAAAAAACAAAAAAAGCACCAGACCGCCATACATTGCAATTTTTTTATAGTTTTCTATAGTTTGATTAAAAACATCGCCAAAATCTATGTTGTAGCCTTGTGATTTAATTTCTTCTACACGTTTTTTAACAGTTGCATTCATTTTAAAAGAGGTTAATGGTTATTAATTAGGTATTGGTTTTAAGGTTAAATACTTTTAAATCAGTTTTAAAAACTTCCGAATCGTTTTTAGTTTTTCATTGTATGGTGCATAACGTATTGGTAAATCAAGCCAAGTACCACGCTTTACAATTGCTTTTTTATGTGAAAATATATCAAAACTTAATTTGCCGTGATAGGCACCCATTCCGGAATGACCCACACCACCAAACGGTAATCTATTGTTTACTAAATGTATAACGGTATCATTTACACAACCGCCACCAAAAGAATATTTTTGCAGCATTTCATCAGTGAATGATTTATTTTTGCTAAAAATATAAAGCGCCAGAGGCTTTTCAAAACTTTTTATTACTCTTTCCAAATCTGTTTTACTTTGGAAAGATAAGATAGGTAATATTGGACCAAAAATTTCCTCATTCATTACTGGACTTGTACTTTTAGGTTCGTCAAGTAAAGTAGGGGCTATATATAAGGTATTTTTATTGGTTTGCCCTCCTAATAAAATAGTTTCTTTATCTAATAGATCGTTTAATCGTTGCCAATTTTTCAAATTTACAATTCGAGCAAAGTCTGGTGATTGTTCAGGATTTGTACCTAAAGCTTTTTCAATTTCTTGAATCAAATAAGTTGTGAATTCTTTCTTAACTTTTTGGTGAACCAAAATATAATCAGGTGCTACACAGGTTTGTCCAGCATTGATGATTTTTCCCCAAACAATTCGGCGTGCGCTAAGTTGTAAATCAGCCGTTTCATCTACAATACAAGGGCTTTTTCCTCCTAGTTCTAAGGTAACTGGCGTAAGATGAACAGCAGCGGCTTGAGCAACAATTCTTCCTACAGGAACACTTCCTGTAAAGAAGATGTAATCCCAACGTTTGCTCAATAATTGTGTTGCCACGGTGGCGTCACCTGTTATGACAACGACATCTTTTGCAGCAAAAGTTCCACTAATAATTTTCGAAATGATGTGTGAAGTATTAGGAGTAAGTTCAGAGGGTTTTAATGTTACTTTATTTCCTGCGGCTACAGCTGCTACAAGAGGACATAAGGCGAGTTGAAAAGGATAATTCCACGGGGCAAGTATCAAAACATGTCCATAAGGTTCACTGTAAATATAATCTGAGGAAGGAAAATTAAGTATGGAAGACCTAACTTTTTTTGGCTTTGCCCAAGAATTTATATTTTTAATAGTTTCTTTTAAGTCGCTGATAACATAATTCGTTTCAGTTAAAACAGCCTCAAAAGCTGGTTTTTTAAAATCATCATACAACGCTTTTATTATTGCTTCTTCATGGTTTATGATGACTTGCAATAATTTTTTCAAAGATTCTTTACGAGAACTTATGTCGGATTGATTCACAATTTAGATTTTAAATATTACAGTATTATTTTAGAAACAAAATAGCGCAAGGGGTCTTCACCCTAGAAATCTACAAGATTCTTCTATTGGTGTTAGTAGTTCAAATATAAAATTTGTTACGCTTTAAAGTTAATGAATGCTTCTTAAATAGCATTCCATATAACATCGTCTGGTGTGGGAGCAATAATAGTAGTTACTTCTTTAGAGACTGGGTGGGTGAATACTAATTTTCGGGCGTGCAAATGAATTCCACCGTCTGGATTGCTTCTGTCAAAACCATATTTTAAATCTCCTTTTATGGGCGTATTTATGGCAGCGAGTTGCGCTCTAATTTGGTGGTGTCTGCCGGTATGAAGATTTATTTCTAACGCATAATAATTATTGAGTTCCTTGATGATTTTATAATCTAAACTAGCTAATTTGCTGTCAGGAACTTCTTTTAAATGTGCTTTTGAGCTGTTGTTTTTTTCGTTTCTTTTAAGATAGTGCACGAGTTTATCCGTATCATGTAAGGGTTTGTTTTTAACCACACACCAATAGGTTTTTTGAGTCTCGCGATTGCTAAACAACTCATTCATTCTAGTCAATGCTTTGCTGGTCCTTGCAAAAACTACAATTCCTGTTGTAGGTCTGTCAAGCCTATGTACCACTCCTAGAAATACTTCACCTGGTTTATTGTACTTCTCTTTAATATATTCTTTAACCACATCAGACAAAGGTTTGTCACCCGTTTTATCACCTTGAACAATATCGCCTACACGTTTGTTCACCACAATTAAGTGGTTGTCTTCGTGTAGAATTTGTAAGTTATTTTTATCAGAAACTATTTTCATTTAGATTTTTTAGATTATTAGATTATTAAACAAATTAGACTTTGTTAGATGTTTAGATTCTAAACAATTTTTGCCGTCTAAAAACAATAAAAATTAAGAAAGACTATAATAAAGTTGCTCTAAACCTTGAAGTCATCTTAATAATTTCCTCTAACATATTTGTTAATTCTATTAAATCTTGCGGAGTGATGAAACCCAAATCGGATGAAATAAGAATTTGTGTTTCAATTTCATATGCTGAACCGATGGCAATTTCTAAAAATCGTGCAAAGTCCTTATTTGATTGCCTAGACGATCCTTCGGCTATATTTGAAGGAATAGAAACAGAAGCTCTTCTTAATTGATTTGTTAGTCCAAATTTTTCTTCGTTAGGAAAAGACGAAGTCACTGTGTAAATTTTTGAACAAAAAAATCTACTTTTTTTCCAAATTTCTAAATCTTTAAATCGATGCATTTTATTTTTTTATTCTAACAATCTAAATAGTCTGATAATCTAAGGGGTCTATATTTAATATTGTTCGTTTGCATTAGGGAAATCACTTGACTTTACATCAGCAACATATTGCCCGATAGCAGCTGTCATTTCTTTGTATAAATCCATATAGCGTCTTAAAAAACGTGGACTAAATTCGTTATTCATTCCTAGCATGTCATGAATTACAAGTACTTGGCCGTCTACACCACCACCAGCACCAATCCCTATTACAGGAATAGAAATACTTTGCGCTACTTTTTCGGCTAAATGGGCAGGTATTTTTTCAAGAACTAATGCAAAACAGCCTAATTTTTCAAGTAATTGAGCATCCTCAATTAGTTTGTCCGCTTCTTCTTCTTCTTTTGCTCGAACGGTATATGTACCAAATTTATAAATAGATTGCGGCGTAAGACCTAAATGTCCCATAACCGGAATTCCAGCATTCAATATTTTTTTTATAGAGTCTTTTATTTCTTTACCACCTTCAAGTTTTACGGCATGACCACCGCTTTCTTTCATGATTCTAATAGCAGATCGTAAGGCTTCTTTTGGATCTGATTGATAACTTCCAAAAGGTAAATCAACCACAACAAGTGCTCTTTCTATGGCGCGCACTACAGATGAAGCATGGTAAATCATTTGGTCAAGTGTAATTGGCAATGTAGTTTCATGACCCGCCATTACATTTGATGCCGAATCACCTACAAGAATCACATCAATTCCCGCTGTATCTACAATTTTTGCCATTGTAAAATCATAAGCTGTTAGCATTGAAATTTTTTCGCCATTGGCTTTCATTTCAATCAACGATTTAGTTGTAATTCTTTTATAATCTTTTTTAGCTACAGACATAATTTTATATTTAAGTTTGTAAAGGTACTAAAATGAATATTTTTATTCTTTAATGTATAACTAAAGTTTTTTTATTCAAAAACCGTTAAATAGCTACTATGAGAACTATTATTGTACTTTTGCTTTTAGTTGTAAGTAACTGTATTCAAGCACAAAATAAGGAAGCGCAAAATGCAATTGAAAAATTTTTCTTGGCTTTTCATGCCAAAGATACGATGACGTTAAAATCTATTTGTGATAAAAAAATGATTTTACAAACCATTTCAGAAAAAGAAGGAAGTGCTAAATTAGAGAATAGCGATCCAGATGCGTTTTTTATAGCAATAGCCAATATTCCAAAAGGAACAGTATTTCATGAAAAAATATTGACTTATTCAGTTCAAATAGAAGGAAGTTTAGCGCACGTGTGGACACCTTATGAATTTTATAGTAACGGCAAACTAAGTCACAAAGGAGTTAATTCATTCACTTTGTTTAGAGATCAGGTTGCAGAAACTTCAAATTGGAGAATCATTCATTTAATTGATACTCGCCGAAAATAAGAGACGTTTTTGAGAACTTTTTTCCTCGAATAATACTCAGTTATAAAGTAGGATCAATTAAAATTGCATTTCAAAAAAGGGAATGCTTAGTAACGTTCATCGTTTAAGTCGGACTCTTGTTCTTCTTGTTTTTTAAAATCTTGGTTTAAGAAATCAGTATAGTCTTTTTTGTCTTTATTGTTTTTTCTTATCAAAAAACAAATTAAAACTAGAATCACTATAGCTAATCCAATAAGTGTTGTCCAGTTGATTTTCATGATCTTGATAGGGATTAATTTATGAGAAAGTATAATTAAAATCATCACAAAAAGTAACGCACTGTTTCGGCGCTTGGTAAGTTTGGAATTATGAAAACCTGTTTTTTAAAATGAAAAACTAAACTTGAAAGAAAAAATCATCTTTAAAACCCAAACTTGCCAAATGCCTTTTTACAACAGTTATTTTTTATACTCTTTTATAATTTGATTTATTTTACCAAAAATTGACTTGCCATCATTATCTTTCATTTCAATTTCTATTCTGTCCCCAAAACTCATAAATGGAGTAGAGGCTTGTCCATCTTTTATTATTTCTAAACATCTAACTTCTGCTAGACAGCTTGAACCATCTAGACTTCCTTGATTTGCAACTGTTCCTGAACCAATAATTGTTCCGGCCATTAATGAACGAGTTTTAGAAGCATGTGCAACTAATTGACCAAAGTCAAAAGTCATATCAATCCCAGCATTTGGCGAACCAATAAGATTTCCATTTAAGGTTGAATGTAGTGGCAAATGAAGTTTTCCATTTTTCCAGCTATGAGCAAGTTCATTTGGAGTTACAACCACAGGAGCAAATGATGTCCAAGGTTTAGATTGATAGAATCCAAATTGTTTGGAAAGCTCATTTGGTATTAAATTACGTAAAGATACATCGTTAATAATGGTGATTAACTTAATATGTTTTAAAGCATCTTCTGAATTAGTTCCTGCAGGAACATCATCTGTAATAACAGCTACTTCGGATTCAAAGTCAATACCCCAATCTTCATTTTCGATTTCAATGTCATCATTCGCTCCAATAAATGCGTCAGAAGCTCCCATATACATTAATGGATCTGTCCAAAAAGATTCTGGTAATTCAGAATTTCTAGCCTTGTGGACTAGTTCTACGTGAGTTACATAAGCACTTCCGTCAGCCCAATGATACGCTCGAGGAATTGGCGCTAAAACTCTAACAGAAGAAAAGTTAAACGCATTAGGCAACTTATCTAAGTTTAAGTCATTATAAACACTTTCTAATTTAGTTTCTGTTTCTTTCCAGTTGTCAATTGCGAATTGCATTGTTGCTGCAATTTCGGATACTGTAACTGCTTTTGTTAAATCTTTATTTACAACAACTAATTGTCCATCTCTGGTTTTATTGTCAATTGAAGCTAATTTCATTTAGATTTTGTTTATGAGTTTATTATAGTAGCTTAAATATTTATTTCAAGGTTAACAATCGGCCATGTTTACCGCAATTGCAAGTCCACCTTCAGATGTTTCTTTGTATTTATTATTCATGTCCTTGGCAGTTTCCCACATCGTGTCAACTACTTTATCCAGTGGCACTTTTGCATTCTTTGGATCAGTTTCAAGAGCCAGTTCAGCAGCATTAATGGCTTTGATGGCTCCCATAGTATTGCGCTCAATACACGGAATTTGAACCAAGCCTCCTATTGGGTCACAAGTTAAACCTAAGTGATGTTCCATTGCAATTTCGGCAGCCATAAGTACTTGCTCAGGAGTACCACCCATAGCTTCACAAAGTGCCGCTGCTGCCATGGCTGATGACACTCCAATTTCTGCTTGGCAGCCACCCATAGCAGCTGATATTGTGGAGCCTTTCTTGAAAATACTGCCTATTTCGCCCGCTACCATCAAGAATTGTTTGATTTCTTTATTGCCTGCCTTGTGATTTTCTATTACTAAATAGTACATTAAAACTGCTGGAATTACTCCAGAACTACCATTTGTAGGGGCAGTAACTACGCGACCTAAAGCTGCATTAACTTCATTTACGGCCAGTGCAAAACAAGAAACCCATTTTAGAATTTGTCGAAATTTCACCTCCGTTTTTCTGATTTCTTCTAACCAAGATTGTGGCGAATCATAATTTGCCAATCCAATTAAATTTTGATGCATATCAAAGGCGCGTCTACGCACATTGAGTCCGCCTGGGAGAATCCCTTCAGAGTGGCAACCGATGTACATACATTCTAGCATGGTTTTCCAAATACGCATGAGTTCATGATCAATTACCTCTTCAGTACGCATTGATTTCTCATTCTCAAATACTATTTCTGAGATTGATTTTTTTTCTTTGGTACAAATTTCTAGCAATTCAGATGCCTTATCAATCGGATAGGGAAAAGCACATTTTACCTGTGTTTTCTTTTTAGCATTGGTTCGTTCTTCTTTTACAACAAAACCACCACCTATGGAATAAAATGTAGCTGTGTAGTTTGAATCGTTAGTAAGAAATGCTGTAAAGGTCAATCCATTTGCATGAAAGGGAAGGAAGTTTTTATTGAAAACAATGTCTTGTAAAAAATAGAAAGGAATGTTTTTTTCGTTCCCTAAATTGATTTCGTTTTTATTTTCGATAGATTTAATGATGCTATCGATATTTTCAACAGGAATGTATTCTGGATCTTGGCCACTTAATCCTAGCATGACTGCTAGATCTGTTGCATGGCCTCTTCCTGTTAAGGAAAGTGAACCGTATAAATCTATTTGTACACGAGTCACAGCTGAGAGTAAATTTTCAGTTCTTAGTTCTTCTAAAAAGCGTTCAGCTGCTCTCCAAGGCCCTAAAGTATGAGAACTTGAAGGACCAACACCAATCTTTAGCATGTCAAAAACAGAGATACATTCTTCCATCTAGATTTAATTTTGTTTACTGCAAATATAATAGAATGTTGCAACGAAACGAATTTTTGAACTCCTAAAAGTGCTTTTTTAACAATGAGAATGTAGTTTTTATTCAATTTTATCAAAATTGAAACATCCTAAATTTCGATATCTTTTGTAACAATAGGTACATTCAATTTTTTCATTTTCGTAGTTAAAGGTGCATTGTAGAAAACCAATTTTATAGTTAAATTTGGAGCATAACTAATTTTAATTCTATGAAAAAAATCGTTTTTTCAGTTTTGTTCAGTGCAGTAATGGTTCTGCAATCGAATGCTCAAATTCAATCTCCTGAGCAATATTTGCCTAACTATGGCAATCAAATTTCGCAGTACCATCAAGTTGAAAACTATTTCAAACAGCTTATTGATAACTCTTCTGCCATTGTAAAACATAAATACGGAGTAACGGCGGAGCAAAGAGATTTAAATGTTTACTATATTTCAACGCCAGAAAACTTGGCGAATCTTGAAGAAATCAGGACAAATAATCTGGCATCAATTGGGCTTTCGCCAAAGAAAAATCAAACTGTAGGTGATAAAGTCATTGTCTGGTTGAGTTTTAATGTTCATGGCAATGAGTTTGCTGGAACAGAAAGTGCGATGACTGTTGCTTATGAATTGCTAAATCCTTCCAATACAACAACCAAAAAATGGTTAGAGAATACCATTGTAATTTTAGACCCGTGTATTAATCCCGATGGATATTCTCGATACGGGAATTGGTTAAGAGAAATTTCCGGAAAGAAAACACATCCAGAACTATCCGATAGAGAACATATGGAGGATTGGCCAGGCGGAAGATTCAATCATTATCTTTTTGATTTAAATAGAGATTGGGCTTGGCAAACACAGCTAGAGTCTCAACAACGCATTGCTTTGTACCACCAGTGGATGCCTCAAGTTCATACTGATGTACATGAAATGGGGTATGACTCTCCTTATTTTTTTCCTCCGTCAGCTGAACCTTTACATGAATTTATTGAAAAATATCAGCGGGATTTTCACCAAACTTTAGGTCAAAATATTTCTAAAAAGTTTGATGCTCAAAATTGGATGTACAACACCGGAGAACGTTTTGACTTGTTTTACCCAAGTTACGGCGATACTTATCCTACGTACAACGGAGCTGTGGGTATGACCCTAGAACAGGGCGGAATAGGAGCTGGGCGCGCAATACAAATGAGTAATGGATCTATATTGACCATTAAAGATAGAGTAGCGCATCATGCAACTGCGGTTTTAACAGTGGTTGAGTCGGCTTCTAACAAAGCAGAAGAATTGCTCAATGGTTTTCGTGGATTTATGAACAATTCCAGAAAAACAGTTAAGGGAGCTTACAAAACCTATGTCATGAAAAGCAATCCGAAATTAGTTCAAATGACTGATTTACTTTCAAAAAACAAAATTGAGTTTAGTTTTGCTGCAGCAAGTGCAAAAACATCAGGTTACAATTATTCCACAAAGATGGAAACCAGTTTTACAATAGACCATAATGATTTAATTGTAAAAGTAGACCAACCGAAGGCGGTACTGACTCAAATTCTTTTTGAACCCAATCAAAAACTAAATGATAGTTTATCCTATGACATAACGGCTTGGGCTTTGCCACTCGCTTATGGTGTTCAAGGTTATGCTGTAAAAAATGATATTGCCATTTCAACTAAGACATCCCTAGAAACTCCAGTTCGTGAAGTTTCAAAAAATGTTTATGCTTTTCATATTCCTTGGAATAATAGAGTTTCAGCGCAAGTTTTATCGGTTTTACATCAAAATAATATTAAAGTTAGGACAGCTGCAAAAGAAGCCGTTTTTGGCGCTGTTACTGTAGCTCCAGGAGGATTAATAGTGACCAAAACGGACAATCCTCAAATTCAAAATTTTGAACAAACCATTATCAATTTAGTCAAAGACAAATCTGATTTTAATACTATTTCAACTGGTTTTTCATCGAATGCTAGGGATATTGGCGGTGAAAATTTTAGTCTTTTAAAAGCTCCGAAAGTGGTATTATTTTCTGGAAAAGGAGTGAGTCCAACAGAGTTTGGAGCCACTTGGTATTATATGCAAGAGACATTAGGATATCCTGTGAGTGTTGTTGAAACGAATAATTTTAACAGATTGAATTTAGCTTCATATAACACATTGATTTTAGCAGATGGCTATTATGATTTTACTGAGGCACAGCAGAAAAAAATATCAGAATGGATTAACAATGGCGGAAAAGTGATTGCCATGAATAATGCTATTTCTCTTTTTGATGGAAAAGAAGGTTACGCTTTGACACCATTTGCTTCAGAAGAAGAAAAACTTTTAGCAGAAAAAGAGGCTGATGAGGATGTTTTATTAGAACGAACACTTGATTATCAAAATGCAGAGCGTAGGTTTATTTCTAAAGCAATTCCTGGAGCAATCATTGAAAATAAATTAGATCAATCACATCCTTTAAGTTTTGGACTAGGAGATCGCTATTTTAGTTTAAAAACAGATGATAAACGCTATTCATTATTAAAAAATGCATTTAATGTAATATATGTTCCTACTGATTACAAAAGTTACGGATTTGTAGGTAGTAAAATCAAGAAAAAACTAAATAATACTGTAAGTTTTGCAGTAGAATCAAAAGGGGCTGGATCGGTTGTTTACATGATTGATAATCCCTTGTTTAGAGGTTTTTGGGAAAATGGAATTCTCTTATTTAGTAATGCACTATTTCTTGTGGATTAATCACAAGAATTTCTTTTAACAAAAAAAGCACGTTGATTCGTGCTTTTTTTGTGAAAATTAATTTTAAAAAGGATAACCAATAGCTAGATTGAAAATTAAATTTTCTTTTCGCCAAGCACCACTACCAAAATTGATTTGGTCTAAAACCCAACGGTTTTCTGAGGGTAAATTTGGTTTTCGTAAAGGGAAAGCAAGATCCGTACGCAGTACTAAAAAAGACAAATCAAAGCGTAATCCGGCACCCGCTCCAACGGCCATTTCACTCATAAATTTATTCGAAAATTGAGCGCCTGGTTTTTCTGAATTTTCACGTAATAACCAAATGTTTCCTGCATCAATAAATAAAGCTCCCTTTACGAGTCCGTAAATTTGTGCACGGTATTCTGTATTGAACTCGAGCTTAATGTCACCTGATTGATCGGGTAAAAAAGAATTTGTATTTTGGTTTTCGTTATTAAAACTTCCTGGCCCTATAGATCTGGCTCTAAAAGCACGCAAACTATTGGTTCCACCAATGAAGAATTGTTTAATAAAAGGCATTTCTCTTGAATTTCCGTATGCAATACCTGCGCCCGCAATGATTCTGGTTGCCAATTGGGAATTTTCTGAAAATTTATAATAATGCCTAAAGTCATTTTCTATTTTTATAAATTGACTAAAAGGAACATCAAATACGGTAATTGGGTCTTCTTTTTTTGCATTTGCACCTGTGGCTAATCCTGCAATATTTCCAGCTAAATCAACGGTACCTTTATAGTAGAACGTATTTTTTCTACGTTTTTGAGTAGTATTGGTATACGTATACGAATAGGTAGGACCAAAAATCAATTGTTTTTCGATTACTTTATTTAAAGATGGATTTTCTGCAATTTTTTCTAAATACAATTCGGTAACATTCTGAGGACTTGCGTATGTTATTTCACTTATATTAAGTTGGTGTTCTTTTCTTTCGTTTTCTTTCCAAAGGTATCCAAAAGAGGCTTTGAAGGTTTGCAGAGAATATAGTTTTGTTCTATTTTGAAACTCATAGCCTATTGTTGCTTTCGTTTTTGGCACAAAACCTGAAGGCGATTTAAATTTAAAAGGAGCGATAATTCTTGGCCAAATTAAATTAGCTTCAGTACCAAAACGGTAAACATTAAAGCCATTATTTTGTCCAGAAACTTGTACTTCAACACCACCAAATGCTGAAATAGTTAGCAACTCAGCACCTCTAAAAGTGTTGCGATTACTCCAGTTTAGGTTTAATTCTGTCCCAGTATAATTAGCTGAATTGGTTTTACCCAAAAGCTCTAATTGAATAGATTTTCTAGGTAATGGTGTTAGATAATAATAAGCATCGAGATAATTTCCTATAGTATCCGAAACTTTGAATTGATTTTTTACAAATTTAAAAACACCAAGATTAACTAGTCTGTTTAGAGATAAATTATGATTGGTACGGTTGTATAAATCCTCTTTTTTAAAATACAAAGCCCTATCAAAAATGCGGGGTTTAAATAAATTTTCGGGATCAATAATAGCGAGTCCATTTTGTTTTTTAATGGTATCAATTTTAAGTGCTTTGTTTTCAGCATCAAGAGTATAATTAGAAAACACTACTATTTTATTTATTTTGTAGGGTGTTGTTGCAAGTTTAGATGCATCAGACTTGACTTTAACAATAAGGTCTACTTTATTTTTTGCAACAGTTGAGTCTACTTGAACAATAATATTATCAGGATTAAAGTAAAAAAAACCTTTTTCTTTTAGTCTAGCATCAATCCTAATTCTTTCCTCTTTTATTTGTTCTAAACTGTATGGATCTCCTTTTTTTAATAAGGATCGTCGTTGCGTATTGCGTATTTCAATTCCTATTTTTGAGGAGTCTATTGGGAACTTTACTTCATTAATTGTATACTGTTTTCCTGTAGTTACCGTGTATGTAGCGCTAGCTTTTTTATCAACACGTGTTGAATCGGCTTTGCTTTTTCCGTTAAAGTATCCATTATTTTCAATGTAGTTTTGCAAGACACTTTTGTTATACTCTAAATCAACTTGGCTATATAATACAGGCGGTTCTCCCACTTTATTTTTTAGCCAGTATCGCAATCCTTTTTCTTTTTTTGGAGTTCCAGCAAGGTTATAAATGTATAATTTTGGTTTTAACCCTAAAATAGATTTATTGGGCTTGGGTCTTACTAGTGCCTTTAAATTATTTTTGAGCTCTTTTCTGGATTTCTTAGTACTGTCATTTTTTTCAATAATAACATCGGCACCTGTATACAACAATTCACCTTCGGGTAAAAAACGGGTGTTGCTACAGGATTGAAATAGCAGACATAAAAAAAATAAGTTTATAATACCTTTCCCTTTCATTACGATTCGTTTTGTAAAATAAAGACTATTTTGATATGTAAGTACAGCTTTATTTATGATTTGAAATTATTTTTTTGATGCATTTTTTCGGAACAATTCACTGAACTTGTTGTAATCCATTGTGATTACAAATGCAACTCCAGTTTCTACAACTTCACCTTGAAGTGCTACTTGGTATTTATTGACACGATAAGCTCTTACTTTGTATCTTCCATCTTTTGTAAGTTGATAATCTATAGAAACATCACCTGCAATATTATTTGCATTTTGATTGGCTTGTTGAGAACCTTCAATACCAAAACTACTTCCTACGGTTATTTTGAGTCGGTCATTGAGTAGTTTTTTGGAAACACCTACACTCAAATCAGTTTTGTTTTGACGTTGTCCTGATGTGAAATCTTCAGTTGTATTTAAATCAAAATTCAATTCGATTCCTTGAATTAAATCTCCTGCCAAGTTATTGAGTTGTTGCGATAAAATTTTGCTAGCGCTTTCTCTAGCTAATGAAGAAACGGTTGTACCACCGTTTTCGCTAGTAAAAGGATTCTCCCCAATAAAACGATTTAACAATAACAATGCAAAAACTTGCTTGTTCAACTCATCTTGTTGTTCTCTTAATTGACTTAGTTTAGCTTGAGTTGTATTAATAATTTCAGTAGAAACATTGTTGTTACCATCAGGTAAAATAATATCAAATGAAATGTTGGGTTTCATAAGATCTCCATTCATTTTTAGGGCTGTTTCAAAAGGAATTTTTTCTTTGTATGTATTTCTTAACGTAGGTGTTATGTCGCCCAATTGATCGTTTACTAAATCAATAGGCGCAGCATTAGTTTTATAAATAGCTGTAATATTAATATCTGCACTAGTTGGTTCGCCGGTCCATAAAATATAACTGCCTTCTTTAATATTGAATTTTCGTTTGATACCGTTAAAATTCATTTCGTAGCTTCCTTCATTCAACTCATATCGACCTGTTAAGTTCGTTTTCCCTGATGCATCTATGCCACCAGTTAATTGAGCTTCGCCTTTTAATTTTAAATAATCTCCATTTGCTTTGTCAATAACCAGTGAAAGCTCTGCATCTTTATCTATCTCAATATTTACTGATGCATTAATACCTTTTACGGTTGATTCACTACTTATAGTTTCAAGATTTGTATTCGTAATTATTTGAGGATTATCTTGATCTATAAATTCAACAATTCCCTCTCGATCAGCAATTGATGGATCAGATTGTGGTAATACAATGGTAAACTTGGTGTCTTTATTGATTTTTATAGTACCATCAATTATAGGATTATCAATATTACCAGCGATCCTGATGTTGTTATCCAGAAATAATTCACCGTAGTATAAATCATTGTCTTTTGCTTTTGAATTTACTGCTTTAAAATTTTTAGCATCAACAGTTAGATCAAATCCGAAATTACTAAAATTAGACGTGTCAATTGTACCGTAAACCTTCAAATCATTGTCATTTTCATCCTTTATGGTAAAGGTTTCAAAAACAATTGTGTTGGGTTGAAAAACTATTTTATCATTTATAGATTTGAATCTAGCATTAAGTGGGGTTACCTTAAAACCAACTTCGTTAAAACCGATTTCCCCCTGTACATTAGGTTGGCTTGCACTTCCCGTTATTGATAATTTTCCGTTTAAAAAACCAGTACTTTCCGTTAGATTATTTAAACTAAATCCTTGTATGCTTTTAAGGTTTAACTTGTCAATAATTAAATTCATATCAAAACTACTGGTGGTCGTTTTATAATTCCCTTCAAGATTTACTTGATTTCCTTGACCTGTTATTGCAACAACGGCATCATACTGATTTGCAATAGTGTTCTTTACTTGAAGCTTTATATTTCCAATAGTATCTTTTTTAAATGTAAAATTCTCAACACTTAAATCAGAAGTGAAAAGGGGTGATGTGTTTAAATTTCTTATTTCTGCCGTTCCATTGATTTTTCCATTAAGTTGTAAGTCCTTTTTCTCCACAAAACTTGTAATGGTGTTGATATCAAACTCTTTAAAATTGACTTTCACTGGTGCGTTTGCCAAATTTGATTCTGATTGAACTTGAATAGTACTTCCGTTGTTTTGAAGATTAAAATTATTAATAAACAAGCCTTTAGTTAAACTGCTAACTACGTTATCTTTATCAATGGTCCACGGTTCATAATTCAAAATTAATTTCTCAGGATTCAATCGTATTTCGGTACCACCATTTTGAGATTGAACATTACCTTCAATGAGGTAGCGCTCTTCTTCTTTAGTGTTTTTTAACTGAAGTGCATACGTTATGATGTTATTTTGAATATCCCCAGTTAGTTCTGTATGCGGAAGTTCAAACTGTTCGTTTTGGATATCATCAACAATAAAATTATAAAGCAACTTTTGATCTTGTGTATCCAGTTTTAAGGTAGCATTAGTAACCGTTATACTTTCGTAAACTAGTTTTGGAATGGCACCATTTAGCACAATAGAATCATGTACACTGTTGTAATTACCTGTAATAGTAATAGGTTCAAGACTTTTAATTTGAGGTATCAATTGCATCACAATAGGACTATCCTTGATTTGTACCTTAAAATCAAATTGTTGGTTTTCTATAGTTTTCTTTTTCGCTTTTTTAGGATTAGTATCGTAATAAGCAGCAATCGAATTGGTAATTGCAGTTCCTATTTTTGATAATTTGTATTTCCCTTCTAAAAACGCATCCATAAAAGGTGCTTTTACTTCAATAGAATTTTTTTGAGCGGTTGCTATTGCATGAACTTGGATAGAATCAATAGTATAGTTTTCTTTGGCATTGGTGATATTAATATGATGAGCAGTTAATGAACCATTGAGATAATCTAAATCCCCCGATTGGATATCTGCATCTACAATACCACGAATTTTTAAAGGTCCAGCATGTAAATTCAGTTTTTCTAAATCAGCAATATCTACATTTAATTTTATTTTTCCGGATGGATATTTATCTTGAAATCTACCATTACCCACTAAATTGAATGTCAAATAAGGGTCTCTAGCCACTGCAGTAGCGTTAAAATTACCTTTTTGGATAGTTCCTTTTACAACTATATTTTTGTACGTATACTTGTTAAAATACGCTTTTTGAATACTTGCATTAAGAGCTACTATTGCTGTTTTTGGATTGAAACCAGTGCCTTTGATGGTAGTTTTTAGTGTGATTTTACCAATGGAGTCGTTCTTGATAAATTTCCCTAAATCAAAGTTTACAAAATCAGCTTTGGCATCATATTTTTCAAAGTTTTTGCGACTTTGATCAAATTTAGCTTTAATATTCGCATTTCCATAACTACTTACTAATTTTAAATCAGTCATAAAAGTAGCAATAGTTCCCTTAAAAGTTCCTGTAACAGTAATTCTCGAAGGCAATTGAATGGTGTTAGGAATGGTTCCTTTGGGGACAAAATTATTTATGTCTTTTTGACCAGACTGAAATCTTTTAATATTGATGTCAAAATAGGTTTTATCAACATTTGGCAAACCAATTATTGTACCGCTCGCTGCCAGTGAGGTTGAGCCTATTCCGCTGATTTCCATAGACGGAATTATTATATTTTTTACTTTTCCTTTTACCTTTCCGTTTATAGAAATGACTGCTTTTGGATTACTTTTAAATGGATTTGTAGAAGCTAAATTAGGAACAAATAACAGAATATCTTGAAAACCAATACTACTTTTGGTAAGGTTTGCTATTAAACTCAGATCTCCAATATTTTTTGAAATAGTAGCAAGTGATGAATAACCTATTTGTATTTCATTCTTTATTTCGGTTTGAGGAGTTTTTAAATACAAATTTTTGATAAAAGCATTTTTATTACCATAGAAAAAGTCACCGTTTAGCGCCGTAATATTCAATCCGCTTTTATCTCTAGCTGAAAAAGATTTAAGTTCACCTGAGATGTTTTCAGCGTTGTAATTGAGAACTTCTAGGTCTAGATTTAAGTTTTTGATATCTAAATGATTGTAGTCTAATCCTTTTGGAGTAAAAGCAACGTTATTGTTATCATATTTAAAATTGATTCTCTTGAAAACACTCTTTTTTACTTTAATATCCCAATTGTTTGAACCGTTTGAAGCTTTAGTATTTTGGGTGACTAATTTTTTTATTTTCCCTAATTCTAAAACACCTTCAACTCCTGTTAATTCTAAATTTTCTAAAATAGCATATTGATTGTTCAAGTCTATTTTATCTACTTTGGTGATCAATTTTTTCACGTAGATATTGGTAGCCAATTTAGATTCTTGGCTTTTGTATTCAATTTTTATTTTACCAAGTTCTACATCACCAAATTTTAATTTCAATGGCTTTTCCGTGGCATTATTCTCTGTTACAATATTTGACTTTTTTATAGAAGTAATGCCTTGAATTAACTTGAATTGCAAACCATTAATCTTGATTTTTGGAATATCAAAGTTCATTTGGTTTAAATCAAATGTTTTGATACTAGTTTTAAAATGATTGAGATAGGTTGCAATTTCATTATTTGAAACACCATCAGAATAGCGAAAATTAATTCTATCCAACTTAATTTCGTCAACTGAAAATTCTATTGGGGCTGAATCAGTCTTTTGTTTTTCTTGAGATGCAAGGGCTTTGATAATGTAGTCAAAATTAAAAGTTCCTTTGCTATCTTTTTTTATGTGCGCCGAAATACCTGATAAATCAACACTATTTATGGCTACTTTATTGTTTATAAGTTGAAATAAACTGATGTTTACAGCAAGAGTGTCTCCAGCAAAAAGAGTGTCTTTTTTTTGGTCTTCAAAGTAAACTCCTTCTAAAATGACTTTTTTTGGGAAGCCTATTTCTAAGTGGTTAATTACAACCTTTGTTTTGATTTTTTCTTCAAGATAGTGTACCGCTTTGTTCTTGGCATAATTTTGAACGGATGGAATTTGTATCACCAAAAAAAGTATCAAAAATAGTGCTATCAAGGAGCCAACTATCCAGAGGAACATTTTTAAAAGAAGCTGTAAATATTTTTTCAAACGAAGTTTTTTATCTATCAAAATCATGTGATGTATGTGCTAATGCAGAAACATAAATGTCTACAAATATCGCTACAAAACAACAATTACCATTATAGAATTGTATAAAATAGTTATATAATTCTTTCAAAAAAATAGTTTGGCAATTGTTCCTATTCCCATTTTTAGGATTAAGACGTAACCGTTATGCTTAAATACTTTGGGTGAAATATTTTAAGTATGTATTTCACCCAAAGGAAATAAGTGTGTTTGATAAGAACGTATTATTCTTTTGGAAAAACACTCAAAGCTTTTATAGCCAATTCAGGTGTAGGCAAAGCTAATTTTCTCAGTTTAATATCCATCCAAGCACCATCTACGGTTATGGTTGCACAAACTTGATCGGCATCATTTCTAAACTCGTGAATAATAGACCATCTTGAGCCGTCTTCATTAACTTGTGAGCTTCTTGTATGCATGACAATTTTGTCTGAAAGTTTGATTTCTTTTCTAAAAACACATTCTTCTCTAAACAATATAGGACCAAAGCCTTGTGCTTGCATTACTTTCATGGTTAAGCCAAGGTTTTCTAGTATTTCAATACGGTGTTGTGCTCCAAAATCATAATATGCACTGTGTCTTACATGAAAGTTAGGATCAAGATCAGACCAACGAAAGGACAATTCTTTTATAAATACGCTCATTTTTAATCGGGGGTTTTTGTTTTTAAAATGGATTGCTAAGGTGCGAAAAAGTTTTTAGAGTATTCATATTCTTATTTTACAATTACACTCTGAATTTACTTTTTTAGGAAATATGTTCTTTTTAAGTGGTTTTGCGTGAGTGATGGTAGTGGAAATCCTCCCTTTTTTTGGGAGATTGAGAACGTACAGCACGACCTCACCGCAACGATAGTGGAGGTGAGGGAACGCCCAAATCATTTTTGTAATGTTTATATTCTTGAAATTGCTTTTAACTAAAAATTAATAAACGTTTGTAAGCTGTCGTTTTAAAATGATGTAATTTTATATTCTATGAAAAACGATAATAAAAAAGGATTTTATTTCAAGCAATACGAAGCACCTTTCCAGTCTCCGTTTGATAAACTCTTTGGTATTTTCAAGGAATTAATCACGCATACTTCTGGAGATTTTGATGAGGCAATTGACTGGTTGCGAGAATTAGATGTAGAGTATAAACTTACTGATGAGGCTTATACCATTGATGATTTTGTTGAAGATTTAAAGAAGAAAGGCTATATCCGGGAAGAGTTGAAAGAGGATGGAAGTTCCGGACTGGGGATTACAGCCAAGACCGAGCGCGCCATAAGGCAGCAAGCTCTGGATAACATTTTTGGAAATCTTAAACGCTCTGGAAGTGGCAATCACAAAACTAAGCATGTAGGCAATGGAGATGAGCATACGGGAGAGTTTAGAGAATTTCATTTTGGTGACGGACTCGAACGCATTTCCTTGACGGAGAGTTTGCGAAATGCTCAAATCAATAATGGTGTTGGCGATTTTATGCTCACCGAAAATGATTTGGTAGTGGAGGAAACTCAATTTAAGTCGCAAATGAGTACGGTTTTAATGATTGACATCAGTCACAGTATGATTTTGTATGGCGAGGATAGAATCACGCCTGCCAAAAAAGTTGCCATGGCACTAGCAGAATTGATCACCACGCGTTATCCCAAAGACACCTTAGATATTCTTGTTTTTGGTAACGATGCTTGGACTATTGCCATAAGAGATTTACCCTATTTAAAAGTGGGTCCGTATCACACCAATACGGTTGCTGGCTTGCAACTAGCCATGGATATTTTGCGCAGAAAGCGTAATACAAACAAACAAATTTTCATGATTACAGATGGAAAACCAAGTTGTGTTCGTGAAAAAGATGGTTCGTATTATATGAACAGCAACGGTCTTGATGAATATATTGTGGATAAATGCTACAATCAGGCGCAACAAGCCAGAAAATTACACATCCCCATCACTACTTTTATGATTGCTAATGATTCTTATTTGCAAAAATTTGTGAACAAGTTTACGGAGTCAAATCAAGGAAAAGCCTTTTATACAGGATTAAAAGGATTGGGCGAAATGATTTTTGAGGACTACGAGACCAATAGAAAAAAGAGAATAAAATAATTTTGGGCGTTTCCCTGCGGGTCGGGCTATTCGTTTCAATCTTTTTTGAGTCCCTATAATTTCGGGACTCAAAAAAGGATTTACACTGCTATCCCTAACGCAAACCCAAATAAATAATCAATATCAATTTCAATAGAAAAATAGATGAATACTATAAAAACATTAGGAGAATTAAAAAAATCAGGATACGAAAGCAAAAGCATTAAAGATGAATTGCGATCGAACTTGAGAGAAAAAATAAAATCAGGAAAACCCACTTTTGAAGGGGTTCATGGTTTTGAGAATACCGTAATTCCAGAGCTTGAGCGGGCTATTTTATCCCGTCATAACATCAATTTATTAGGGCTTCGTGGTCAAGCCAAAACGAGAATGGCTCGCAAGATGATTGAATTGCTTGATGAGTACATTCCGTTTGTAACAGGTTCTGAGATCAATGATGATCCGTTGCAGCCGATATCTCGTTTTGCCAAGGATCTTATTGACGAAAAAGGAGATGATACCCCAATATCCTGGTTGCACAGAAGCGAACGTTTTTTTGAAAAACTAGCCACTCCAGATGTAACAGTTGCCGATTTAATAGGTGATGTAGATCCTATAAAAGCTGCAAATTTAAAATTATCGTATGCTGATGATCGCGTGATTCATTTTGGGATGATTCCAAGAGCGAATCGTTGCATATTTGTGATCAATGAGTTACCTGATTTACAAGCCAGGATTCAAGTAGCCTTGTTTAATATTCTACAAGAAGGAGATATTCAAATTCGTGGATTTAAATTAAGAATGCCGCTGGACATGCAATTTGTCTTTACCGCAAACCCTGAGGACTATACCAATCGTGGTAGTATTGTAACTCCATTAAAAGATAGAATAGGGTCACAAATCCTAACGCATTATCCTGAAACCATCAAAATTGCTAGAACTATCACAGAGCAAGAAGCAAAACTGGATGCTACGCAAAATGACATGGTGTATGTACCCTCATTAGCAAGAGATTTATTAGAACAAATAAGTTTTGAAGCTAGAGAAAGTGAATACATTGATAATAAAAGTGGGGTGAGTGCCAGATTGAGTATTACTGCTTTTGAAAATTTACTAAGCACTGCAGAAAGAAGAGCATTAAAAGCTGGTGCAGATAAAACTACTTTGCGTTTGTCTGATTTTATGGGAATTATTCCAGCCATTACTGGAAAAGTAGAGTTGGTTTATGAAGGAGAGCAGGAGGGAGCCGCTGCCGTAGCACAACACTTATTGGGTGATGCCATTCATACTTTCTTTCCAGCGTATTTTCCAAAAATTGAAAAACTAGAAAAAGAAGGTGTCAAAAATGCTTACACAGATATCATAGAATGGTTCTTTGCCGAAAGTGGTTTTGAATTACTTGATGATTGCTCAGATGAAGAGTATGAAAAAATTCTAGGTGGAATAGCACCATTGGAAGTTTTGATTAAAAAATACCAACCGCAAGTAAGTTCAGAAGATAAATTTTTCATGATGGAATTTATACTTTGGGGATTGGTAGAATACAAGAAACTAAGTAAAGATCGTTTTTCCGAAGGATATCAGTTCAAAGATATTTACGGTAGTTTTATCAGTAAATTATAAATGCAAAAGGGTTTAGTTTTTACTAAACCCTTTTTTTTATAAAAACAGCCTTTGTAATTTTATTTCATCTACCTTGCTACGTTGACTGTATTTTCAGTCTTTCCCAAAATTAAAATGGAAAATTCCTTTGAGAATTTGATATCAAGTTATGTTGAAAATAAAGTAGGTATAGCAGAGCATTTTTTGACTCCAGAACTTTCAGATCATTTAATACAAAACATTCTTAACTTAAATGAAAGAAGTTTGCTTACTGCTGCTGGCATTGGCAACTCAGATAAATTGCTTTATGATGGTGCCATACGGAGTGATTCTATTTATTGGTTGGATAAAAAGCACAATAATGTTTTTGAGAATGAATTTTTTAAATTAATTGAAGCCTTCATTTTATACTTAAATCAAAGTTGCTATACTGGAATTACAGGTTATGAATTTCATTATTCCCTGTATGAAAAAGGAGATTTTTACTTAAAGCACTTGGATCAATTTAAAAGCAATCCTAGCCGAAAATTTAGCATGATCAGTTATTTAAATGCGGACTGGAAAGTTACAGATGGCGGTGAGCTAATGATACATCAAAATGAGATTCCTCAAAAAATTGCTCCTACTCTGGGAAAAACAGTTTTTTTTAAGAGTGATGAGCTGGTTCATGAAGTATTGGAAACAAACTGTCCCCGCATGAGTATTACAGGATGGCTCAAAAGAGATTAGGTTGCTATTTTTAAAATTGGTACTTAAATAGTAATTTTGAGGAAAAAACATGATTTATCTTTTACTTAGTGTAGTTTGTAGTGTTACTGTAGGTGTGATTTTTAAATTATCTAGACAATACAACTCTAGTGCTATTCAAATGGTAGCAACTAACTATGCGGTTGCCATACTTTTATGTTTCTTTTTTTTCGATTTCAAATTTACTTCTTTATCCTCTGCTCCATGGGCATTGTATGTTAGTATTGGTTTTTTATTGCCAACAGTTTTTTTGTTTTTGGCAACCTCAATTAAACAAGTGGGAATTGTAAGAACCGATGCAGCTCAAAGACTGTCTTTATTTATTCCTATTTTGGCAGCTTGGTTGATTTTTGATGAAACTTTTAATACGTACAAACTTGTATCGCTAATTATTGGTTTCCCAGCTATACTTATGATATTGATGAAACCTGTATCAAAAGAAAAAACAAATTGGACTTACCCATTATTAGTTTTACTAGGTTTTGGGATAATCGATATTCTTTTCAAGAAAATGGCACTTTATACAACGATGCCTTTTACCAGTTCATTGGTTGTAGTTTTTTCTATAGCATTAGTTATTATGCTGCTGGTGGTATGTTATGATACAGTTGTAAACGCATCTAAAATAACTTTAAAAAACATTTTGTTAGGTGGTCTTGTGGGTGTGTTCAATTTTGGGAACATCCTTTTTTATCTCAAAGCGCACCAAGTGTTTACTGCAAATCCATCTACCGTTTTTGCAGGTATGAATTTAGGAGTTATAATTTTAGGAAGTGTTATAGGTGTTGTTGTTTTCAAAGAAAAGTTATCTGTAAAAAATTGTCTAGGTTTACTTATTGCTTTAATCGCGATACTCTTGATTGTGTTTTCTCAGCAATCTTAAGCTTTTATAGAAAATGAATTTGAAAATTTAGATTGTAATCTTTTATAAAATGCTAAGGGTTTAAGTTCTAATTCTCGAAACATAAACCAAAAAACTACGGCATATTCAATAGCAATAAGCATTAAATTCTCTTTGAATAGTTGACCTGAGTAAGCAAAATAGCTCAAAACAACTGTAAAACTCCATACAATTGGGAATTTGTATTTTGTAAAAACCGAGACTAAAACAAGATTTATTACATACCACGGATGTATTGTTGTAGATACAAAAAAGTAAATACTTAGCACAAGTAATATACTTTTTAGTAAGTCTGGTGTGGTTTTATTTTTACCAAAAAAGGACTGTAAGAGGATAAAGATTATGATTAGTATTGGGATAACTTTTCCGGTGCTATGAATGATATTATAGCCTTTATAATAAAATCCTATTTCTCTGATGATGTAATAAAAACTGGCATTAAATTCAAAATTTACAAACCATAAAGCAATTGTATTTGAATAATTCTCAGCCATTGCGGTTGAAAAAAACGGCAAGAAAAGCAATACATTAATGCCAATAACTATAGGATAAAATACAAAACTTTTTTTCCATTCTAATTTTTGCAAAAATAATGGAAGTAGTATAAGTGGCAAGAGTTTAGTTGCAATTGATAAGGCTATTGCTACTGCAGCCGTTTTCCACTTGTTTTGGTGCAATAAATAGATGCCCCATATAAAAAAGAATAGCATGACACCTTCAAAATGTAAGTTTCCCGTGAGTTCTATAAGTACCAATGGATTTAATATGTACCAGTATATTTTATACTTTTCGAAACCCATTGATTGTAGTAATCTTGCTCCAAAAATAGCTGTACCAAAATCAGCTACAATGATAATACATCGCAAAACAATGGTTGCCGTAACTATGGATTGGGTGCCAAAGATTCCCGCGATCACAAAAAAAAGTTGGTTAATTGGCGGATAATTTGAAAAATGAGAAGCACTCAAACTCCCCATCGATTTAATTAATTCTTGTGCCTTAGCAATATTAAAATTGGGGTTAACAATTAAATCATTGGGCAAATTGGTGTAAGGATTAAATCCTTCTATGAGTATTCTCCCGTCCCAAATAAATCTGTAAAAATCCTGAGAAAGATTAGGTAAGGCAAATGCAAATAGGATTCTAAAACAAAGACCTAAACCAAGTAAATAGTTAATGTTTTCTTTTTGTTCCTGAATGATTTTTACAAGTGAGAAAAATAAAACACCAAATAATAAAAGCAAAACAACAAAATCCTTTCGGTCCATGAAATATCCTATGTAGGTATAGCATAGAGCGCTCAATATGGTATAAAGTTTACATGAGTTACTAAGTGCTTTCATTTTGCGTAAGCGAATTTATTTAAAAAAATAGAGATTACATTTTAGTTTCCAATTCGGAAAGAATTAACAATCACAAAACCATAACCAAAGGATAACATAATATGAAACGGAAGTAATCCATAGTCATTTAATTGAATTCCACTATAAATCCCAAAAAGGAAATAGAGTAGTAGCAAGCTTTCAATGATGATATTTTTTGATATCTTTTTATTTATATAAGTGTTTTGTTTCCATTTCTCTTTTAAGCTTTCAATGTTAAACTTAGGAGTACGGATAAAATCACTTTTTTTTCCAATAAGCCCTTGAACAACAGCAATGGTATTGTGAAATGTAAAACCCATGGCAATGCTATAAAAAGTAAAAAATAAACCAATGTATTTAATGAAATTTATAAATCCTCCACCATATATTTTTTTGTAGGTAAACCAATAACATGTAAAAAAAACAACTGAGGTAAATACAAAAAATGCTAAAATTTTAAAAAAAACTTCTAGCTGTGGAAACCAACTTTTTATAAACAATACAGGGACACTAAAAAGTGCCATTGTAAAAACAAATAAAAACATAGAACTATTTAGCAAATGTAGTAATCCATGAATTTTTGTTTTAAAATTGATATTTGTAGCGCTAATGATGCGCTGATTCATTTTTACAAAATTTTCAGCGCCACCTTTATTCCAACGAAATTGTTGAGAACGGGCAGCACTTATAATAACTGGAAGCTCTGCAGGAGTTACAACATCTAATAAATATTTGAATTTCCAATTTTTTAATTGTGCTCTGTAACTTAAATCTAAATCTTCGGTTAAAGTATCGCTTTCCCAGTTTCCAGCATCAATAATACAAGATTTTCGCCATACACCTGCAGTGCCGTTAAAATTTATAAAATGAGACTGTGAATTTCGGCCTACTTGTTCTAATGTAAAATGAGCATCAAGTGCAAAGGCTTGAATTTTTGTTAATATGGAGTAATCTCTATTTAGGTGACCCCATCTAGTTTGTACCACTCCAATTTTTGGATCTTTAAAATGAGGAATAGTTTGTAACAACCACTCTTTTTGAGGCACAAAATCAGCATCAAAAATTACAATAAATTCGCCTTCAGCAGTAGTTAAACCTTCTTTCAGTGCACCTGCCTTAAAACCGATTCTATTGCTTCGGGTAATGTGTTTTATGTTTAAACCAGTTGCAGCTAATTCATTTACAATATGAATATTTTCGGTTAAACTTTCGTCAGTGCTATCGTCTAATACTTGAATGTCTAATTTGTCCTTTGGATATTCTAAATTAGAAATAGTATGCAACAAGCGTTCTACTACATATTTTTCATTATAAATAGGCAGTTGAATGGTAACTTTTGGAATCTCATTTGGGTTATTAAAATCAAATTGATTCGATTTTAAAATTTTCTTGGAACTTTTAAGGTAATTAACCAATAAGTTCAATTGAGAAAGGCCGTAAAAGAAGATCAATATAATAGATACACTATAAAAAAATAGGATGATGTAAGATAGTACTAACATATTATTTGAAAGCGTATTTAATGATCCAACTAATAATTTTAACTCCTGCCATAATAGTCCCTTTTACAGTACCGGATACTTTTGAAACTCCAATTCTATTTTTGTAGCGAACAGGGATTTCAGTATAGCTGATATTTTTTTTTAGCACTTTCAATTGCATTTCAACAGTCCAACCATAGGTTTTATCTACCATATTGAGTGACTGTAAAGTGTTATATTTTATGGCTCTAAACGGTCCTAAATCAGTAAATTTAGATCTAAAAAAAAGACGCATTAACACATTGGCTAATTTGTTTCCAAAAATTTGTTGTGGTGTCATGGAACCATCTTCTCTTAACTCAGGAACTCTCGCGCCAATGACAAAATCAGCGGTATTATTTAAGATGGGAGCAATTAATTTAGAAAGATCTTCAGGGTAATCAGAATAATCACCGTCAAGAAAAACAACGATATCGGGTGTATTGGGAGTAGTATTTATGTAATCAAGTCCTTTTAAACAGGCATAACCATATCCTTTTTTATTTTCTGATAATACAGTAGCACCAGCTTTTTGAGCTACTGCTACCGTGTCATCAGTAGAATTGTTATTGATTACTATTATTTCAGCTACATAACTAGGGATTTCTTGAATTACATGTTTAATTGCATGTTCTTCATTATATGCAGGGATGATTACTTTAATTATTTTCATCATGTTATGGATTGTCTTTTTTATAACTCGCTATGGATGTCCATTCTTTTATTTTAGATCCGGCATTGTATCTTGCTGCTTTGTAAATTTTACCTTCGTTGTAAAAAATGCATAAGCCATTTTCAAGATTGTTAATAAATTCAATTTTCCTTTGAATTTTACCGTTGACATCATATACAATCCACCACTTTGTTTTTTTATCGTTAAAGTAATGTCCTTCTTCTTTTTTATTGCCGTTTTTGTGATAAAAGAACCAGTAATCTGTTTTTCTGTTTTGGTTTACCCAACCCTCAGAACTTAATTTTCCGTTATCGTAATAATTTTTTAAATATGTTTTTTGTGCTAAGGCAGGTATAATACATATTAAAAAAAGTAATATAATTATGTAATTCTTGTTTTTCATATAATTCTATTTGCCCTACACAGCGGTAGGGCCATATAGGATTATATTTTGTTTAAAGTCCAGTCAAATTCATACGTTTTTACAGTATATTTATTATCGATTTTTTTCTCTAAAAAAAGATTAATAAAATCAATTTCATTAAAATAGTTTACTGCAAAATCTTTTTTGTACCATTCAAATATCTTTGGTAACTCAATTATTTTATTTTCTTTATCAACATAGAAATAGTATTTAGAATTGATTACTAATGTTGCTCTTGCTTTAATTTGTTCATCTACAGTATTAGGTAAGTACGCAGTGTTTAATAAAGGTGCACCTCCATTTGCAGCACTTGTTAATGTAAAATGTATAGCAGGATCAAAAAACAAATCTCTCAAGATAACATTTTCAATATCGTCTAAAGTTAATTCTTGATTTCCTACCATAAAAGTTTCAGTACTAAAAAAACCTGGAATTTTCTCTACTGATTCTATTGGGAATTTATCAACTACACTTTTAATTACACGTAAATTATATACATTAATCCAGAATGCTTTTGCTACTTTTTTATCGCTAAATTTTGTGTCAAGTTTTTCTATATTACTTAAAATATAAACGAGCTCTCCAGGACTTTTCTTAATAGAAAAGTAATCTACTTTACCCTCTGGAGTTACATTTTTCTTCAAGAACATCGTTGCCTGTTCAAAAAACAATTCTGTAGTTTGAGCTTTAGAAACTAATGTTAAGCCAAAAAAACAAAGCGTTAAAATAATTTTTTTCATTTTGAAATTCTTTAATTAGTATTGGTTATAAATATATTTAACTGAAAATTTAATTTTTAATGTTGTTCTCACTGTTTTAAACTTAAAATGTTTTGCAATTTCATTATGTATAAATAAGATTCATTAATCAAAAGCTTTGATTAATAAATTTATAAAATGATTCTATCATTAATGTATTAGTTATAAATGTTTTAACTAAAATAGTGAATTAATAATATTAATATCATGCAATTCATTTGAATGTTCAAAAATCAGTACTTCAAACTCTATTCCAAATTTTGCGCAAAGATATAATAATTATATAGACAATCTAAAATATTGTTCATTTAGCTCACAAATCAATAATTCCCAATATTTCAAAGAACGTATTTTAATTAAAAACTCATTTTTATAAGATCTCAATATATCTTTATATTAGTACTTTTTTAAAACTACAGTATCCCTAATTATAAGGACATAGAATTTTTTTATTTATCTCCTTATTTTTATCTACGAGTTTTTAACTTATTAAGTTTTATGTTTTGGCAATTAAGATTTACAAATGTTTTTTTTTTAAGCAATAAGCTAAGCTATTGTCTTGTTTTTTAATGAGTTGTTAAGTTGAAAATTTTTAAATAATTTTTTTTATTTCAGTGTATTTTAATTCTATGAAAATTACTTAATAGTTAATCTGCATTTTCGTCTCTTAACATTTAAATTGTTTATTGCGCAGTTTTGACTTATTATTTTTAATTATTGTATTTTTTTAGTTTGTTTATTTAAAATTATATGCAATTAATTTGGATAATCATTTTTTACATCTATATTTGTGCAATCGATTACATTTCTTGTTTTATATTTTTTTTAAAGATTATATAACTTGTTTAAATGTATCATATATAGTAATTAATAATAAAAATAAATCATACCAATAATATGAATCAAAAAAGTATAAAAATAGGGAGTTATCGATGGTCTATTTGTGGCTTGCTTTTTTTTGCAACTACAATCAATTACTTAGACAGACAAGTTTTATCGTTAACATGGAGTGATTTTATTGCCCCAGAATTTCATTGGACTAATAACGATTATGGTAACATAACAGCTTTATTCTCTATTTTTTATGCTGTTTCATTATTGTTTGCAGGTCGTTTTGTGGACTGGATGGATACCAAAAAAGGTTTTTTGTGGGCTATCGGGATTTGGTCATTTGGTGCTTGCTTGCATGCATTTTGTGGTATTGCCACTTCGGGAATTATCACTGGCAATTGGTTTGTGGGTTTTGAAGGCGCAAAAGAAGCTTTGAAAACAGTTAATGACACGGGACTAATCATAAATGTTAGTGTAACCTTATTTATTTTTGCCCGATTTGTTTTAGCGGTAGGTGAGGCTGGTAATTTTCCTGCTGCAATAAAAACTACGGCAGAGTATTTTCCTAAGAAAGATAGAGCTTTTTCGACCAGTATTTTTAATGCTGGTGCAACAGTAGGTGCCTTAGCAGCTCCTATCTCAATTCCGTTTATTGCTAAAGCATTTGGTTGGGAAATGGCTTTTATAATTATTGGTGCACTTGGTTTTATATGGATGGGTTTCTGGGTTTTTATGTATGATAAACCTGAAAAGCATCCTAAAGTTTCACAATCAGAGTTAGAATACATTCAACAAGATGATATTGCCGATAGTAAACTAGTGGGCTATGTTCCAGAGTCAAATTCAAAAGTCACACTTAAAGATTGTTTTAAATACAAACAAACTTGGGCATTTGCTTTTGGCAAATTCATGACTGATGGCGTTTGGTGGTTTTTCTTATTTTGGACTCCAGCTTATCTAAGTTCTGTTTATAATATGGATTCAACACAATCAGCATTGCCATTATTTGTACTTTATATGATTACATTATTATCAATAATTGGTGGTTGGTTGCCAACGTACTTTGTTGAAAAGAAAGGTATGAATCCTTATGAAGGAAGAATGAGAGCAATGCTTATTTTTGCTTTTTTCCCACTCTTAGCACTTTTAGCACAACCACTAGGACATATTAGTTATTGGCTTCCAGTAATTATTATTGGAATTTCATTGGCGGCACATCAATCGTGGTCTGCTAATATATTTACAACCGTGGGAGATATGTTTCCTAAAAAAGCAATTGCCACAATAACAGGAATAGGAGGTCTGGCAGGAGGAATAGGTTCAACATTAATTAATAAAGGTTCTGGTGTTTTATTTGATTACTCAAAAGAAACGAATTTGATTTTTATGGGTTTCAAAGGTATTGAGGCTGGATATTTTATTATTTTTTCAATCTGTGCTGTGTGTTATTTAACGGGCTGGATTGTAATGAAGTCTTTGGTACCTAAATACAGTCCTATAACCTCTCTATAGATCTTATTTAAAATTTTTATAAACTATTTTGCCAAAGTTTTATTTTATCAAGTATCTTTGTGCAATCGATTACATAAAAAAATAAAACATGACAATTTTTTCTTTTAGATATGCCACAAATCCAACTGATTTTAAAAAGTATGGAACCGATGAATTAAGAGAACAGTTTTTAATAGAAAATATATTTGTTCCTGATGAAATTCAGCTTACCTATTCCATGTATGATCGGTATGTTGTTGGTGGAGTTATGCCAGTAAAATCAAGCTTAAAATTAGAAACAATTCCATATTTAAAGTCTGAAAACTTTTTAGATAGGAGAGAATTGGGAATAATCAATGTAGGTGGAGCCGGAGTTGTAACCGTTGATGGAGTTGTCTATGAATTGAATACTAAGGAAGCGCTTTATGTAGGTCAAGGTTGTAAAGAGGTTCTTTTTGCAAATGCTAATGGACAACAAGCCTTGTTTTATATTAATTCGGCACCTGCTCATACTTCTTATCCAACTAAAAAAATTGGTAGAGAAGATGCAGAAATCATTCCACTGGGAGATGAAATTACAGCTAATAAACGCATTCTAAATAAGCTGATAGTAAATAGTATTGTACAAACCTGTCAACTTCAAATGGGGCTAACAGAGTTGTTACCGGGTAATGTTTGGAACACCATGCCCGCTCATACTCATGATCGCAGAATGGAAGCTTATTTTTATTTTGATATTCAAGCTCCGCAAACAGTTTGTCATTTTATGGGAGAGCCACAAAATACAAGGCATCTTTTTATGCAAAATCACCAAGCAGTTTTATCACCAGAGTGGTCTATACATTCAGGTGCGGGTACAAGCAATTACTCTTTCATTTGGGGTATGGCTGGAGAGAATTTAGATTATGGAGATATGGATATTGTAGCACCTAATGAACTAAGATAATACCTATGAATTTATTTGATTTAAAAGGAAAAAGAGCTTTGATTACCGGTGGAACACACGGATTAGGTTTGGCTATGGCCGAAGGTCTCGCTCAAGCTGGAGCATCACTTGTCATTACAGGAACTACACCCTCAAAAATGGAAGAAGCTCTTGCTTATTATTCACAAAAAGGATATACCGTTTCGGGTTATTTATTTGATGTTACGGATGAGAATGCAGCAGCAGAAAATCTTGAACGCATTACAAAAGAGCAAGGTGATATTCATATTTTAATAAACAATGCGGGTATTATTAAGAGAGAATTAGCTGTTAATATGCCTATTGCTGATTTTAGAAAGGTGATTGATGTAGATCTTGTTGGTCCGTTTATTATGTCTCAACTTGTTGCTAAACAAATGATTGAAAGACAAGAAGGCAAGATAATTAACATTTGTTCTATGATGAGTGAGCTAGGACGCAATAGCGTATCTGCTTATGCTGCTGCAAAAGGTGGACTCAAGATGCTTACTAGAAATTTAGCTACAGAATGGGCAAAGTATAATATTCAAGTTAATGGGATTGGTCCAGGATATTTTGCCACTACACAAACAGAACCTATACGCGTAGATGGTCATCCGTTTAACGATTTTATAATCAATAGAACACCAGCTGCACGTTGGGGAAATCCTGAAGATTTAGCAGGTACAGCTGTTTTTTTAGCTTCAAAAGCTAGTGACTTTGTAAACGGTCAAATTGTATATGTAGATGGTGGAATTTTGGCCACTATTGGGAAACCTACAAACGAAAATTAATTCAAAAATTAAAAAAATGAGTGCGCCATTTATACACGATAATTTTTTATTAGAAAATAAATTTGCAGAAGAGTTATATCATGATTTTTCTAAAAATCAGCCTATTATAGATTATCATAATCACCTTTCACCACAGTATATTGCTGAAGATAAAATTTTTGAAAATTGTACTCAAGTTTGGATAAATGGAGACCATTACAAGTGGCGTGCCATGAGAACTTTGGGGATTAAGGAACAATTTATTACTGGAAATGCAACTGATAAAGATAAGTTTTTACAATGGGCTAAAACGGTTCCTTATACTATGCGTAATCCATTGTATCATTGGACACACCTAGAACTTGCCAGATATTTTGATATTCATGAGCTATTAAATGAAAAAACAGCCGAAAAAATCTATGAGGAGTCATCGGCTAAAACAGCTTCAAAAGAATACAGTACCCAAAACTTGTTAAAAAAAGTAAATGCCAGTTTTGTGTGTACAACTGAGGATCCAATTGACACTCTAGAACACCATCAGTCTTTGACTAAAAATCCATTTGAGACTAAAGTTAGTACCGCTTTTAGACCAGATAAAGCTATTCTTATTTTAAACGATGAGTATAATGCTTACATCAATTCATTAAGTGAAGTTGCTGGTATTTCGATTGATTCATATGCTGATTTGTGCGTAGCTCTAGAAAAAAGAATCGTTTTTTTTGATCAAAACGGTTGTAAACTTTGTGATCATGGCTTGGATCAGATTTATTTCGAAAATTTTACTGAGGTTGAAGTAAATCGTATTTTTAGAAAGAAAAGAGAAAACCTGTCTATAACTACTGAGGAGGCTTTTAAATTTCAATCAGCGATTTTATTGTTTTTATCCGAAACGTATCACAAGTATGGCTGGGTGCAACAGTTTCATTTAGGAGCATTACGAAATAATAATGAGCGAATGCACCGTATTTTAGGGCCAGACACAGGATGGGATTCTATAGGAGATTATCCGCAAGCGTTAAAACTTTCTCGTTTTTTAAACGCTTTGGATAGCCAAGATAAATTAACAAAAACGATAATTTATAATTTGAATCCTGCTGATAATGAAGTTATGGCTACTATGATTGGTAATTTTAATGATGGTAGCGTAAAAGGAAAAGTGCAATTTGGTTCAGGATGGTGGTTTTTAGATCAAAAGGATGGAATGACAAAACAATTAAATGCACTTTCTAATATGGGGTTAATAAGTTGTTTTATAGGAATGTTGACTGATTCTAGAAGTTTTTTATCATTTCCAAGACATGAATATTTTCGTAGAATTTTGTGTAATTTGTTAGGTGATGAAATTAAAAGGGGAGAGTTACCACACGATATGGAATGGATTGGTAAAATGGTTTCTGACATTAGCTACCACAATGCAAAAGAGTATTTTAATTTGTAATTCAAAAACTTATGTCTCAAAATAGTTCCAATCAATTATTTTTCTTGGCAGATGAAATGCAATGGGAAATTGCTAGTACTGGTGTTTTAAGACAGCTAACAGGATTTGATGATCGTGTTATGATGGTGAATGTTAAATTTAAAGAAGGCGCTATAGGACCTATGCACAAGCACACGCACACACAACTGACGTATGTAGCCGAGGGTAAATTTGAGGTTACCATAGAATCTGATACCTGTGTTTTAAAAAAAGGGGATTCATTTCAGGTTCCTTCTAATAGTTTGCATGGTGTTTTATGCCTAGAAGAAGGTATTTTGATTGATGTTTTTAGTCCTATGAGAGCTGATTTTATTAAATAGTAAAGGAATATTGAATGAGTAAAGTAGTCACTTTTGGCGAAATAATGTTAAGACTTTCAACAGAAAGACATTTGCGTTTTGAACAAGCCAAAACTTTTACAGCATCTTACGGTGGAGGTGAATTTAATGTAGCGGCATCATTAGCAAATTATGGAATTGAAGCTGAATTTGTTACTAGAATTCCTGATAATGAGATAGGAGTTTGTGCAGAGAAAGAAATGAGAAAAATGAACGTAAGTTCTAAAAACATTCTTCGTGGCGGGGAACGTTTGGGGACTTATTTTTTAGAAACTGGAGCAGGAACAAGAGGTAGTAATGTGGTTTATGATAGGGCTCACAGCGCTATGGCTACAATTACGAAAGGGTTAATTAATTGGGAACAGGTTTTTGAGGGTGCAACATGGTTCCATTGGAGTGGTATTACTCCAGCAATTTCTAATAGTGCTGCAGAAGCTTGCTTAGAGGCTGTTGTTGTGGCTCATAAATTGGGATTAACAATTTCATGTGATTTAAATTATAGATCTAAATTATGGCAATATGGTAAAACTCCTAGTGAAGTTATGCCAGAAATTCTTAAGTACAGTAATGTAATTTTAGGTGATATTGATACAGCATATTTTATGTTGGGTTTATCTAAAGTGCAACCTAATTATCAAGACTTAGTTTCGTTGCCATCCTTATACGGTAAATTATTTCAGCTATGTCCTAACTTAAAAATTGCAGCTACGACACTCCGCTATTCTGTGAGTGCCTCACACCAAAGAATTGGAGGTATATTATATGATGGTAAAAATATAAGTAATGCAGCAGTAAAAGAAGTAACGCCTGTGGTGGATAGAGTGGGTAGTGGGGATGCTTTTATGGGTGGTTTAATTTATGGATTATTGAATTTTCCAGTAAGTAATCAACGTGCTTTAGATTTTGCAGTTGCCGCTTGTTGTTTAAAACATACCATTGCTGGAGATTATAACTTGGTTACAATAAAAGAAATAGAAAACATGCTAGATGGAGACGGGTCTGGTTTAGTTTCACGATAAAATAGTAATATATGGCACGATATTCTAGAATTGAAGTAGCAAATGCAATGGCGGCAACGGGTTTAGTGCCATTGTTTTTTCATAATGACGTAGAACTTGGAAAAAAAATTATAAAAGCATGTTATGATGGTGGTGCCAGATTGATGGAGTTTACCAGTCGTGGTGATTTTGCTTTTGAAGTTTTTGGAGCCTTGAACAAATATGCATTATTAGAACTACCAGGAATGATTCTAGGTGTTGGTTCTGTTACTGATGCTGCTGCAGCATCGCTGTATATGCAACTTGGAGCTAATTTTATTATTACACCTGTATTGCGGGAAGATATTGCACTTATTTGCAATCGCAGGAAAGTGCTATGGTCACCGGGTTGCGCATCCCTTACAGAAATTGCTCGTGCAGAGGAATTAGGATGTGAAATTGTAAAACTTTTCCCTGGAGATGTATACGGTCCTCAATTTGTCAAAGGAATCAAAGGTCCTTGTCCTTGGACTAGTATTATGCCTACAGGTGGTGTAACTACAGATAAAGAAAACTTAAAAAGTTGGTTTGATTCAGGTGTGACTTGTGTTGGTATTGGTTCTCAATTAATATCACAAGTTGTAATAAAAAATCAAGATTTTTTTGGACTTGAAAACACAGTAAGAAATACCCTTGAAAATATAAAACAAATTCGAGACGAAAATAAAAAGTAAATGGAAACTAATTTTTCATTAAAAGGGAAGGTGATTGTAGTCACTGGAGGAACTGGAATTATAGGAAATTCATTTATAAAAAGTATTGTTGGCGCAGGAGGTATTGTTGGTATTTTAGGCAGAAATGAAAAAATAGCACATCAAAGAGTTCAAGAAATACAAGATAAAGGTGGTAGGGCCATTGCCTTACTTGCAGATGTTACAAATGAAGCCCAATTGCTTTTAGCAAGGGATAAAATGTTAGATGCTTTTGGTAGGATTGATGGTTTAGTAAATGCTGCAGGAGGAAATATTCCAGATGCCGTTGTCCAACCAGATCAGGATATTTTTAGTCTTAACATTAATGCTTTAGAACAAGTGATGCAGTTAAATTTACTAGGAACCATTTTACCTACACAGGTTTTTGGTGCAAGTATTCAACAAGCAGGATCGGGCAGTATAGTTAATATTTCATCTGTAGTATCTCAACTGGCCGTAACTAAAGTTTTAGGGTATAGTTTAGCTAAATCATCAATAGACAGTTACACTAAATGGTTTGCTACAGAACTTGCCATACGGTATGGAGATGCCATCAGAATGAATTCTATTGCGCCAGGTTTTTTTTTAACAGAACAAAACAAAACCTTGCTTACAAACCAAGATGGAACCCTAACAGATAGAGGAAATCAAGTATTGCAAAGTACTCCTTTCAAACGTTTTGGTCATCCTGATGAACTTGCTGGTGCATTAATATGGTTGTTAAGTGACGCATCAAAATTTGTAACCGGTTCTAAAATTACAGTAGATGGAGGCTTTACAATTTTTAGTGGAGTATAAATATAGTATTATAGTAAAGGTATAATAAGCGACTTATACCGTGTTTTTTTGATCGTTATTCTTAACTCCTCATAGAGAATAAAAGGATGTAAGCATAAAAGTAAGTCGTTTATAATACTCTTTCATTAAATTTCTACTTTTTTAGGGGTATTATAAGTACTATAAAAGAGTGTTAAATAATTTAAAATCATGAATTTAAATAGAAAAAATACAAACCTAGAGGTCTTAAGTCCTATAAAAGTGTTGCAATTTGGCGAAGGTAATTTTTTAAGAGCTTTTGTTGATTATGCTTTTCAAGAGCTTAATGATTCTTTAGAATTTAATGCAGGAATTGCAGTTGTTCAACCCATAGAGAATGGTATGGTCGACATGCTTAACAATCAAGATGGTTTGTATACGCTATTCTTGAAAGGATTAACTAAAGGACAAGAAATCCAAGAGAAAAAATTAATTACAAACTTGGTTACAGGGATTAATCCATATGTAAACTTTCAGGATTTTTTGGCTTTAGCCAAAGAAAAGGAGCTTCAATTTGTGATTTCTAATACTACTGAGTCTGGAATTGCTTATGTCTCATCAGACACTCCAACAATGCAACCACCTAGTTCTTATCCCGCTAAGTTAACACTTCTTTTATACGAAAGATTTAAGTTTTTTAACGGTGATCCTAGTAAAGGTTTGTGTATTATTCCATGTGAGTTAATTAATAATAATGCAGATACGCTTAAGGAATTCATTATCAAATACAGTAATGATTGGAATTTAGGCACTGATTTTATGGATTGGATAAACCAAAATAATAGTTTTCATAATACGCTAGTTGATAGGATTGTACCTGGTTATCCAAGAACTGAAATTGAGGAATACAACAATCAATTAGAGTATACCGACAATTTAATTGTAACTGCTGAAACCTTTTTTCTGTGGGTTATTGAAGGTGGTGACGCTTTAAGAGCCAAATTACCTTTTCATAAAACCAGTTTAGATGTGAAAATTGTAGATGATATGCAACCGTATAGAACGAGAAAAGTTCGTATTTTAAATGGTGCTCATACTGCAATGGTTCCATTTTCATTGCTATTTGGTAATGAAACTGTAAAACAAACTGTAGATCATATTTTTACAGGATCTTTTGTCAATTATGCTATTTTTAAAGAAATAAATGAAACAATAGCAATGGACAAGGTAGAACTTGATCTCTTTGCAGAGGACATTTTAGACCGTTTTAGAAATCCATTCATAAAACATAATTTATCAAGTATTGCGCTCAATTCTATTGATAAATTTAAAGTTAGAGTGTTGCCAAGTATTGTGGAATATGTTAAAAAGTTCGATAAAACACCAATAAATCTTACATTCTCTTTTGCTTGTCTCATTAGGTTTTATCAAGGAACTTGGAACGGAGAAAAACTGCCCCTTGATGACAATCCCGAAATTATAACTTTTTTTGATGAGATTTGGAAAACAAATAGTTTAGAGGAAGTAGTTCAAAAAACGCTTTCAAATATCAATTTTTGGGGACAAGATTTGACTAAAATTGTAGGTCTTAGTCATGCTGTTTTGCTTGCATTAAACGCAATCGAGGATTACGGAATTGAAAAAGGATTTGCTCATTTTAGTCTTGAAAATTAATAGGATATAAACAAATTACATTTTAAAAAATGCAAAAGAAATTAATCAAAGTTAACCCATCAGATAATGTTGCTGTTGCATTAGTAAATCTTGTAGCAGGTGAAATAATTCCTTTTGAGGAAGACTTCATTTCAATTACATCTGATGTGAAAATGAAGCATAAAATAGCTTTAGCCGATTTTAACATAGGAGATAGAATCATCATGTACGGAGTTTTAGTTGGTAAAGCGAGTGCATTTATAGAAAAGGGTGGGTTACTTTCTACTGCTAATGTTAAGCATGAAAGTGACGCTGTATCTGGAAAAACAGAAACTATTGGTTGGGAAGTTCCTAATATTGATAAATGGAAAAACCGAACTTTTAATGGGTACCATAGAGAAGACGGACAGGTAGGGACCGAAAATGTATGGCTTTTTTTTCCGCTTGTTTTTTGTGAAAACAGAAATATTGAAATCTTAAAAGATATTTTTGAAAAAGAACTCATGAAGCCTAAAGAAAATGATTATCAATTGTTATTGAGGTCATTAGTAAGTGCTGAAAACGGGGAAAACGAAGCGATTTCAAAGACACAAAATTCAGATTTGTTTCAAAATATTGAAGTGAAATTTATAACTCATCAGGGTGGTTGCGGTGGTATTCGTCAAGATTCACATAGTTTAGCTAAATTATTAGCTGGTTATGTCAATAATCCTAATGTTGCTGGTGCAACTGTTTTAAGTTTAGGGTGTCAAAATCTACAAATCCAAATTTTTAAAGATGCGCTACACGAAATAAATCCTACGAGTACAAAACCGGTTTTGATTTATGATCAGCAACAAATAGGTACTATTGAAACTATGTTGAGTAGTGTTGTTAAAGACACTTTTGAAGCGATTAAAAAAGCCAATGAATTGGAAAGAAAACCAGCTCCTTTGTCTAAACTTTCAATTGGTTTAGAATGCGGTGGATCTGATGGTTTTTCAGGTATATCAGCAAATCCAACTTTAGGCGTTACCTCAGATTTGTTGACGGCTCTTGGTGCAACTACCATACTCTCAGAGTTTCCAGAATTGTGTGGAGTAGAACAAGAATTAGTGAACCGTTGTGTTGATGATGAGGCTGGAGTTCGATTTTTGGAACTAATGAAATGGTACGAAAAAACAGTAGTTGATGCAGGCTCAGGATTTGATATGAATCCGTCACCTGGTAATATTAAAGATGGTCTAATTACTGATGCAATGAAATCTGCTGGAGCAGCCAAAAAAGGTGGAACTTCACCTATTGTTGGCGTTTCAGATTATGGAGAATATATTACAAAACCAGGTTTGAATTTACTTTGCACACCTGGAAACGATGTTGAATGTACTACTGCTATGGTTGGTTCTGGAGCTAATATGGTTCTTTTTACCACAGGTTTAGGAACGCCAACGGGTAATCCAATTGCACCAGTTGTAAAAATTTCTTCTAATACTGACTTAGCACAAAAGATGTCTGATATTATTGATATTGATACTGGTGGTATTATAACTGGTGAAAAAACAATTGAAGAAATGGCCGATGAAATGCTGGAATTTATTATCCAAGTGGCAAGCGGCGACATAAAAACAAAAGCTGCTTTGTTAAATCAGAATGATTTTATACCTTGGAAAAGAGGAGTTTCTTTGTAATCTAATATAAAGGCGTAAGTGCTTAATTTTTTTAATTACTTGAATGGCCAATTAGATTTCGTTAAAAACGGGTGTTGCTCAACAGTAACACCCGTTTTTTATTCCTGATTTCTTAAGGATGATTTTCTGATGTGTAATATTGGATTGAGAACAATCTTTTTTTCAATTTTAACATTATCTGAAGTATTCATTTGTTCTAAAAATACTTTTGCAGCCATTTTTCCCATTTCTTGAGGGGATTGATCTATAGTAGTGATCGAAAGTTCCATAAATTTTGTAAAAGGTTCGTTTCCAAAACCCACTACACAAAAATCTTGTGGCAAAGTATAACCTTGACTTTTTAATTCTTGTATGGCTCCTAATGCAGCAAAATCACTCGCCGAAAATATAGCATCTGGTGGCGTATCCAGTTGTAATAAAGTTTTAGTTACTAGTGCACCTTCTTCTAAATTACTTTTTGATCGAATAACATATTCATCTTTAAAAGGAAATCCATGATCTAGTAATGCTTTTTGATATCCTTTAAAACGATTTTCATAAATTTCAAGAGATTGATCACCGCTCAAATGTGCAATTTTTGTACAGCCTTGTTCTATTAAATGTTTAGTAGCCATATAACCCGCTTTAAAATCGTCAATAGTAATAGAGCTTACGCCATCAATATTTTTCTTTCTATCAAAAAAGATTAGCGGAACATTTTTTTCTAAAACCCTATGAATTATTTTTTCATTTTTCTTTGATTCGTTTGTAATAGAAATCATTATTCCATCTACTTGTGCGTCAAGTAAAGTGTTTATATTTTCAATTTCTCTATTCTCATCTTCATGAGTTTGACAAATTATTACGTTGTATTTATTAGGGTGAAGTTCTTCTTCGATACCACGAATAACAGAACCAAAAAAATTAGTATTGATACGAGGAACAATAACACCAATATTTCCGCTTTTTCCACTGCGCAAGGCTAGAGCAAGTCGGTTTTGCTTATAGTTCATTTTTTCGGCAGTATCTAGAACAAGCTTAATGGTGGATTCACTAATTTTTGGGTTTTTATTAAGCGCTCTTGATACAGTAGCTGCTGATATATTGAGCTCTTTAGCAATATCGTAAATTGTTGTTTTCTCACTCATTGGGAATCAGTAGTTTATATTAATGTTGTAAAACTAATACTTTTTTGTTAATAATACAGCTATGTTATCGATTGTGTAAACTTGAAATAACGTTCTTTTTTGAAAAAAAAACAATGTTTATAATGTAATATTTATGACAATATATTACATTAAGTATATAAAAACAATCTTTTTTTTATAGTACTTGTATTTTTATGAATTTAATTTTGGTAAATTGGTATGAAAAACATAAGTTTGTGTAATCGATTGCATTAAAAAATTATAAATCCATAATAATTATGTTTAAAATTTTAAATAAAACTAATATGACAACTGACAATTCCTTGGCTAAACTTTTAACACTTGTCTTTGTTTGTTTTTTTTTAATTGTTGCAAAAGCGCAAACTAATAATCCAAATATCGACAAGGCATGGGTTCAAATGAACAAGGTTATTAAATCTATTAAACCTTTAAAGTTTAAAAATAAAGAATATAATATCTTAGATTTTGGTGCAAAAGCCGACGGAACCTTCAACTGTACCGAGGCGATCAAAAAAGCTGTGGCAACTTGTTCTAAAAATGGTGGTGGTAAAGTAATTGTTCCAAACGGGAAATTCTTCACTGGTCCTATTCATTTAGAAGATAATGTTAATTTACATTTGGAAGACAAAGCCGAAATCTTGTTTAGCACTAATACAAACGATTACTATCCGCTGGTACATACTTCATTTGAAGCAACTGAATTAATGAATTACTCTCCTCTTATCTACGCTTACAAAAAAACAAATATTGCCATAACTGGCAAAGGAACATTGAACGGTCAAGCAGCAAATGACAACTGGTGGTCTTGGTGCGGAAAAGATGAATACGGATGGAAAGAGGGAATGCCAAGTCAGAACGATCCTCTCAATCGATTTCGTTTAGTAGATATGGCCGAAAAAAATATTCCTGTAAACGAAAGAGTTTTTGGCAACAATGGATACTTGAGACCTAATTTTATTCAGTTCTTTGAATGTAAAAACACATTGATTCAAGATGTGACAATAACCAATGCACCTTTTTGGATCATTCATCCTATCAAATCTACTAATGTTGTGGTTGATGGCGTAACCGTAAGAAGTCACGGCCCTAACAATGATGGCTGCGATCCAGAATACTCAAAGAATGTGTGGATTAAAAACTGCATTTTTGATACTGGAGACGATTGTATTGCCATCAAAGCAGGAAGAGATGCCGATGGCAGAAGAGTAGGAATTAAAAGCGAAAACATCATCGTTCAGAATTGTAAAATGTATGATGGGCATGGCGGAGTAACAATAGGTAGTGAAATATCTGCAGGAGTGAGTAACGTATATGTTGAAAATTGCATCATGGATAGTCCCAATTTAGACCGAGCCATACGAATAAAAACAAATGCAAAAAGAGGCGGTTTAATAGAGAATATTCATGTGAGAAATTTACAAGTTGGGCAAGTAAAAGAAGCAGTACTTAGAGTTGATATGTTTTACTCTGTATATAAAGGAGATAATGAAGGTCCTTTTATCCCAAGAGTAGAAAATATCACCTTAGAAAATGTACAAGTAAAAGACGGAGGAAAATATGGTATCCTAGCCAAAGGTTATGCAACATCTCCAGTGAAAAACATTCTCTTTAAAAATGTCACTATAGACAAAGTAGCCAAACCTTTCCAATTAGAACATGTTGAAAATCTTCGTTTTATTGAAACTAAAATCAATGGTGAAGTAATGAAAGAGAACTAGAAAAATAAACCACATAAAATAACTATTAAGACCTAAATTATGAATTTAAACCACTTTTCAAGTACAAAAACACCTCCTTTTTGGTTTCTTTCCTTGTTACTATGTTTGTTCATGAGTACACAAAGTTTCGCTCAAAACATAACTATCAAGGGAATCGTTACTGATAATACTAATCTACCTATTCCCGGAGTCAATGTAATTGAAAAAGGAACTGCCAACTCTAGTTCAAGTGATTTTGATGGAAAATATGTCATCAAAGTATCGAATCCAAATGCCATTTTGGTTTTTAGTTACATTGGATTCGAGAATAAAGAAGTAAAAGCAAATGGTAACACCAGTAATGTTGTCTTAAAATCAGACGAACAAATCTTAAAAGAAGTAGTCGTTATTGGTTATGGAACTTCAAAAAAATCCGATTTGACAGGTTCTGTATCTTCGATATCAGGTGCTGATTTGAGAAAACAACCTATTGCTAACGTAGCAGAAACGTTGACAGGACGAGTTGCCGGGGTACAAATTACCTCCTCAGAGGGTTCCCCTGACGCCGATATTAAAATCAGAATTCGTGGAGGTGGTTCATTAACACAAGACAGTTCTCCGCTAGTCATTGTAGATGGTTTCCCAGTAAACAGCATCAATGATGTTTCACCTTCTGATATCGATAATATTTCTATTCTAAAAGACGCTTCCTCAACAGCAATTTATGGTTCTAGAGGTGCGAATGGTGTAGTGATAATCACTACAAAAAAAGGCAAAAACGGAAAATTAACCGTGAACTACAACACCTTTTATGGCGTAAAAAGCTTGGCCAACAAAATTGACGTATTAAAACCCGAGGATTTTGTAAAACTTCAATATGAATATGCTTTATTAGATGACGATATTCCCTCCTACGAAAAATATTTTGGGCAATGGCAAGATTATGATCAATACCTTGGCATGAAAGGAAATGATTGGCAAGAGCAGATCTACGGTCGATTAGGTGAAGTAAAAAGCCATGATTTAGGTATTCGTGGAGGATCGGAGAAAGTGAATTTCAATTTCAATTATGCTCGTTTTGACGAAAAAGCCATTATGGTAGGTTCAAATTTCAATAGAAATAACGTTTCATTAAGCTTAAACAACAAAGCTAGCGACAAGATAGACCTTTCTTTTACCCTACGTTATTCTGATACCGAAATTATTGGAGGAGGTGTAAATGAACAAAGAGAAGTTTCCTCGGCCGATGCAAGATTACGTCATAGTGTGGGTTACTCTCCTATACCGCTCCCAGGATTAACAACAGATGACACCGATGAAGCTTTGTCGAGTTATTTGGTCAATCCTTTTGTTTCTGTTGCCGATAATGATCGTAAACAAAACAGAACCAATTACAACATGCTGGGCAGTTTTGGTTGGAAAATCATTCCAGATCTTCAATTCAAATCTGATTTTGGTTTAGACAATTATACCTATTCTGATAATCGTTTCTATGGTCGCTCAACATATTATGTAAGTAACATTCCTGCAGCTGAAAATCAAGGTTTACCTTCGGTTATCATCAGTGATCGTAAAGATATACGATTTAGAAATGCCAATACCTTAAATTATGATTTCAAAAAGATCCTAAGTGAAAATCACAAATTAAAAGTGCTAGTTGGAGAAGAAATGATCGATTCTCGTTCCAGTCAAATTGCAAGCACTGTTCATGGTTTTCCGAAGTTTTTTGATTTTAATAGCGCTCAAAACCTTTCCTCACAAGGTAAACCACAATCAGTTATTAATTTTATCAGTCCAGACGACAAGCTACTTTCTTTCTTTGGTCGTGTAAACTATGATTATAAAAATCGTTATTTATTTACCGCAACGTATCGTGCAGATGGTTCTAGCAAATTTCTTGGCGATAATCGTTGGGGGTATTTCCCAGCGGCAGCTTTAGCTTGGAAAATCTCCGAAGAAAGCTTTTTGAAAGATGTAAGTTGGTTGAATGCTCTTAAAGTCAGACTAAGCTATGGTGAAGCTGGAAACAATAATATTCCAACCGGACAAACCGTTCAAAATTTTGAGTCTTCAAACTCTGCTTGGATCAATAATGTAACCAGCTTTTGGTCGGCTTCAAAAATATTAGCCAATCCAGACTTGAAATGGGAAACTACTGTTACTCAAAACGTGGGACTTGATTATGAATTATTCAATGGAAAATTAAGCGGAACATTTGAAATGTACAAAAACATCACTAAAGACCTTTTAATTCGTTTTCCTGTTCCTGGCACTGGCTATGATTTTCAATACCGAAATATGGGTGAAACACAAAACACTGGTTTTGAAGCCTCATTAAATGTTATCGTATTTGAAAAACAAAACTATGGTTTGAATTTTTCTTTCAACATCGGTATCAACAAAAACCGTATTAACTCTCTTGGTGTAATGCAAAACTTTGGCGAGGCCACTAACTGGGCATCTACTGCCATTGGAAATGATTTTGTAGTAAACGTAGGTCAACCCTTAGGACAAATGTATGGCTACAAGAGTGATGGTCGCTATGAAGTTTCGGACTTTGACTATAATGGAACGACTTATACCTTAAAAGCAGGTGTAGCTAATAGTTCTACCGTTGTAGGACCTGTAGTTCCAGGAAGCATGAAATTAAAAGATATTGATGGAGATGGTATTGTAAATGCCAAAGACTTAACCATCATTGGTGACGCCAATCCTAAACACACTGGAGGCATGGTCATCAACGCCAATGCTTACGGCTTTGATCTTTCGGCAGCTTTCAACTGGAGCGTTGGGAATGATATTTATAATGCCAATAAAATTGAATTTACCACTGCTACACCGAACAGTCAATACCGAAACCTAAGTTCCGAAATGGCTGATGGGAAAAGATGGACGAATCTCAATGCAGCTGGTCAATTAGTTACTAACCCTACTGAATTAGCCGCTCTTAACGCAAACACTTCTTTATGGTCACCCATGATGTCTCGTTTTGTGTTGAGTGATTGGGCTATAGAAGACGGTTCATTCTTGAGATTAAATACCCTTTCTTTAGGATACACACTCCCGCAAGATGTTGCTTCAAAAATTGGGGCAACCAAATTTAGAGTATTCGCTACCGCTACCAATGTTTTCGTATGGACTAATTATTCTGGTCTTGATCCTGAGGTTTCCACCAGAAGAAACACTCCTCTTACACCTGGAGTAGATTATTCACCATATCCTAGAAGCAGACAAATAGTTTTTGGTTTAAATCTAAATTTTTAATTTAAATAAGTAGTACAATATGAAAAAGATATTAATTGCAGGAATAATTATAGCTGGCTTGTTTTCTTCTTGTCAAGATATAGGAGATGATTATTTAGAGGCTCCCGCAAAATCTACTTTGGATGAATCTGTAATTTTTTCTAATGCTGGTTTAGCCAAAGGCGCAATTGACGGAATTAAAATTCCTTTTGCCGAAACCAACTCTTACCGAGGACGTTTTTTGCCTTGGTATGGCTTAAATACAGATACTGAATGGTTCAACAGCTCACAAACAGCTGGCGATAATGCGGATTTATGTGTATATGACGCTAAATCAATAAATACCCAAATGAATACTACCAATAATGTTTGGGCAATGATGTATTCTGGAATAGAGAGATCCAATATCTGTATTCGTGGATTGAGAACTTTTGGTAAACCAGAACCAGGTAATGAACTTGGTTATCTTCTAGGGGAAGCCTTAACGCTAAGAGCCATTTATTATGCCGATTTACTAAAAACTTGGGGGGATGTTCCTGCTCGTTTTGAACCTATTAATTCTCAAACGATTTATTTAGCCAAAACAAATCGTGATGAAATTTACAAACAACTAATAAAAGATTTGGGCGAAGCTGCTACCTTAGTACCTTGGCCGAATCAAAGCGTTAATACCACTACTGTAGAAAGAGTAAACAAAGCTTTTGTGAAAGGTCTTAGAGCTAGATTGGCTCTTGCCGCAAGCGGCTTTCAACAGTATCCTGACGGAATAAGAAGGAGTAAAGATGTTGAGCTTTCTGTAGAAAAGATGTACAAACTAGCACTTGAAGAATGCCGTTCAGTAATTAATAGTGGCTCGGCTCGTTTAGAATCTTCTTTCGAAACCTTGTGGAGAAACTACAATCAAGAAAACATTAACGCTGGAGGTGAATCGCTTTGGGAACTTCCTTTTGCAGATGGTAGAGGTAGAATGTTGTTTACATTCGCCGTTAGACATGCAACCAATAATCAATTTCATGCCAATGGTAACAATCGTGGGGGAGCAGCAGGTCCACTTCCTCATGTTTTTTATGACTATGACCAAGCCGATAGCAGAAGAAATGTAACTTGTGTTCCTTATAGATATAGTGCAGCTGTAAACGGAATTGCTAAACAAGAATTAGGAGCATTAGACACTTGGTATTTCGGAAAATACCGTTACGAATGGATGAAACGCTTTGTCACTTCTACCAACGATGATGGTGTAAACAAAATGTACATGCGCTATGCTGAAATCATTTTAATGGCTGCTGAAACAGCTAACGAATTAGAAGGACCTGCAGCAGCAGCACCCTATTTAAAAGAAATTCGTAGAAGAGCTTTTGCATCAGCATTACATGGGCAAAAAGTAGATAATTATGTTAATGCTATCAATTCAAAAACGGCTATGTTCAATGCAATTGTAGAAGAACATAAATTTGAATTTACAGGCGAAATGGAACGCAAGCAAGCATTGATTCGCTGGAATTTATTAAAAACAAAGTTAGACGAAGCAAAATTAAAAATGGCTAACCTAAAAGCCCGTGCTGGGGAATATGCTGATGTACCTAGTACCTTATATTTTAAGCTTGGGATAGACAATGTAACTCTAACTATTTATGGGTTAAACAGAGGTGAAGTAACGAATCCTGGAACAGATTATAGCTCATTTGCTTGGAACAAACTTGACGATGCAAAGCTTAACTCTTTGTACAAAGCAGGTGTTAATCCAGATAACCGACAATTTTGGCCAATATGGCAAGTGTTTATCGATGGAAGCAATGGTAAATTGACTAATGATTATGGCTATTAATCTTCTAAAAATTAAAATAAATAATTTAAGCTATCAATGATCATGAAAACAAAACATACCCTAAAAGTCCTGCTGTCTTTCTTTCTTTTAGCATTAATAACAAGCAGTTGTCAAAGCTATAATGAAGAATTAATTGACAGTCTAATAACAGATCGAGCCTTTTCTCCAATTGGACTAACTGCTAAAGTAAAAAATCAAACAACGGTAGAACTCAACTGGACGACCAATGAAGCTATCGACTATTATACGGTTGAATTTAGTGCCGATGACACCGAATTCAAAACCATTTTCAAGACACTAAAAGTAACCGCCAAAGAACTTCCTGTCCAGGTGGCTCTTGAAGGCGAAACTACCTACTCGATAAGAGTAAAAGGAATCAGCGCAACAGGTCTTGAAGATTCAAAATGGTCCGTAACAACAGCCAAAACATTATCAGAACAGTTATTTATAGCTATAATTGATTCTGAAATTCAGGCAAAACAAGCTACTTTAAGATGGTTAGCCAATAGCAATGTAACTCATATCACAATGAATCCTGGAGCAATACAACGGAACTTAACAGTAGAAGAAAAAACAAAAGGAGTAGCAATAATCACTGGTTTGACTGGTGAGACACAATATGTTGCAGAGTTATTCAACAACACAAAAAAACGCGGAAATACCACCTTCAAAACAGGAATAGATATAGGAAACGGGATACTTATTAAACCCGAAGACAATTTAAATGATAAAATAACCAATGCAGCTTCTGGTGCAATTTTAGTTTTAGCTCCTGGAGATTACAAAGCTTTTTCAGGAACGATTACCATTAACAAACCTATTACTATCAGAGGATTATATAATTTCAATAAACCCTTATTACATGTTAATTTCTTAGTATCAACTGGCGCAACAGATATTACATTGTTGGATTTAGACTTGAGTGGTGACAAGACATTAACAGACGCTATTCGATACAATTCTGCCAATACTACTTATGGGGCATTGTTAATTAGTGGATGTGACATTCATGATTTTGATCGTTCTTTACTAGGAGGTAACGTAGCCAGCGCAAGAGTTCCTTCGATTACCATTGACAACTGTTTAGTAACTAATATAGTTACAAATACAGGTGATTTTATTGATTTTAGAATCACGTATGTGGGAGACTTGACTATTAAAAACAGTACTTTTAATAATTGTTCACCTACTAGAGACTTTGTTCGTATTGATGCTGCAACTGGTCTTTCTGGAACAGGATTAACTACAAGAGTAAATATTGATAGTTGTACTTTATATAATGTATGTAACGCTGTTGGAAATAGAATTCTTTATGTGCGTTTCGTGACTAACGTTTTATCGGTTAGCAATACCCTATTTGTACAAACAACGGCTATATATTCCAATCAGGTTGGAACAACAGTACCAACCTTTTCTAAAAATAATTATTTCAATGCTGCAGCACTTTTCAATAGCGCTGCATCTCCCATAAAATTTGATAATTCTGGGACTCATACCACTTTAGATCCTCAATTTGAAAATGTAGCCACTGGTATTTTCAAACTTAAAAATCAAACCTTAATAGATTCAAAAATTGGTGCTCCACGTTGGCGTTAAACCTAAAAAAAAATAACTTATAATAAACGAGGCATACTTATGGTATGTCTCGTTTATTTTAGATGTAAAACTAATTGAAAATTAAATATTCACTTTCTAACTTAAAACCAAGATGGTTTTTAAATAAAACACAAGTAATGAAATACTTGTTATCGATTACATTTTTTTTTAATATCATTTATCTAATTTTATTTTTTAGAAAGAACGATATATAAAAAGCATTAAAAAATTATATTTTATAAGAATATAATAAAAAATAGCATATTATTTATACTACCTATTTTTTTTGAAGCTTTTTTTTTGTTTATATCCAAAATTAGATTAGTTTTGTGTAATCGATTACATTGTTAATTAAAGTTTTGATTATTACTAGTATTAAGGATTATAAAAAATTTTAAATTAAATATTTTTTATAATTTCATTTAATGTCTAAAACGAAAAAAAATAACCAAACTTTAAAAAATCAAAAAACAAACTAACCAAATTATTGAATTATGAATTTTAGACATTTTGTTAAAAAAGGCTCTGCATGTTATGTTGCCTTTTTCTTTTTACTGAGCTTGTTTATGGTTCAGGAGATGAAGGCTCAGCAACTTTCCTCTGTTACAGGAACTATAACTGATGCTGCTGGATTAACATTACCTGGAGTAAATGTGGTTGAAAAAGGAACACGTAATAGCGCAAGTACTGATTTTTCTGGAAATTTCACTATAAAATTAACAAATGAGAAAGCAGTACTACAAATCAGTTTTGTTGGTTTTGTTTCTCAAGAAGTAAATGTGACAGGTAAGAAAACTATAAAAGTTGCTCTAGTAGAGGAATCACAATCCTTGAAAGAAGTAGTAGTTGTTGGATACGGAACTGTGAAAAAAACAGATTTAACGGGTGCTGTAAATACCTTATCTTCTGCTAAAATTACTGAAAGAAATGTGACCAATCCTCTAGAAGCTATTCAAGGTGGAATTGCAGGAGTTCAAGTAACATCAAACTCAGGTAGGCTAGGAGATGGTTTTAATGTGGTTATTCGTGGAGCAAATTCTATTAACAAAAATGGTTCAGGTCCTTTATTTGTAATTGATGGAGTTCCTAGTGATAATATGGATTTTTTAAATCCACAAGATATTGCACGTATGGATGTGTTGAAAGATGCTTCGTCTGCTGCTATTTATGGTTCTAGAGGTGGAAGCGGTGTTGTAATTGTAACTACTAAAAGTGGTGCTAGTGCTAAAACAGGAATAAACGTATCTTATGAGACGTCTTACGGTAACAAGCAAGTGGCACGTTTACCAGAGTTTATGAGTGGAGAAAAATGGTGGAGCTACCATCAAGCAGCTTTTTTACCTACATCGCTTTCATCAACAGTAACCAACTATGCGAGTATTACACCAGCCATGTTGAGTAGTAATGTTGGCGCTGGTGGTACAAATAATGTTTTATTACAAAGAGTGGCAAGAAACCAAACTTTTGATTGGACGGATGCAGTTTTAAGAGGTGCAATGTCACAAAACAATTATTTAACGGTTTCAGGAAGAGGGGAATCTGGTATGGCTTATAATTTAGCTATTGGACAACAGCGCGAAACAGGAAACGTTCAAAATGAAAGCATAGATAAATACACCTTTAAAGCAGGATTAAATCATCAGGTTAACAGTAAATTTGGTTTAGGAGTAAATTTAACTTTGTCTAAAACAGATGAGCAACTAGGTAGCCCAACCGCTATGCAAGAGGCTTTTAGACAAAATCCATTTTCTTCACCTTGGGCAATTGATGCTGCTGGAAATGAGTTTGTTGGAACATTGGCGTTACAGCCAGGAACTTTGAGATACCCTAACGGTAACTTAGCAATAAATAAAACAGGTTCTATAAATCCATTGCTTGAAATTGAAAATTCTACAGATGAACGTGTGAACTGGGCTACTATAGGTAATGTTTTTGCTGAGTATAAAGCAAATAGCTGGTTAACTTTTAAAACGACATTTTCAGCAGGTAAATTAGATTCAAGACGTGGTAAAGCTTTTGGACCATTGACTAACATAGGAATAGCAAACAGAAACTTACTTTCGGGAGAAATCAATAATGTTGAAAATTTTAATTACACTTGGGATAACCAATTCAATATCAATTATACCCTAAAAAAAGATCATGTTTTCAATTTCTTAGGATTACAAAGTTTGTATAGCAATACAACCGAGACTTCTTTTTTATCATCACGTGAAAACCCATTTGATACTGATTTTTACAATTTAGGATCAGGACCACAAAATACATATGCTATTCGTTCAAATTTTTTCAAGAACACGCTTGAGTCTTATGCTGCAAGGCTAAATTATACGTTCAAAGGAAGGTATTTATTTACGGGTACTATACGAGCTGATGGTTCGTCAGTGTTAGCCAAAGGGAATAAATGGGCAACTTTCCCATCTGTTGCAGTCGGATGGAAAGTAAATGAAGAAAGTTTTTTAAAGGATGTTTCTTTTATAAGTATTTTAAAATTGAGAGCCAGTTTAGGATATACAGGTAATGATAATACACCAGCTTATTCAAGTTTAAATGTACTAAGCAATTCAACTTTTTATGATTTTAATAGCACTACACTTAGCAATGGATTTATTCCTTCAAGTCTAGGAAATCCAGAGCTTACTTGGGAAAGAACAAGAGAAACTAATTTTGGTTTTGATTTTGGATTTTTTAATAATAGAGTATCAGGTAGTGTAGATGTGTATGATAGATTATCAGATGGTTTATTGTTTCAACAAGCGCTTCCCTTAGAAATGGGTATTCCTATTATTACTTCAAATGTAGGATCGATTAGTAACAAAGGTGTTGAGGTTGCTCTTTCTACTAAAAACATTCAAACTAAAAATGTTACTTGGGAGACAAGTTTTACTTTTACCAAAAACGTAAATAAATTGGTTTCTATATATAACCAAAAAGATGTAAGTGACGTAGGAAATAATTTGTTTATTGGTGAAAATATTAATTCGTATTACAACTATGTATTTGATGGCGTTTGGCAAGAGAGCGAAAGAGCTCAGGCAGCTATTTACAATCAATTACCTGGTGAGGCACGTGTAAAGGATTTGAATAATGATGGAAGAATAGATGGTAATAATGATAGAGCGATTTTAGGTAATTTTGATCCAAAATGGACTGGAAGTTTTTCTACTTCATTAAAAGTGCATCAATTTGATTTTGGAATGGCTTTGATAGCAAATCAAGGAATGACAGTGTTTAGTGATTTTCATAATAATTTTGCTGATGTAAATGATCGTGGACGTCAAAAAATAGATCTTCAAGATTGGTATGTACCTGCAAATGGTGCGGGAGTGCCTCAACAATTTTCTAATACGAATCCTTTACCACGTGCAGCGGGTGTATATTATAATAACAATGATGTTGCTTTTTATAAAGATGCTTCGTTTGTTAAAATTCAAAATATGTCTGTAGGTTACAGTTTTGATGACCAATTGTTAGAAAAATTGAAAATTAAATATTTGAGATTGTATGTCAATGTTTTAAATCCATTTGTGTTTACCAATTATGAAGGGTATGATCCTGAGTGGGCTACGGCTGGACTAGCAATTAACCGTGTAGCTTCTACAACTATTCAAATGGGAGTAAGTTTAAAATTTTAAATTAAATCAAAATGAAAAAATTTATAGTAATTATAGGAATTCTAGCTTTATCAATGAATTCTTGTTCTTCATTTATTGAGGAAGACAACAAATCTTTAGGAAACCCAGAAGAGTATTACTTAACCACTCCTGGCTTTGAAGCGTTAGTAAATACTAATTATTTTATGCTCAAAGATATATATGGTGGTAATCCATGGTTATTTGAAGCGGGCACCGATTTATATTCTGAAGGAAGGAACATGGAACCTGATGGATTGAGTAAATACGCTAATTTAGATTCGACATCGGATGGAGTTGACCAGCTTTATAAAACGTGTTATGCCGCAATACAGCAAGCCAATACAGGTTTGTATTTTGCCACATTAACCGCACCAAACACAAATTTAAATGCAAGAGTAGGAGAATTGAAGTTTTTACGTGCTAATGCTTACTTTTTATTAGTTCAAACCTATGGTGGTGTACCACTTGTTTTAGACTATTTTAAAAGTCCAGTTCAATCCTTTGATAGAAATACAGCTGAACAGGTGTACACTCAAATTTTAAAAGATTTAACCGAAGCTTTGCCTGCGGTTGTTACTGGTGGATACACAGGACGTGTTAACCGTCGTGCAGTTCAAAATTTGCTAGCAAAAGTTTATTTAACAAGAGGGTATGAAACTTTTGGAGCTTCAAATGATTTTGCAACAGCTGCATCATTGGCAGACCAAGTTATCAATGGTCAACAGTTAAATGTTTCATTTGATAACGTTGTTCGACCAGGAAATGAAATGAATGCTGAAACTATTTTTTCAGTTCAATTTTCACCACTTGCAAATTCAACAGGAGTTACAACTTTAGGAAATGCTCAAGGCTATTATTTTGGACCTTATTTAGGACCTGCAGCAACAGGGAATCCTTATCCAAACAGAAGTTATACTTTATTACCTACAACCTATGCATTGTCATTATTTGAAAGAGGTGATCGTCGCTGGGAAGGAACTTTTATGACTGAAATTTACACAAGATATTACGCTTTTTATGAGGTAGCTGATAGAACGAATTTAAAAATAACCGATTTTTACGAACCAAGTTGGTTTACACTTGCAGACAGAGCAGCATGGAAAACAGCTAATGCTTCTAGATATCAAAATGCTGCGACTTTTAGATATCATAATTGGGGGACATTTGCATCATCTTCAAATGTAAGTGCAGATTATGCAACGATACCTGTTAGAAAGTTTGATGACCCTATAGCTCCTTATGGATCAGCAACTAGTAATAGAGTAAGTACACGTGATTTTATCATATCTCGTTTGGGAGAAACGTATTTAGTTGCTGCCGAAGCATATTTAAAAGCGGGTAATCCTGCAACAGCTTTACAACGTCTTAACGAAGTAAGAAGAAGAGCTGGAGGAGGTACTGCAGGAGTAATACCAGTGCTTACAACTATTGATATTAATACTATTCTTGATGAAAGAGGTCGCGAATTACTGGGAGAATACCACAGATGGTTTGATTTAAAACGAACAGGAACTTTGGTAGCCAGAACGGTCTTATACAATCCTAAAATTACAAGTGCAGCAGTTTTTAATGGTAAAAATGGGAATCTTAAAATTCTAAGACCAATTCCTCAAACGGTATTAGATTTGAATAGAAGTACAAATTATCCTCAAAATCCAGCTTATTAATAATTTAAAAGTTTAGGTTAAATATTTTTTTTTGAGTTTGTTAAAAAAGGGGTTTGATGTTTGTATCAAGCTCCTTTTTCTCTTACATTTCATCATCATACAAGGAAACCAAAAAATGCGAACGATGTAAAACATTTTCGTTTCATTTTTTTAGATAAAGACAATTATGAAAAACATGAAAATAATAATAGGTCTGTTTTTGTTGAGTTCTACAGCAACAATTGCACAAAAACCATATGCAAATAAAAAGAACTACGCTGAAATCTCTGTAAAAGAAGGCGGCAAATGGGAAGGTCGAAAATACATTGGTGGTACCTTCAAAAATGTTCAAAAATTGAAACTAGCACCAGAACATACAGATCATTCCTTTGATATCCGCTACGAAGGTCCAGGCTGGGAAAGCAACAAAATTGGCTACCGATTGTACCTAGATTGGAGAAATGCCATTGATATTTTCGGAAAAAAAACCGAAGCGATTGTTTTGCCACAAGTCGGACAAGATGGTTTTGACTCCTATCACGAAATGAGTGATTGGGGTGCCGACATCCTTAAAGCGGGAAAAGGAATTGGAATTGGTTCCATAGATCGATATGTTAACAACCAAAGATTGCACTTTTATGAGGTCGATTCTACCTTAGCAAAAGTAGAGAACAAATCCAAATCATCTGGGGTAAAAATCAATTACTACGGTTGGAAAACAGCGGGGGAAAAAATTGATTTTACGTCTAAATTAACGATTAGCCCAAACCAACGTCATACCCAACATACCATTCAAGCCTCTAAAGCAATTAGTGGTATTTGTACAGGAATTGTAAAGCAAAAAAATACGGAAATTTTAAAAAAAGTGAGCCAAAACAAAAAATGGGCTTATCTCGCCACTTATGGCACTCAATCGCTAATTCCGGATCAACTAGGGATGGCCATTTTATACGAAGTTACTAGCATAGAATCAGAAGTTGATGCAGAGTTTGATCATCTTTTAGTTTTCAAACCTTCAACCCAAGCCGTAACCTTTTACTTTTTAGGTGCCTGGGAACAAGAAAAAGACGGTATTAAAAGCAAAGAAGCATTTGTAAAATACTTAGATGAAAAACTCAACGAACTCAACAAAAAAGGTAAAATTTAATAAAAATGGCTATCTATAAATGGATCTATTGTTGTTTAGCGTTATTGATTTCTGTCAATAACAAAACTATGGCTCAAAACCAAAGCCTTACAATTGATTCCAAAAAGACCAATACAATCGATAGTACGCTAAAATGGTCAGAGCGAATGGCACTTTCGATAATGAAACGTCATCCCAAAATTTGGCAAATAGACAATAATGAAAAACCCAAATGGGATTATAAAATTGGTTTTGTTCTTGGTGCTTTTGAAAAGTTATACCAAAAAAGCCATAATCAAGTCTATCAAAACTATAGCAAAGAATATATAGATTCTTTTATTGATACTTCGGGAACTATTGCCAACTATAATTCAAAAGAATACAATATTGATTTAATCGAACCTGGAAAATTGCTTTTCAACATTTATAAGGAAACCAAAGAGATTCGCTACCTAAAAGCCTTAACACTTTTGAGAAACCAACTCAAGGAACAACCCAGAACGGCTAGTGGTGGTTTTTGGCACAAACAAATTTATCCCAATCAAATGTGGTTGGATGGTTTGTATATGCAAACTCCTTTTTACACACGTTATACTGTAACTTATGAGAAAGGTGAAAACCTAAATGATATTGCGCTTCAATTCCAACTTGTACAAACGCATTTCATAGATCCAAAAACAGGTCTGTTTTATCATGCTTGGGACGAAAGCAAGCAAATAGCATGGTCAAATCCTGTAACAGGGACTTCGCCAACCGTTTGGTCAAGAGCCATTGGTTGGTATGCTATGGCGTTAGTTGATGTATTAGATTATTTTCCAAAGAAACATCCAAAACATAAAGAATTAGTAGGCAATTTGAACCAATTAATCAAAGGGGTAATCGAATATCAGGACCCTTCTGGCCTGTGGTTCCAAGTAACAGACAAAGCCAATGAAACGGGTAATTTCTTGGAAACTTCTAGTACTTGTATGTTCATTTACACCATAGCAAAAGGAATTAAAAAAGGCTATTTACCATCCAAATATAAAGTTAATGCAACTAAAGCCTTTGATGAAATCATCAAAAAATATTGCAAAGTGGATGATGATGGTGAGCTTCATCTCACTCAAATATGCTCTAATTTTGGTCTTGGGGGAATCCCTTTTAGAGATGGTTCTTATCAATTTTATACAAAATCAAATAACAAAAACGATAGTTCTGCGGGCGTTGGTGCTTTTATGCTAGCAGCCCTCGAACTAAATAAATAAAATTACTATTCTAAATCATTTCCAATGAAAAAAAACATAAAAAGAAACAAATTCCTATACCTATTACAAGGGTTACTCCTTATTTTGATTGGTAATAATCTCCAAGCTCAAGAAATATCTAAAAAACTAAAATGGTCAGAACGTATGGCAGCTACAGTAATGCTGCAGCACAAAGAATCCTTCATGATCGATCACGCTACTTCTCCAAAATGGGATTACGTTCATGGACTAGTTTTGACTTCAATGGAAGAATTGAATAAAAAACATCCTAACCCAAAATACACAGAATACATAAAATCGTATGTAGACAAACTCATCCAAAACGATGGAACTATTGATAGCTACAAATTCGATTCGTACAATATTGATATGGTAGTTGCCGGTAGATTATTGTTTGACATTTATGCCAAAACCAAAGAGGAAAAGTATCTTAAAGCATTGCAAACGCTCAGAAAACAAATCGAGGAACAACCCAGAACTCCTAGTGGTGGATTTTGGCACAAAAAAATATATCCTAACCAAATGTGGTTGGACGGATTATATATGGGAGAGCCCTTTTATACCCAATACACTATGACTTTTGAAAACGGAAAAAGTTTAGACGACATCGCCAAACAATTTGAACTCATTCAAAAAAATGATCGTGATCCGAAGACTGGACTTCTTTATCATGGTTGGGACGAAAGCAAACAAATGCCTTGGGCCAATAAAACGACTGGAACGTCTCCAAATTTTTGGTCTCGTTCTTTGGGTTGGTACGCTATGGCATTGGTTGATGTCTTAGATTATATGCCCAAAAATCATCCGAAACATAAGGAATTAGTAAGCTATTTGAACCAATTGGCCAAGGCATTAACTCCTTTTCAAGATGTTTCTGGACTTTGGTACCAAGTAACCGACAAAGGTGCTGTAGGTGGAAATTATTTAGAAGCGTCTGGAACGGCTATGTTTGCTTATGCTTTTGCCAAAGGAGCCAACAAAGGATACTTACCCAAAAAATATAAAAAAATCGCTCAGAAAGCCTTTGATGGTATGACCAAACAATTAATCAAAATAGGCGCTAATGGTGAAGTGATTATCACTCAAGCCTGTGCTGTGGCTGGACTTGGTGGAAATCCCTACCGTGATGGCTCGTTTGAATACTATGTAAACGAAAAGAAAAAAGACAACGACCCAAAAGCTACGGGCCCTTTTATTCTTGCTGCCTTAGAATTAAACCGATAAATCATGGCATCCAAAATTAGTTTCTTATTGCTTATTTTCAGCATCTGTGGCATAATTACAGCCCAAGAAAGTACAAACGGCGCCCCATCGCAAGTTTGGGTAGCCGATTTGGGCAATGGAAACTATCAAAATCCTATACTTCATAGTGATTATTCAGATCCTGATGTTATTAGGGTCAATGAGGATTATTATATGACGGCATCATCCTTTAACTGTATACCGGGTTTGCCAATTCTGCATTCTAAGGATATGATTAATTGGACCATTATAAATTATGGACTTCAAAAACAGCCGCCTTTGGAGGTTTATGACCAACCGCAACACGGCAATGGTGTTTGGGCGCCTTGCATTCGGTTTCATGATAACGAATTTTACATTTACTACCCAGATCCTGATTATGGCATTTATATGGTCAAAACCAAAGATCCAAAGCAGGCTTGGTCTGCTCCCGTTTTAGTCAAGGAAGGAAAAGGATTAATTGATCCCAGCCCGCTTTGGGATGAAGATGGAAAAGTATACCTCACCTATGCTTTTGCCGGAAGTCGTGCGGGTATCAAAAGTATTTTGGCACTTTGCACGCTCAATGCAGAAGGAACTTTGGCCAACAATGATGATGTCATTCTGTTTGACGGTCACCCGAATGACACTACTGTTGAAGGTCCAAAATTCTACAAACGCAACGGATACTATTACATCTTTGCTCCTGCAGGAGGCGTAGCTACGGGTTGGCAATTGGTATTAAGATCCAAAAACGTATACGGACCTTATGAAAAAAAAGTAGTACTCGAACAAGGGAATTCAAAAATCAATGGGCCCCATCAAGGTGCGTGGGTACAAACACAAAAAGGAGAAGATTGGTTTTTCCATTTTCAGGATAAAGAAGCCTATGGAAGAATCGTGCATTTACAACCTGTGATTTGGAAAAACGACTGGCCTGTCATAGGAACTGATACCAACGGAAATGGCATTGGTGAACCCGTGAGTGTTTTCAAAAAACCAAACATTGGAAAATCATTCCCAGTAAAAACTCCCGCAGAAAGTGATGAGTTCAGCGAACCAAAACTAGGATTACAATGGCAATGGCACGCCAATCCAAAAGTGAGTTGGGGCTTCCCTTCTACTCTAGGCTATTACACTTTATTTTGTCAAACAAAACCCAAAAACAGTACTAATTTATTCGATATTGGGAATTTATTACTACAAAAAATTCCAGCCGAAAAAGCGACCATCACAACCAAAATCACCTTCAATGCAAGAGCCGACGGAGAACAAACAGGCTTAGTCATAATGGGATTGAATTACAGTTATCTCAAAATGAAAAAACTTGACAACAGCTATTGGTTATCTCAAGTAACTTGCCTCGGCGCGGATAAAAAAGGAATCGAAAAAGAAAGCCAAAGCATCCCCATACAAAGCAATACCTGCTACTTAAGAGTACAAATAGCCGCTGGTGGACAATGCCTTTTCTATTTCAGTGAAGACAATCAAAAATTCCTGCCAATCGGAACGGCTTTTAGTGCCGAAGAAGGAAAATGGATTGGCGCAAAAATTGGCTTTTTAGCCCTACGAAATGAAACGACCAACGATGCTGGAAATGTAGTCATCGATTGGTTTAGAGTAACAAAATAAACCGCAAAAAATGAAGAAAATTATTCTTGTTTTATGTATCTGCATCGGAAGTTTGACCCATGCGCAAGTCTTGAATAAGAGTTGGAAAGCCATTACCGAAATGAAAGAAGGCCCTTGGTTTAGCAGCCCTGAAGCCATTGCCATTGCCGAAAATGTATTGTTGTACCAACGCTCTATTGGCGGTTGGCCAAAAAACATACAAATGCAAAAAGACCTAAACGATACCGAGAAAAAAAAGCTACTTTCCGAAAAAGACAGTACAGACGAAATCACTATAGACAATGGTGCTACCTCGCAGGAAATGCTTTTTCTATCCAAAATGTATCGCCAAAATCCAGACGAACGCTATCAGAAAGCTTTTTTGTTAGGTCTAGATTACTTACTCAAAGCACAATACGCTAATGGAGGTTGGCCACAGTTTTTCCCTAAGAAGAAAGGCTATTACACCCACATCACTTTCAATGATGATGCAATGGCCAATCTGCTTTTTATGTTCAAAGAATTGAAAGACAAAAGCGACTATTTTGCCATAAAACTCTCAGAACCATTGGTCACTAAAATCAAGGTAGCTTTTGATAAAGGCATCGATTGTATCTTAAAAACACAATACAAACAAAACAATACTTTAACTGCTTGGTGCGCGCAGCACGACGAAGTGACCTTGCTTCCTGCAAAAGCCAGAGCGTATGAATTGCCTTCGCTGAGCGGAAAAGAATCAGCAAAAATTGTTTTGCTATTGATGTCCATCGAGAATCCATCTCCTGAAATCATTCAAGCCGTAAAAAGTGCGGTAACTTGGTTTGAAACCACCAAAATAACCAACTTAAAAGAGGAACGAATCCTGAATGAAGCTGGAAAAATCACCAATAAAAAAATGATTGCCACCGAAAATGCAGAGCCAATTTGGGCCCGATTTATGGAGCTTGACACCAATGAACCTTTCTTTTGCGACCGAGATGGTATCAAGAAAAAAACAATAGAAGAAATTGGTTCCGAAAGACGAAACGGTTATGCTTGGTATACGAACGAACCAAAAGAAGTGCTAAAAAAATATCCCAATTGGTTAAAAAAAATCCAAACGAACGAGCCAAAAAAAAAAGATATACAACCAAGCAATGAGAATTATTTTGTAGTAGATGCTAAAGGCTCTGGCAACTTTACTAAAATTCAAGACGCTATAAATGCGGCTCGTTCTTATCCAAATCAACGCATTGTAATCTATGTCAAAAACGGAAAATACTACGAAAAAGTAAAAATCCACGCTTGGAATACCAAAATTTCCCTCATCGGCGAAAGCAAAGAAAACACCATTATCACTTTTGATGATCACTTCAAAAAAATGAATGTGGGAAGAAACAGTACCTTTCACACTTACACCGTTTTGGTAGAAGGAAATGATTTTATCGCCCAAAACATAACCATCGAAAATGCTGCTGGCGAGGTTGGACAAGCAGTTGCACTCAATGTAAACGCCAATCGGGTAAAAATTCAAAACTGCAATCTCTTGGGCAACCAAGACACGCTTTATACCTCAGGCGAGGGCACTAAAAACTATTTCAAAGATTGTTACATCGAAGGTACTACCGATTTCATTTTTGGCGATGCCACGGTCTTTTTCGAAAATTGTAGGTTACACAGCAAAAAAGATTCCTATATCACTGCTGCTTCGACCCCTCAAGACAGTACTTTTGGCTACGTTTTTAAGAACTGTAAACTCACCGCCGACACTAGTGTCAAAGAAGTCTATTTGGGCAGACCTTGGCGAATCTATGCGAAAACCGTTTTCATAGATTGCACTATGGATGCCCATATTCTCCCGCAAGGATGGCACAATTGGTCAAAACCCGAAGCCGAAAAAACCAGCTTTTATGCCGAATACAATTGCTCTGGGCCAGGCTTTCAACCCCAAAAAAGAGTCCCGTGGTCGTATCAACTATCTAAAAAAGAAGCTAAAAATTACAACATAGATAACATTCTTAATGACAAAATAAAAAATTGGTACGTAACCACTAGTAATTAGTTACTATTTTTTTTGGAGCATCAACAAAACGCTTTTCAGGAAACAAAGTCCCGCTATCCGTTACACCCGAGCGATAGCGAACTGACGAAGTAATCTTTTTTTTATACCTGTCAGGTTTTAGAAACCTGACAGGTATAAAAAAAAGGATTTCCACTACTATCGGGGCTAGTAACAAATAAATCTCACTGTTGGGCTTCAGAACCTAAAACAAGACTATAAATGTAACCGAAAATGAAAAAACACCTGTTATTCTTTGTCTGCATCAGCCTAAGTGGTTGGGCACAAAACAAACCTTTTCCCACAGAAAAAGTCAACGCTATCCTAAATCGTATCGTGTTACCCACCATTCCTGCCTTTACCATAAAAGTAACCGCATTGGGAGCCAAAGGAGATTCGATAAGCAATGCAAAACCCGCTTTTGATAAAGCAATGGCGCTTTGTAAAAAGAAAAATGGCGGAACGATCATTGTCCCAAAAGGTATTTTTACATTACAAGGTCCACTTCATTTTGTGAGTAATGTTCGCTTGCATTTAGAAGATGGTGCCAAAATCCGATTTGGTTCTAATCCAAAAGATTATCCGCTGGTTTTGACTAGCTGGGAAGGCACAATGCTATACAATTACAGTCCGTTGATTTACGGAAATGGATTAGAAAACATCGCCATCACCGGAAACGGAACTATCGATGGAGAGGCAAAAAACACTTGGATCAAATGGAAACCACTCGAAAAGAAAGACCAACTTTTAAGTAGGGACATGAATCATCAAAATATTCCCATCAAAGAACGAATTTTTGGAGAAGGACATTACCTACGACCGCAACTCATTCAATTCATCGACTCCAAAAATATACTTGTCGAAAATGTTCAAATCGAAGATTCACCATTTTGGTGCATTCATTTGTTAAAAAGTAAAAGCATTACGATACGTGGTTTAAAATACAAAGCATTCAATAACAATAACGACGGCATCGATCCCGAATATGCTAGCGATGTCCTAATCGAAAACATTTCTTTTGATAATGCCGATGATAATATAGCCATAAAATCAGGAAGAGACCACGAAGGAAGAGCCAATAGCGCCACCCCAAGCCAGAACATTGTCATCCGAAATTGCAATTTTAAGGGACTGCACGGAGTAGTGTTGGGCAGCGAGATGTCGGCTGGAATTCAAAACATTTTTGTAGAAAACTGCAAGACGATTGGCTACCTCAAAAGAGGCATTTACCTAAAAACCAATGCCGATCGTGGTGGCTATATCAAAGATGTGTTTGTAAACAATCTGCAACTTGACGAGGTAGAAGATGCCTTGTATATTACCTCGAACTACCACGGCGAAGGCAGTGGCTTTGCATCAAGTGTTAGCAACATCAATTTTTCGAATATCGTTTGCAAAAAAGCCACACAAACCGGCATTGTGATTCAAGGCTATCCCGATTTAAAAATAAAAGATATTTTTTTTAATAACATTCATATCCAATGGGCTAAAAATGGCATTTCAAGCCAAAACGCTGAAAATGTTGTGCTGAACGAAGTCACTATTGGAGAAAAAGCTAGTATTCCAACCTCTGTAAAATAACAATAAAATGAAAAAGTACTTCCTACTAATTGCCTGCATCACCCTAAACGGTTGGGCACAAAAAACCACCATTTACACCATTGGCGATTCGACTATGGCCAACAAAGTAGCACCAGAACAAAATCCTGAAAGAGGATGGGGACAAATGTTACCTACATTTTTTTCAGACAATGTGGTGATAGACAACCGAGCCGTCAATGGCCGAAGCACACGTAGTTTTATTGATCTAAAATTATGGGACGCTGTATATAATTCACTTAAAAAAGGAGATTATGTCTTTATCCAATTTGGCCACAACGATGGCAAAGTAACCGACCCAACTCGCTACACCAATCCGCACACAAGCTACCGACACAATCTGATTCGTTTTGTAGAGGAAACCAGAAAAAAAGGTGCAACTCCTATTTTGTTTTCCTCCATAACCCGAAGAACTTTCAATGAACAAGGTGTTTTGATTGACTCACATGGTGATTATACTCAAGAATTAAGGCTCGTAGCACAAGAATATAAAGTGCCTTTTATTGACATGCAATACTACACGGAACTTTTGGAAGAAGCCTACGGAGTAGAAAAATCAAAAGAATTACATCTGCACTTTACCGCGGGAGAAAATAGCTATATCCCAAAAGGAATCGATGACAACACGCATCTCTCTATAAAAGGAGCCACAGAAATTGCTAAAATTGCTGCACAACAAATCAAAGTACTTAACATTCGTTTGTCTAAAGAAGTGAAATAAAGAAGATAAAAATATGTTTTTATCCCAAATTACTGGAAGGGTTGCTTGTGAATTGATGTTAAATATAGTTAACAACAATTTCTTTTTAGACGTTGAATCATTGTTTTTTTATTAAAACGTTCAAAAATGGTGAAAACGCGCTCTAGTTTATTCCATTCTAGCATATATAAAGATTGAGTACCACTTAATTTTCTACAAATTAGATTTTCTTCTAGTAAATCTTTTAAATGTTTTGAAACAGTAGACTACGATAAGGGCAACTCGGCTACTATTTACTTGCAAGTTCTATCTTTATGTCTTGAAAGTAGGGTTATAATTTGGATCCTTGCAGGATGAGATAAACATTTTGACAATTTTGAAAGTTCTAAATCTAAACTGTTAAAAACGTTATTGTCTTTCATATTAATCGTGTTTTATAGATAAATAGTTTAGGTTAATATTTAATTATATATTTTTAATAAGCTTCTTTTAATCAGTATTTTAGTGGTTTTTAATCAATACATAATCGTAAATATACGATAAATGTGAAAAACTAAAATACTATTAGTTACGTAGTTTTATAAAATCTATATTTTTAAAATGAAGTATACTATAACATTTTTAATTCTGTTTTGTACAGGATTACTTTTTGCTCAAGAAACTACCGGAATAGTAAAAGGAACTATAACCGATGAGCAAAATAATACCGTGCCATTTGCCACTATTTTTATTCTTCAAAAATCAACAGGAATAAAATATGCAACGCAATCACAAGCAGATGGGTATTATGAATTCAATCAGTTACAGCCAGCCTATGATTATGAAATTAAAATTGTGGCAGAAAGGTTTAATACCTTACTTTCAGATGCTATTCAAGTACAACTAGGTAAAACTACCAAACTTGATTTTATACTTTTTGCAAAAGCAGAAGTATTGCAATCAGTAGTAGTGGTAAACAATGCTTATTCTAAAAAAGGAAATGAGAAGCGTTTAAAAATTGATGTAATCACAAGCCTTCCTACAGCAAATAGAAGTATTCAAGATGCTACAAGATTACTACCAGAGGCAAACCTAAATTCATTTGGAGGGGCTAATTATCGTTTTAATAATTTATCTATTGATGGGAGTTCCACAAATGATGTTTTGGGCTTTCAAGAGCCAGCAAGTGGTGCTGCAGGATCAACTGCTTCCGGAACGCCTGGAGGTTTAGCAGGTACACAACCTATAGGTTTTGGGGCCATTAGTGCCCTTTCTGTAAAAACTGCCCCATTTGATGTAACTTTTGGGAATTTTACAGGTGCAAGCATCAATGCAGTTACTAAAAGTGGAACGAATAAAACAACTGGTCTTGCCTACACCTTTGTGAAAAATAGAAATTTAGTAGGTACTTACGCTGATGGTATTAAGCAACAAAAAGCAGTTTTTAATGACTATACCTACGGTTTTAGTCTTGGCGGAAGCCTAGTTAAAAATAAATTGTTTTATTTTTTTAATGCAGAATTGGCCGATAGGAATGAAACGGTCTTTAATACTCCTGGAAGTATAACTTCCAATATTTCTGCTGAAACGGTTGCCCTTATAGCTGATAGACTTAAAACAAAATATAATTATGATCCAGGAACTGCACTCAATGCCCAAATAGAGCGCAAGAATACCAAACTTTTTTTAAGATTAGATTACAACATTAGTGATGATCATAAATTAACGTTGAGAAATAATTTTGTTAAAGGCTATGCTGATAATCTAGAATGGACTCCCACTGTTTTTAATTTTACAAATCAAGGATACAGGCACAATTCTACTACAAATAGTATTGTAGCAGAGCTAAAAAGTAAATTCACAAATCGGCTTTCAAATAAAATGACAGTTTCTTTATCAACGGTAAATGATGATCGCACTTATGAAGGTCGTGTTTTTCCTCATTTAGAAATTATTGACAATACCTCAAATACTGTTTTTGCAGGAACGTATAGAGAAGCTTCTATTTACGGTTTAAGTTTAAATACTATTCAGTTTACAGATAATCTTACTTATTATCACAGAAATCATAAATTTACCGCTGGAGTTTCATCTGAAATTAATAGTATTGAATATCGCTTTTTAACGGCTTTCAATGGTAGGTGGCAATACAACTCTGTAGCTAGTTTCTTGGCAGATCAACCCAATCGTGTTCGTGGAGTTTACAATATTGAGAATAACGATTTTGAGTTTAATAAAAAGACCCCATCAGCTGATTATGGAGTTGTATTAGGTAGTGTTTATTTACAAGATGAAATTAGACTCTCAAAAAAGTTTAATATTTTAGCTGGAATTCGTTTAGATTGGCAAAATACGCCTACCGCTTTTCCTATTTCTGATGAAATTCAACGTACACCAGAGTTTTCGGGGTATAAAAATAAAATTAATAGTAAACCAATAATTAATCCGCGTTTAGGTTTTAATTATACTATTGATGCCGATGGAAAATATATTTTAAAGGGCGGAACAGGACTATTTACAGGTAGAATGCCCTTTGTGTGGTATGCTTATGAATATTACATTTCTGGAACGAAATATTTTAATATTGATTATCGTCCAACAACCAGTTTAAACATTAATGAGGATTTAAGCCAATTAGCGTCTTTGCAAAATAGAAAGTTGACCGAAGTAAATTTAGTAGATACTAATTTCAATTTACCACGTGATTGGAAAAGTAACATTGCGCTTGATGTAGCTTTAAAAAATAACTTTGCTTTAAACTTGGAGGCTACTTATACTAAAACTTTAGATGGGTTGTTGTTTCAATCCATAAATAGGAGGGAGGATCAAAAAAGTAATTTTACGGGAGCTGATCAACGTCCGTATTACAATACCTCAGCAGAGAGCATTAAAATCAATCCTAATTTTACAAATGTTTTTTTATTGACTAATACTTCTCAAGGATATAGATACAATTTAACTCTAGGGCTTACTAAAACAGAAAGTAATTACAATGGATTTTTAGGGTATACTTATGGAGTGAGTAAAGACATTTCAAGTACTAATAGAAATTCACATGCGGCAAATTTTGAATGGAACCAAGCCTTAGTAGCCAATTCACCTGAACTCACTGCTTCAAATTTTGATTTGCGTCATAAATTTGTTTCCTATCATTTTTATGATATTCATTTTAAATCGAGTAGTTTTAAAGTAGGCTTATTATACAATGGTAGATCAGGGAGTCCCTTTACATTTGTTTATGAAGGAGATATTAATAGGGATGGTTCTGCTAAGAACGATATTATCTATATTCCCAGAGATCAATCAGAAATTAAACTTCAAAATATAGTAGATAGGAATAATACTGTTGTTGTATCAGCAGCTGAGCAATGGCAGCAGCTTAATGAATACATCAATGATAATGATTATTTGAGTAAAAACAGAGGTAAATACGCCAATAGAAACGCGGTAAGAACGCCATGGAATCATCAAGTAGATTTAAAACTCATGTATGAGACAAAACTTTTTAAAAATAAAGTAGAGTTTGCGCTTGATTTATTTAATATAGGGAATTTAATATCAAAAAATTGGGGAACTCAAGTCTATGTTCCTAATATTAACAATTCAGGTTATGCTTTGCTTGATTTTGTTCGAATAGAAAATCAACAGCCCGTTTTTCAATTTAAAAATCCTAAAGGTACTCCTTGGTTAGTTGATAATTTAAACTCAAGATGTCAGGGACAACTTAGTGTGAGTTATCATTTCTTTTAATAGTGCTTTATTAAGCTCTAAAATGAGCCAACAGAAATATTTTTGAGACGTATGGATAATTCTTTTTTTCATGACTTGTAATATTAGGCAGGAAATAATACATTAAAACAATCCATAAAAAAAGCGTTACAAATGCAACGCTTTAGTGGGGAGAGCAGGATTCGAACCTGCGAAGTTTACACAGCAGATTTACAGTCTGCCCTCGTTGGCCGCTTGAGTATCTCCCCAAGACTTAACAAGTATAACTCGTTGTGCTAACCGGGTGCAAATATAACAACAGTTTTTAAGTTTCCAAACAAATTTTGAACTTAATTTTGCTATTTTTTTTAATCACTTGGTATTGAATAAAATAAAAAAATCTCCATTACGGAGATTTTTTTATTTTTATTAGAATAGGTTTCTATTTAGCTAAAAGTTCTAAAACTTTTGCTCGTAGCGCTTCGCCACGTAAGTTCTGTGCTACTACTTTTCCAGATGCATCAATTATAAAAGTAGCTGGAATTGATTCTACTTTATATTGTGCAGCTATAGGTTCATCCCAAAATTTTAAGTTTGAAACCTGGTTCCAAGTTAATTTATCTTTAGCAATTGCATCTTTCCATGCTTTTGCATCTTTATCTAAAGAAACACCAATAATATTAAGACCCTTGCTATGAAGCTCTTTGTATAAAGCTACCACATTTGGGTTTTCTTGTCGACAAGGACCACACCAAGACGCCCAAAAATCTACTATTGTAACTTTACCCAAACTTTCCTTTAGTGAAATCATTTTCCCTTCAGGATTAGGAGCTGAAAAATCTGCTCTTCAGTTACCTCCTGGCATTGCTGGTGCAGGAGCAGCACCTACTGCAGCAGGAGCTTTTCTTTCAGCAATTTTAGTTTTGATGGCGATTCCTGGTTTTGTTTTTTTCAATGATTCTTCAAGACTATTGTATAGTTTTTCTGATTTTGCAACATCAGTTGAAGGATCATTTAACATTCCTTGGATAATCAAAGCTGAAATAAATGATTTAGGGTGCGTTTCAGCATAAGTCAAATATTTGTTTTTTGAAGCAGTATTTACTTCTTCCTGAATTTTAGAAAACTCTTGCATTAATTTATTGATCACAACAGTGTCTTTTGTTTGTTGTGCAGTATTCATGGCTGCCATGTTTTTTGTTTGAAAATCCATAAGTTTCTTTTGAACTTTAGTCATTTCTTCATTAAAGGTCATATACTCTTCATTGTTATATGTTCCAGAAACTTTAGATTTTTGAATACTGTCTTTGTTGATTTCAATTTTAACTTCAGCATTTTCTAATATAAACGGTATTTTAGCTTGTGCTCCTTCAAGTTGTAAAGTATAAAAAGCAGGTTCAGTAATGTTACCTTTCATTTCAAATTTACCGTTTTCTACTTTAACAGTATCTTTTGCAAGCATCATTCCAGTTGCATCTTGAGTTTCTAGAACAATTGTCTTACCATTATCTATGCCTTTAGCTGTACCAGTAATCAAGTATTCATCTTTGCCAACTTTGCTACAAGAAATTAATACAACAGCAGCAGAAAGTAATAAAATTATTTTTTTCATTATAAATTAGTTAATATAGTTATATCTGCAAAAGTATTTAAAAATAATAAAATACAAATATAATAACTATCTAATTTTTTGTTATAAATCACTATTTATTGTGTATTTGCCTTGTAATGTTGAAGACAATAAATGTCAAACTTTGTTTGTGTATATTTTTGATTGATGCATATAAAAAAAGCACTCCATTTGGAGTGCTTGTATGTCTTACTAGAAACGTTTTAGTCTTGATTGATTGTTTTTCTCCAAGTAAAAGCGTTTAAGATATGTCTTTTTGCAAATCTTCCAGGAGAATCAGCATTTACCATTTTTACATAGGTTGCTTTTGGTACACTTATGTACTCATAAACACTTCCATTTGAAAAATTGATGATTAATCTACCTTCAACAAATTTATAATCTGTAATTGTTGATGTTGAAATTGTTTCAGTATACTCAGGTAAATTGGCCTTAATAGTCTCAGGATTAATACTCACTAAAAAATGGTAAGCCTCAATAATTTTTTTACTGTTTTCTTCAGCTGCTTTTAATCCAGCTTCATCACCTTGAAATTTATCTGGGTGTGCTTCCTTCATCGCATTACGATAAATGGTTTTCAAATCTTTTAGCTCAGCAGTTTTATCTACATTTAGCAATTTGCGGTATTCAACTATTTTTTTCATAAATATGTAACTACTTGTCTTTTTGTATATAAGGAATACAATTTTGTTTTAAATGGACAAATTTTTTGCAAAGGTACACTTTTTTTTATTTTTTGCGTTTTTGTCTAAAAAAAATCTGTTATTAGTTTTAATGAAAAATATTATAAGCTATGATTAATATCTTTATTGTTGTTGCTTATAATTTGCTTTGTCAAAATTCTTTGACTTTTTTGGGTATTTGTTATGGCTAATGTCACTTGGGTTTTCAATGATCGTTTTTATGGTTACCATATCACCTACATTGAATTTTGTTGCCATTTTATAGTCTAACAAATATTCACCACAAAAAAAGTTGTTGTTTTCATCTTTTTCAATAACTCCTGTGTAGATTCCTTTTTGTAACATTCTTTCTTCGTTAGCTTTTGTCATCTTTATTTTTTTATTTAAGTGGGCAAATTTAATCATTTTTAATTTGAATTCTCAGTAAATACTATTCTTGATTATCTTTGTAGTATGCAAAACAACTTTAAACCTAGCCCTAATTCTTTCAAAAATACTTTTTGTGTTTTCCAAGAAACTTCATTGGATGCAATAAATAATTTGAAATTGCAGTATGATAGTAAATCAGGTAGTAAATATTATTACACTAAAAAAGGAATGTATCGCTTATCAAATCATTGGGGTAGGTTAGCCAATTGTAAATGGAGATTGGAACCACTTGAGCATGAAACGGGATCGAAATTTAAATTAGGATTTGCATCTTGGGATTGTTTTTATCCTGATAATGAAATTGATTTGTTGTATTATCTTGAAGTAAATTATGATAAAGAACTAGTTCAATACCAGCATAAAAAAAATCCTAATTTTAATAAAAAAGCAGTTCTAAGAACCAGCTCTGAAACCAGAAAGCGAATCAAACAAGTTAGAAATATATTGCAATTGTCATCTTGGGCTAATTATTTTGAATTTGATATTAACGATTTACGAAAGCATATTACAGAACAATTAATTTACACTGAAAAAACTCTCGATGAAATAAAGAAAGAGTGTAAGTGATTTTAAATTCTTTATTTATTCACTGGATGCAATTAATATTATATCATTTACTGTAACCGGTTTTGAAATGTATCCTAATATTGTTTTAAATTTTTTTGATTTTGTTTTATCTTCAATAGCTATGGATGAGCTTACAATATAAATACGGATTTCATCAAGAGATTTTGGTTTTAAGTTGTTTAATTCCTCCATGAATTCCCATCCATCCATAATTGGCATATTGATATCTAATAAAATGATGTCAGGTATTGCTTCATTGTTATTAATAACTTCCTGCAGTTGATCAAGTGCCTCTTTTCCATTTTTAAATGGAATAATTTTTGAGAACATAGCTGATCTGTTTATTATTTTATTAACAATTATTTGGTAAATAGGATCGTCATCAACAATCCATATTGTTTTATTTGTCATCGAATATAAATTTTAAATGTTGTTCCTATGTTAGGTTCACTTTCAACAGTGATGGTTCCGCCCATTGCATCTATTTGATTTTTTGTAATGAATAATCCAATCCCTTTAGAATTAGAATTTGTAGTAAAGGTTTTGTACATACCAAAAAGTTTGTCGGCATTTTTAATTAAATCTATCCCAATTCCGTTATCTGAAATTTCTAAATATTTTAAATTGTTTTCCATTCGAAAACTAATAGTTATAATAGTTTCTCGTTCACAATGTCTGTAGCGAATAGAGTTTGAGATAATATTAAAAAGGATGCTTTCTAAATAGGCAGGATTGTAATTTATTATTGAGTCAAGTGGAACTTGGTTTATAATTGAAATATCGTTTTTTGTAATCTGTTCAGAGAGTACGTTTAGTACTGTAGATATGTATTCGTTTAAGTTTAATGGTTCAAGAAGTAAACCTATATTGGTTCTAATATTTATGACTTCGTTTAAATGAAGCATTGTTTCTCCTAGTGAATTTGATACGGTTTTTAATAATTGAAGCATTTCATTTTTTTCTTCTTCAGAATCTGTAGTTTCAAGAAAAGAAACAATAGATGCAATGTTACTCGTATGTGATCTTAGATTGTGAGATACTATATAGGAAAAATTGAGTAAACGTTTATTTTGTTCACTTACAATTTCAAATGAGGTATTAATTTCATTTTCATATTCTTTACTTCGTGTGATGTCAATCATAATTCCTCGAAGCATTGCTGGTTTTCCTTTGTCATATATTATGTTTACAATATCTCTTAGCCATACAATTTTTCCGTTTTTTGCAATCATACGGTATTCAAAATCGTGATCTAAGTTTTCATCCACCTTTATTTTGCAGTAACTCTGTACCCATTCTTTATCTTCTTGATAAATATGATTACTCCAAAAGTGAGGGTCATTTATCCACTCATCTGGGGTATATCCTAAAATATTAATTACCTTATCACTAATGAAAACAAAATTAAAAGTAGATGCATCACATTCCCATACAATCCCATCAATAGTGTTTATTAATGATTCTACACTTTGTTTGGTTTCTAATATAATTCGCTCAGAGGCTAATCTATTGGTAATGTCTTCGGTTGAGACAATAACGCGCTCAAATGTTTTTCTATAACCTTGAACGAGATTCCATCTCAAATTAATATCACGATATTCACCTTTGACTGTTTTTATTTGAGTATCAATAATAAACTGTTTTTTACCTTGTGTAATTGCTATTAAATTACTTACAAAATCATTCCTTGATTTTAGGTTGAACAATTCATTTTTATTTTGAATTAATTCTTTAATATTTTTTACTTTGTATAGCTTTAAACATGCTTTGTTGGCGTTTATTACTTTAATTAGAGAATGGCATTTATCTAAATCATTAGGGTTTTCTGTGAAATAATTTAGAACCGTTTCTGTGCTTTTATGAGTTAAATTTTTTTGTTCTAAGTATATTTTTACTTCTGAAAAATCTTCTTCTCTCAATGGTAATGGACTGTCATCAAATAAATTTTTAAATCTTGTTTCACTTTTCTTAATTAACTTCTCTGTATTTTTTTTTAGCGTTATGTCTTCAACTATGGCAATTACATTTTGTTGATTTTGGTTTGTATCAAATAGTGGAGTTACAGTTAAATTTACCCAAATGAGATCTCCATTTTTTGTAAAATATCTCTTTTGCATGGTATATTCACTAATACGTCCGTTTTTTAAATGATCAACATTTTTCATGTCTTTCTCTAAATCATCTGGATGTGTTACGGATTGAAAGTTTTTAAGTTTCATTTCTTTTTGGGAGTATCCCAACATTTCACAGAATTTGGCATTGATTTCTTGAAAATTCCCTGTTATAGGATCAACACTTGCAATACCTAGAGCAGCTTGATCAAAAATAGTTTTAAATTTAATTTCAGTGTCTAATAGTTTATTGGCTTGAAGTTTAACTAATGATTGTAGTTCGTTAGGTATTTTTAACAATGTTGTCACCATTAACCCTAAAATACCAGCGAGAATAAAACCTAAAATACAAGGTATTAAAATAGCAGAATATAAATAGGATTTATTTTTTGAGATTAAATATAATTTCCAATCTCCATCGGCAATTTTTGTTGAAATATAGTATTTACCTTCAAGATTGGTAGGGTTGTTAATATAAAAAGTTTCTTTTTTTTTATCTAAACTAAACTTTGAAAATTGAAAATAATACTTTGAATTATCGATGTTTTTAATGCCGGAAACTTCTAAAAAAGTATTTAGTTTTATGACTACAGCCGAAAATCCCCAAAATATTTTTTTTTTATAAACAGGCAATCGTCCTACAATTGCAATACCGCCTTGCCGTAACTCAAGTGGACCAGCAAAGTACATTTTTTGACTAGATATAGATTTTAAGCTTTCTACCCGAAGATTTTCAGTAGTTATTATATTTAGACCAATCGCTGCTTCATTTCCCTTAATAGGGTAAACGTATTTTATAACACCTTTTGGTACTAGTTCTACAGCCCTAATTGTATTGTTAGATCTAATTAATTGTTTACTCACATATTCAAAGTCTTTTGGGATTCCCTTGTCATCAAGAGTTAAGGCTAGAGTTAAAGTTGCAGTATAGTAGTTTTTGAGAGATTGATTAATGTTTTGATCCACAACGTTTAAAATGTTATTCATTTCGCGTTGCTCAAGTTCTTTAACCAGTTGATATTGTTGAAACGAAATTAAAGTTGTAATAATGCTTAAAAATAAAAAGGATAGAACGCCAGTTGTTTTTGGTCTTAGGATAAACCATCTTAAAAATTTTATGTACTTCCTTTTTAAAATCATCTATAGAAACAGTGTTTATGTAATGATTAATAAGAACATAAATATAACAAAAAAATGTTAAGTAGTTTTAAAATGTAAAAAAAAGTGTATTTTATTTTTTTATTTAAAAATAAACAACTAATTAATGATGTGTTTTTTTAACACAATGTGCCGGTTGTGAACCTGATTTTGCTATATCATCAAGAAATAATCTTAATCTAACAAATAAATCCGACCTTTGTAACTTAATTTAAAATATTGGAGTTGTAATGGGAAGAAACAATGAAAAAAACATAAAAAAGCATAATGACAAGCTGCATAAAGCACAAGATAAAGCCAAGCAAGCCATTTTATTGCGAAAAGAAAAGCTTAAATTGATTACCAAAAAATTTAATGAGGATATAACAACAGAGCAATAAGGTGTCATGGAGAACATAAATAAATTTTCTAGCTTGAAACTAAGTGTTCAAGAAATTATAGATTGTATTGCTGTTAAGAATATGCTTGACGCCAAAAATAAATTAGTAGAAGTAAGTGAAGCACTTGACGAATTACTTGATTTTTCAGATGATGACGAGGACTTAATAGAGATTAGCAAGTATCAAGTTTTACTGAATCAGTTGCATCAAAAAATAAATAGTTCTCTTGAACTTTAAATTTCACGAGGTTTAATAATAATGATCTATGAATACAATTAAATGTCATTGCGGAGCTTTGCAATCATTTGAAAAATGTTGTGGACCAATACTAAATTATAATGTAAAAGCTGTTTCTGCCGAGGAGTTGATGCGATCTAGGTACAGCGCTTATGCCATTCATAATGCTACTTATCTCGTTGCAACTACTGTACCTCATGTAAGAGTGTTGCATCCTTTTAATGATATTTTGCAGTGGGCTAAAAGCAATACTTGGCTTAAACTAGAAATAATTGAATCTACGCCTACTATTGTAGAGTTTAAGGCGTACTATAAAGATGAGTATAATAAAAGTCATATTCATCATGAACGATCTACATTTGTAAATGAAAATGGAGATTGGTTTTACGAAAATGGTGTTTTTTTTGATTAAAAAAGGCACCATTTTTTGTTCGTAATTTTTAAACTAAAAGTTTATTAGTGAATAATTTTTTAGACTCTTATGTTTATCTTCTAATTTATTGTATAAATGGTTAAATGAAAGTAAAATGTCAAGTTGTCAGCAATTTTTCCGCCAATAAGTGGTTAAACTGACATTTTACATACTGACAAAGTGTTGGCACAAAGATTGACTATTGGTTTTCGAGCCTTTAAATAAGTATAAAGTAAAATTAAATATAATAAAAATGGGTAAAATAATCGGAATTGATTTAGGTACTACCAACTCTTGTGTTTCTGTAATGGAAGGTAATGAAGCAGTTGTTATCCCTAATGCAGAAGGTAAAAGAACAACACCATCTATCATCGCTTTTGTTGAAGGTGGAGAGATCAAAGTAGGAGATCCTGCTAAGAGACAAGCAGTAACTAATCCAACTAAGACTATTGCTTCTATCAAACGTTTTATGGGACAAGGTTTTGGTGAAGTTTCGGCTGAATCAAAAAGAGTTCCTTACAGTGTAGTAAAAGGAGACAACAATACACCACGTGTGGATATTGATGGTCGTTTATATACTGCTCAAGAATTGTCAGCTATGACTCTTCAAAAAATGAAAAAAACTGCTGAAGACTATTTAGGTCAAACAGTTACTGAAGCAGTTATTACTGTTCCTGCTTACTTTAATGATGCACAACGTCAAGCTACAAAAGAAGCTGGTGAAATTGCAGGTCTTAAAGTGATGCGTATCATCAATGAGCCTACTGCTGCTGCATTAGCTTACGGATTAGATAAAAAAGGTACTGATCAAAAAATTGCTGTTTACGATTTAGGTGGAGGTACATTTGATATTTCTGTTCTTGAATTAGGAGACGGAGTATTTGAAGTATTGTCTACAAATGGTGATACTCACCTTGGTGGAGATGATTTTGACCAAACAATCATTGACTGGTTAGCTGATGAGTTTTTATCAGAAGAAGGTGTTGATTTGCGTTTAGACCCAATGTCATTACAAAGAATTAAAGAAGCTGCTGAAAAAGCTAAAATTGAATTGTCTTCTTCTGCAGAGACTGAAATCAACTTGCCATACGTAACAGCTACTGCTTCTGGACCAAAACACTTAGTTAAAAAATTATCTAGAGCTAAATTTGAGCAATTATCAGATTCTTTAGTAAAACGTTCTATGGCTCCTGTAGCTAGAGCATTAAAAGATGCAGGTTTATCTGTTTCTGATATTGACGAAGTGATCCTTGTAGGAGGTTCTACTCGTATGCCAAGAATTGCTGACGAAGTGGAAAAATTCTTTGGTAAAAAAGCGTCTAAAGGAGTTAACCCTGATGAGGTTGTTGCAATTGGAGCAGCTATTCAAGGTGGAGTTCTTTCTGGAGATGTAAAAGATGTATTGTTACTTGACGTTACTCCTTTATCTTTAGGTATCGAAACTATGGGTGGTGTTATGACTACATTAATTGAAGCAAACACAACTATACCAACTAAAAAATCACAAGTTTTCTCAACTGCTGCTGATTCTCAACCAACTGTTGAATTACACGTTCTTCAAGGAGCTAGAGCAATGGCTGCTGATAACAAAACTATCGGTCGTTTCAACTTAGACGGTATTCCACCAGCACCGAGAGGAGTTCCACAAATTGAAGTAACTTTTGATATTGATGCTAATGGTATCATCAAAGTATCTGCAACTGATAAAGGAACTGGTAAATCTCACGATATTCGTATCGAAGCTTCTTCTGGATTAACTTCTGAAGAAATCGAAAGAATGAAACAAGATGCTGAAGCTAACGCTGAATCTGATAAAGTTTTAAGAGCGAAAGCGGAGAAAATCAATGAAGCTGATTCTATGATTTTCCAAACAGAAACTCAATTGAAAGAATTAGGTTCTAAATTAGCTGATGATCATAAAGTAGCAGTAGAATATGCATTAACTGAATTGAGAATGGCTCACCAGTCTCAAGATGTTCCTGCAATTCAAACAGCTCTTGATAACATCAATGCAGCTTGGAAAACAGCTACTGAAGCTATGTATGCTCAAGGTGAACAACCACAAGGTGAACAACCACAAGGTGAAGCTACTCAAGGAGACAACGTAGAAGACGTAGAATTTGAAGAAGTAAAATAATTTTATATACCATATTTTAAATGGAAATCAATTTAGATATCATTTTAAATTGATTTAAAATTATCCTGATATTAAAACCGAGTAAGCAATTACTCGGTTTTTTTGTTTTATAGAGTGTTGGTTTTTTCTTCACTTGACATATTAGCGATGACTGCTGCATGCGGAAAAGTAATGGCAGCTAAGAATGAGAAAAAAAGTGCATTAAAAAACTGCTCGTCTTTACAAATAAAAAACAAAACGGCTATACCTATGATGGAAACGAACCAATAGATGAAAGCAGCTTTGCAATAGGCTTTAAAGTGTGTCATACTGAATGAACCATTTAAAAAGATTACTTGGTCAATTATAGATGGAATACTATGCCATAATACAAAATATAAAGCAAATCCCCAGATTAAACTAGAAGCCTTAAAAAGTATTGCAAATAGTATTAAAAAGAATATTTCTAGAGCAATTTTACATCTTAAGGATTCAAATTTCCAGAACAAGTAACAGATAAAAAGTCCAAATAGCAAAGCCGTGATTTGTAAAGCTATAGTGAATGCAGCTAAAGGAACCATCACATGCGTAATTTTATGTACAATATCTTGAACCTGATTGCTGTGAAAATAGAATAAAAGTAACAGTAAAACTAAACCGTATAAAAACTGAAACATAATACAAACCAAATTATTGAGTTTGGTTTTAACACTATGCCATTGCTGTTCGCCAAAATGGAAGGCACTAACTATAATAAATAGAAGTAAGGCAATCTGTGGTAGAGTGTAGAATAATAAAACACCCACAAGTACAACTACAACATAATATAGAAGTGTTTTATTTTGAGAATTCTTTTTTTGGGCAGGATTTATATGCTGAATTAAAAGAATATCATTGGCACCATGCAAAATTCCAAAAGTAAATATTAAGAAAAAACCCAGAATTATTTGAAATTGACTTGTAAGATACGAATCTATCCATAGTCCGAAAAAGCTTGCTACAATTACGATATTTGAATAATTTTTCATAAAAATTAATTATTGTTTAAAATTACATAAAAATAATTAAACAAAAATTAATTTGTATGTCTAAGTTTTTGTATATTTGGTTAAACAAAATATTAAAAACTATTTTTATGACAAATTTTATGTTTATTTCAGGACTAGTTGGAAAAATGTTACCAACAGATTATGTAGGATTTACTTTTTTTGTAGGCTGTATGGCTATGATGGCTGCATCAGCTTTTTTCTTCTTATCACTGAGCCAGTTTGATAAAAAATGGCGTACATCAGTTTTAGTTTCAGGTTTAATTACTTTTATTGCAGCAGTGCATTATTTTTACATGAGAGATTATTGGGCTTCGTTTGGAGAATCACCAACATTCTTCCGTTATGTTGACTGGGTATTAACAGTGCCGTTAATGTGTTTAGAGTTTTACTTAATTTTAAAGGTAGCTGGAGCAAAACAGTCTTTATTGTGGAAAATGATTATCTACTCTGTAATTATGTTAGTTACAGGTTATTTTGGAGAAGTTGTAGCGCCAGAAAGTGCTGCTTTTTGGGGTGCAATATCAGGAGTAGCATATTTTGCTATTGTGTATGAAATTTGGTTTGGTGAAGCTTCAAAACTTGCTGCAGCAGCTGGTGCAGAAGTTCAAAAAGCACACAAAATCTTATGTTGGTTTGTTCTTGTTGGTTGGTCAATTTATCCATTAGGATACATGATGGGAACTACAGGATGGTACAACGGAATCATTCCAGAAGGGAACATAGATGTTGCTTATAATATTGCTGATGCAATTAATAAGATAGGTTTTGGTTTGGTTATCTATAACCTTGCTGTAAAATCATCAAAAGATTAATTTCATTTTTCTGTATTTGATTTTAGTAAACCGAGCTAGTAATAGCTCGGTTTTTTTGTTTTAATAAGTTTTTATGCTTGTATTTTTATGCAAACTATTAAACAAAATTATTTTTTTACGCCATACTGCCTTTTTTGTTATTTTAACAAAAATAGCTAATTATATGTAATTATATTTTTGTATTATTTATTTACTTTTCGGACTTCATTTTTAAATAAATAATATTTGCAAATTTTTTTAAAAAAAATATAAATTTAATTGAGATCTGAATGTAACTTCGATTGTCAACAATGCTGTATTGATAGTAGGTTTTTTTTGTTTTAGAAAATTTAAATAACGGAAATAAATTTTGATAATAGATTGATCTTTTAGTTGCTCAATGTTTTCCCTAAAATTTGTATAGGTTTGTTTTAAAGCCAAAAAAGCCCAAAAGTATTTTAGATATACTTTTGGGCTTAATTCATTTCATAAGGATAGAATTAAATGTACAGTTTATTTCATTTTTTTATTAAAAAAAGGGAAACTGTCATTTAAAACAGTTTCCCTTTTGTATTTATTATTTAGGATTTAAAGCTTCGCTTATGCGATAGATTAAATCTTGAACATGGTATTTGCTTATTTTGTCCGTCATTTTTAATGATGACATTTTCAAATCGTTTTTAAGAGTGTTTAATTGACCTCTAGCAATAGATGGTAAATCTGTTTGCGCTAGGTTTACTCTTCTTGTATTGAAACCGTAGGTAACTCCCACAGGTACAGATCGTACTGTTGTAGTACCAGGTTTTAGAAGTTCAATCATTTTATCTACATAAATTTTTTGAATATTTCTTCTAAATATATCAATAGAGCTACTTGTTTTAAGTTCAGAGAAAATCCCTTTATTTAAGTCTGAAAGTAATTCATCTACACTGTAGTTGTCTTTACTTGCTGTAGCGCTTTCCATAAGACGTACCATACGGTCACCAGTCATTAAACTAGATAAGGTAGCATCTTGCATTGATTTAATAGCTTCAACACCACTATCAGGATTAATTTTTGAGAGAACGTTTTGATCTAATAACCATTTTGGAGTGGTGAATAACTGCGTATTAAGAAATGATACTGCATCTTTTTGAATACTTTTAGGAACTATTTGAAATTGATTTCCTGTCATATCGTAAGTTTTTGGATTGTCGTAAATACCACCCACGTTTTTAGTTACGTGTCCCATGTATCTTCTGAATTGTCCGGTAAGAGCTCCGTAAAGTTCATCCAATTCAGCGTAGCTTTCTCCATCTTCTTTAGACCATTCTATTAAATTTGGTAAAATTCTTTTCAAGTTTTTTATACCATATTCTGATGCTCTCATGGCATTGTCTCCAATGTCTTCTGTTTGATATCTTGGGTCATAAGGACTTGATTCAGTTCCAAACCATAAACGATTGTTTTTGTATGCTTCTTTAGTCATATCGTTCAAAACTGTTTTTTCTTGTGCTTCAGTTTTGCTGTCTTCAAAATAAGAATAACCCCATTTTATTGCCCATTTGTCATAATCTCCAATTCTAGGGAACAAATGTTTTACTCCATCTTCTGGTTGCGCAACGTAATTAAAACGAGCATAATCCATTATAGAAGATGTGTGACCATTTTTTTCTTGGTATGCAGCATCCCTTAATTTTTCAACAGGAGTTGCAGAGCTAGCTCCCATATTGTGACGCAATCCTAAAGTATGACCTACTTCATGTGATGATACAAAACGGATTAATTCTCCCATTAATTTATCATCAAATTTTTTAGCTCTAGCAGCTGGATCAACAGCAGCAGTTTGAATTAAATACCAGTTACGCAATAAACTCATGATATTATGGTACCAACCGATGTGGCTTTCTAGAATTTCTCCACTTCTAGGATCGTGTACATTTGGTCCATAAGCATTTTGAATGTCGGCAGCAAAATAGCGAAGTACTGAAAAACGAGCATCCTCTAAACTCATAGTAGGATCGTTTTCTGGCCAGTATTCTCCTCTAATTGCATTTTTCCATCCAGCAGCTTCAAAAGCTACTTGCCAGTCATCAATTCCTTGTTTAATGAATTTTTTCCATTTTTCAGGAGTTGCAGGATCAATGTAGTATACTATAGGTTTTAATGGCTCAATTAATTCACCATTTTTTTGTTTTTGAGCATCTTCTTGAGATTTAGGCTCTAAACGCCATCTTACTGCAAATACTTTATTCTCTGCTTTTTGAGATTCTTCTTCAAAAACACTGTATTCATTTGCAAAATAACCTACACGTGCATCAAAAACTCTTTTACGCATGGGTTTTTTTGGTAACAAAATCATAGACGTATTCATCTCTACCGTAACTACACCTGCATCTAGTGCTGATGGAAGGTTCACACCAATTTGTGGAGTAGGAGTAAGATTAATTCTAGGTGGTACCGTTGTAAACGTTTTTACAGTTCTAATTTCAGTATTTATTGGAAAACTACTTATTTTAGAAATATAAGATCTGTCTTTTTGAAAAGCTTGAATGTTTAACAACTGTTTCTTGATGGGATCAAGTGAAAAAGTTTGTACATCAGCATCAAAAGTAGTAGTTAAATCAAGTACATATCCTGTAATTTTTCCAGCTTCATCCTTTTTGTAGGCAAGAACGTCAAAGTTCCCAATTATAGGATCGGATGTTGAATTTTTTACGGCTTGTGCCATTGGTTTATCCTCATCTGGTGACATAATTACGTAGGTAATTGATCGTAAAAGAATGTTGTTGTTCATTCCTTTTTCAAAACGTACTACTTGTCTGTTAATTTCTTCACCACCAAAAATTCCTCCACCAGCAGGTGTTTTAGAATATCTTGTGATTGTCATAATTTCGCTACCAAGTAAGCTATCCTGAATTTCGAATAAGTACTTATTATCTGTTTTATGAACATCAATTAATCCTTTTTGGGTTACAGAAGTGGAGTCTATAACTTTTTTATAAGGTTTAGGTTCTTTTTTAGCCTCTGCTGGTTTAGCTACTGGTTGAGCAACAGCTGTCTTGTCATTTTTTTTCTTTTTTTTGCTTTGAGCAAATGTTTCAGGAGCAGCAAAAAGTGCGATGCACGCAATAATTAGAGTTAGTTTTTTTTTAAGCATGTAATTCTACACATTATAGTTAATAATTAGTTTTGTGTAAATAAATAGAGTGCATTCGTATTTATTCATCTTTAATTATCAAATCTATTGATATATTTTTAATAATGAACTTTTAAAATTTCCAAACGATAATAATTAACATAAATTAACATTCGTTTGAATTTTGAAACTTTATTATTTTTCGAGAGTCATTTTATTACGTAGTCATTTAATTCTCATTACTTTTGTTTTGAGTGAGAAATAGTGTCGATTTTACTTAAAATCACTACAACAACCCTAAACCGATATACAAGATGTTTACTGAATACTAATGAGAAAAATTAAATACAAAAAGGGCAAGAAATTAGTGCCATATCATCTTGAATATACTGGTATTCACAAGGACATGCAGTCAGAAATGCAATTGTTTGTTTATAATGATATTGATTTTACTGAGTACACTGATTTTAAGGTAGAGCAATTAGATCAGTTAATTGATGTTTCTAAAACAAACTGGCTTAACATTCACGGACTTAATAATGTAGATTGGTTGCAAGCCATTGGAATGAATTTTGGGATTGATAATTTTATTTTATCCGATGTTTTAAACACGGTACGAAGAACAAAATTTGAAGAATCACATGATTTTTTATTCTTCAACATTAAATCGCTGTTACCTCTTGAGAATTCAGAGAACATTAGTATTGAACAAATTAGTTTTTTGTTAAAAGATGGAATTTTAATTTCGTTTCAGGAAAAAAGAAGTGATTTTTTTTCACACATTAGAGAAAGGATTAGAATCCATTCAGGTCTTGTACGCGTAAAAGGTCCTGATTACTTATTGTATATATTGCTAGACGCCATTATTGAAAATTTTTACATTACACTAGAAAGCGAAGAGGATAAAGTAGAAGAGCTTATAAATCTAACTAAAGAAAATCCCGATCCAATAATTTTAGAGCGAATAGAGAAACACCGTGACAACTTGAATGTCTTAAAACGCGCTATTATTCCGCTTCGAGATTCCTTGTACGATATTAAAAGCATAAAAGATGATTCTATTTTTAATGTAGTTGAGGCAGATACTTTTAGTTTTTTTGCTCGTTTACATCAAAAGTGCTTAGAACTTTTAGAGCAAATTGATTCGGATATGGACTCATTGGAGAGTGCTTCTAATTTCTTTTTTTCGGCTCAAACGCATAAGATGAACGAAATTATGAAAACGCTCACTATTGTTTCGGCCATATTTATACCGCTTACATTTATTGTAGGTGTTTATGGAATGAATTTTGAAAATCTACCAGAATTAAAGTACAAATACGGCTATCAAACCGTAATGGGTTTCATGTTTTTAATAGTAATTGGAATGATTATTTATTTTAAAAAAAGACGTTGGTTTTAATACTGTTTAATAACTTTAGTTTTCCTTTTGATAATTAAAAAAATAAAAAATGAACAAAGCAATATATATCGCAACCAGCGAGCAAAATAGTGGAAAATCGATTGTTACTCTTGGTCTTATGAGCATGCTTATAGGTAAAACTGCCAAAGTAGGTTATTTTAGGCCCATCATTGAGGATATCGAGGAAGGAGGCTTTGACAATCATATTGAAACCGTACTAGGTCATTTTGGTCTTGATATCGCTTTTGAAGATGCCTTTGCTATTACCAAAAGTAAATTAATCAAGAAAAAAAATAAAGGAAAAATAGGGGAGGTCCTAGATTTAATTATCGAAAAATATAAAAAACTAGAAGAACGTTTTGATTTTATACTAGTAGAAGGAACGGGGTTTAGTGGTGAAGGAACCGTTATTGAGCTCGATATGAATGTGCTCATTGCCAAAAATCTTGGGATTCCTACCATAATTGTAGGATCTGGAGTAGGGAAAACTCTCGAAGAATTATTAGACAGTTTGTATCTAGCTTATGATTCATTCAAAGTGAAGGATGTTGAAGTCCTTGCCGTAATTGCCAATAAAGTACAACCTGAAAACATAACATTAGTTACCAATGGATTATTAAAAACCTTGCCAGATACTGTGATGGTGAGTAGTATTCCTATGATTCATCATTTAAATAATCCTACGGTGCAAGAAATTGTCAAAGAGCTGGGAGCAAAAGTACTTTTTGGAGAAGCCCACTTGAACAATCAAACAGGAAACTTTAGTGTAGGAGCTATGCAATTGAGGAATTATTTATTACATCTCAAAGAAAACAGTCTTGTTATTACTCCAGGAGACAGAGCCGATATAATCCTAGGGGCTTTACAAGCCAATGAATCGATCAACTATCCTAGTATCTCTGGTATTGTATTAACTGGAAACATTCTGCCAGAAATAAGTATTTTAAAGTTAATTGAAGGACTCTCAACCGTAGTGCCGATCATTGCCGTAGAAGAAGGAACGTATTATATTACGAATAAAATAGGCGGTATCAAATCTAAAATTTATGCCAACAATAAACAAAAAATTGAAATCTCGATTGCTACTTTCGAGAAGTATATGGATGTAGATACATTATCCGAGAAACTAATTACGTTTGAAGCCGACGGAATGACTCCTAAAATGTTTCAGTATAACTTGGTAAAAAGAGCCAGACAACACCGCAAACATATTGTATTGCCCGAAGGCAATGATGATAGAATCTTGGCTGCAGCTTCCCGCTTACTGGAAATGGATGTAGTTGATATTTCTATCATTGGCAACAAAAAACAAATAGAAAATAAAGTTGTTGAGTTGGGTTTGAATTTTGATTTTTCGAAAATTAAAATAATTAATCCCATTGAATCAGAACATTATGAGGATTATGTAAATACCTATTTTGAGTTGCGAAAAGCCAAAAATGTGACGTTAGGAATGGCTAAAGATTTGATGGAAGATGTTTCGTATTTTGGTACCATGATGGTCTACAAAGGTCACGCTGACGGAATGGTTTCTGGAGCTGCACATACTACACAGCATACTATTTTGCCAGCCTTACAGTTTATTAAAACAAAACCCAATTCCTCAGTGGTTTCTTCAGTATTTTTTATGTGTTTGGAGGATCGCGTCTCCGTTTTTGGGGATTGTGCCATTAATCCGAATCCTACTGCAGAGCAACTCGCTGAAATAGCCATTTCTTCTGCCGATTCGAGTTTGGCTTTTGGAATTGAACCCAAAATTGCCATGCTTTCTTATTCTTCTGGATCTTCTGGTAAAGGGGATGAAGTGGATAAGGTTCGAGCTGCGACAGAAATTGTTAGAAAGAAACGTCCTGATTTAAAAATTGAAGGTCCAATACAATATGATGCCGCTGTGGATATGACCGTTGGGAAAAGTAAATTGCCCAATTCTGAAGTGGCAGGTCAAGCCAGTGTACTCATTTTTCCGGATTTAAATACAGGAAATAACACGTATAAAGCAGTTCAAAGAGAAACAGGTGCGCTAGCCATTGGTCCGATGTTACAAGGGTTGAATAAACCGGTAAATGATTTAAGTAGGGGTTGTACCATTGATGATATCATAAATACAGTTGTAATTACAGCAATTCAAGCACAAGGATTGTAGTTTTAATTTAAAGATTGAAGTATTAAAAGATTAAAAAATTAATCAGATAATATTTCAATTTTTTAAACTTTTAATAAAATTTAAATGAAAACAGTTATCATAAACTCAGGAAGTTCTTCTATAAAATACCAAATGATTAACATGCCAGCAAACGAGGTTATTTGCTCAGGGATGATTGATAGAATAGGCTTGGAAACTTCCAATTTAACATACGTAACCAGTACCACAAAATTAGAAGAAACACTTTCAATTCCCAATCATAAAATCGGCTTAGAGAAAATTGCTCAGCTCCTGATGAATCCTACTATCGGAGTTATTCAAAGTACTGATGAAGTTAAAGCGGTAGGACATCGAGTGGTACATGGCGGGAATGATTTTTCGAATACCGTACTTATTAATGATGCTGTTAAAGATAAAATAAGACAACTATTTGAGTTGGCTCCCTTGCATAATCCTGCTAATCTTGAAGGAATAATTGTTGCTGAAGAAATTTTTACAGCAGCACAACAAGTAGCTGTTTTTGACACGGCTTTTCATCAAAGTATTCCCGTTGTGGCGCATCAATATGCAATTCCAAAGTATCTTTTGACCGAAAATAAAATTAGGGTATACGGTTTTCACGGCACGAGTCACAAATATGTTTCGGAGAACGCCATTCAATATTTAAAACAAAATTCGCTTACCTCTAGTTCTAAAATTATAACCATTCATTTAGGAAATGGTTGTAGCATGACAGCAATAAAAGACGGAAAAAGTATGGATCACACGCTGGGTTTTGGTCCCATGAACGGATTAATTATGGGTACACGAAGTGGCGATGTGGATCAATCCGTGATTTTTTATTTGGTGAATACTTTAGGCTATTCACTAGATGCTGTAAATGCCATGCTTCAAAAACAAAGTGGCATGCTAGGCCTTACCGGTTACAGTGATTTAAGGGATATTGAAGCCAATGCTGAAAACGGAGATGTTGATTGCCAATTGGCTTTGGCCATGAATGCCTACCGTATCAAGAAATACATAGGTTCTTATGCAGCGGTTTTAAACGGATTAGATGCTATTGTTTTTACCGCAGGAATAGGTGAAAATTCATCCTACATCCGGAAATTAGTGTGCACTGATATGGAGTATTTCGGGATTGTATTGGATGCATCCAAAAATGAAATTCGATCCAAAGAAATTCGAGAAATTAATGCCGCTGATTCACCAACAAAAATTTTAGTGGTTCCTACTAATGAAGAAGTAGAAATTGCGAAACAAGTATTTGAATTGTTGACAACTTAAAAAAAATATGAAAAAATTTATAATTGTTTCCTTGCTGGTCTTGTCCTATTTTGGCTATGCTCAAAGCGTTCAATCCCCATCGGGAAAAATAGCTGTAAATTTTAAGCTAGCTCCTAATGGTCAACCCAGCTATTCTGTAAATTACAAAAACAAGACGGTCGTTTTAGAAAGTGCTTTAGGTATCAGATTAAAGAAAAAACCAGCTTTAGATGCCAATTTTAATATTTTGGATTCAAAAACTTCCACTTTCAACGAATCATGGAAACCGGTGTTAGGAGAACAATCGAGTATTAAAAATCACTATAATGAACTTACTGTTTCGCTTTTTAATAAGGAAACGAAGGTAAAAATGAATATCATTTTTCGAGTTTTTGATGAAGGGGTAGCTTTTAGATATGATTTTCCAAAACAAGCGGAGCTGAATTATTTCATTATTTCTGATGAGGTTACCCAATTTAATCTTACTGAAAATAATAAAGTATTTTGGATTCCAGGTGATTTCGATAGTAATGAATACGAATACAACGAAACTAAATTTTCAGAAATTGATAATAGCAAGATCAATATGAACAACGGAATTGGAGTGAAATCCATTCCGGGAAAATATATGGTGCAAACGCCTTTGATGATGAAAGCACCATCAGGTTTGTATCTCAATATTTTTGAAGCAGCGGTTGTCAATTATCCAGTCATGCATTTGAATGCTGATGTGACAAATTACAAATTAAAAGCCGAATTAGTTCCAAATGCCATTGGTGACAAAGCCTACTTGCAAACGCCTTGTGTATCGCCTTGGAGAACCATCATGATTAGCGATAACGCTAGAGATATTGTTGGATCAAAGATGATTTTAAACCTGAATGAACCGTCAAAAATTGAGGATACTTCTTGGATAAAACCCATGAAATATGTTGGATTTTGGTGGGAAATGCACGTAGGGAAATCTACTTGGGATTATGCAGGATCTCAAAATGCCACTAATTTTGCGGATGCGCCAAAAGCCTCAGGAAAACATGGTGCTACTACCGAAAATACCAAACGATACATTGATTTTGCTGCTAAAAACGGTTTTGATGGCGTTTTAGTTGAAGGTTGGAATGTAGGTTGGGAAGACTGGAATGGCAACTGGAAAGAGGAAGTTTTTGACTTTACAACGCCATATCCAGATTTTGATATCGCAGCACTTTCGGCTTACGCCAAAGAAAAAAACGTCAAAATGATCATGCATCATGAAACATCGGGTTCAGTCAGTAATTATGAAAGACACTTGGATCGCGCTTTTGATTTGATGAAAAAATACGATTATCCAGCAGTAAAATCGGGTTATGTAGGTAAAATTATTCCGCGTGGAGAGTTTCATGACGGGCAATCCATTGTAAACCATTTTAATTTCGTTGCAAAGCGCGCTGCCGATAACAAGATTATGGTAAACTCTCATGAATCGTCAAGACCAACTGGTTTTGGAAGAACGTACCCAAATTATATTGCTGCCGAAGCTGCTCGTGGTAACGAATTCAATGCATGGAGCGTAGGAAACCCTCCTATGCACGAAACTATTTTGCCATTTACTCGACTTTTGGGTGGACCTATGGATTATACGCCAGGAATATTCGAAATCAAGATGAGTTATTACGATAAAAATAAATCAGAGCAGGTTCATACCACTTTAGCCAAGCAACTGGCTTTGTACGTAACGATGTATTCCCCCTTGCAAATGGCAGCCGACTTGCTAGAGAATTATGAGAAATACCCGGATGCTTTTCAGTTTATCAAAGACGTTGAAACAGATTGGGATGAAAGTAAATATTTAGAAGCAGAACCTGGAGATTACTTGACAGTAGCGAGAAAAACAAAAGGAAAAGAAACTTGGTTTTTAGGAGGAATCACCGATGAGAATGCCAGAACATCAGAAATAAAGTTAGATTTTTTAACCAAAGGAAAAAAATACAAAGCCATTATTTATGAGGATGCTAAAAATGCTGATTGGAAAAACAATCCAATTGCATATCAAATCAAGACAATTGTGGTGACCAGCAAATCAAAAATCAAATTGAATTTGGCTCCAGGTGGAGGAACAGCAATCAGTTTCGAACCAATAAAATAATAAGGATGTCCTGCAAGAACTTTAAACTTGCAGGATTTTTTTTTAATCTAATGTAAATTATTCGTTTGGAATTACGAAATTGCGACAGCAACCAAAACCATAATTATAAATATGAATACCCAGAAAGTCTAAATTTATTATGAAAAAATCAATTGTTTTAGCCGCACTTTTATTTGGTGGAATCACCGTATTCGCGCAAACTAAAGACGAACAAGCGTTAAAAGATATTTACAAATCATCCCTGACCAATGCTAAATGTTATCCTTGGCTGGACTATTTATCCAATACCATTGGGTCCCGATTATCAGGTTCCACAGGAGCAGAAAATGCTGTTTTGTATACTAAAGCACAATTAGAAACTTTGGGTTTAGATAAAGTGTACCTTCAAGAAGTAATGGTGCCAAAATGGGTGAGAGGCGATAAAGAGATTGGCTATTTACAATTAGGGAAACAAAAAATTAGTTTTCCTATTTGTGCCTTGGGAGGTTCAGTAGCAACTCCTAAAAAAGGATTGCAAGCCACCGTTATTGAGGTGAAAAGCTTAGAAGAGCTTGCAGCACTTGGCGAAGCCAAAGTAAAAGGAAAAATTATTTTTTTTAACAGACCCATGAATCCTGAGTTTGTAGAGACTTTTAAAGCATACAGTGGTTGTGTAGACCAAAGATCATCTGGTGCTAGAGAGGCAGGTAAACTCGGTGCTTTGGCCGTAATTGTGAGATCCATGAACTTACGTTTAGATGATTTACCGCATACTGGCGCTACAAATTACGGAGATATTGCCAAAGAACAACGAATTCCTGCTGCTGCTATTAGTACCAATGGTGCCGAACTCTTAAGTAAAAGTTTAAAAACCAATCCGAATGCTAGTTTTTATTTAAAACAATCTTGTGAAACTTTTGAGGATGTACTTTCCTATAATGTGGTAGGCGAGATGACTGGTACTGAACATCCAGAGCAAATTATGGTTGTAGGTGGTCATCTTGACTCTTGGGATCTTGGAGACGGATCTCATGACGATGGTGCAGGTTGCGTGCAAAGTATGGAAGTACTGAATATCTTCAAGAATATCGGGTATAAGCCAAAAAATACTTTGCGAGTAGTTTTATTTATGAACGAAGAAAACGGTGTTAAAGGCGGTAAGGAATATGAAGTTCAATCTAGTAAAAATAAAGAAAATCATATTTTTGCTTTAGAAAGTGATTCTGGTGGATTTTCTCCAAGAGGTTTTTCTATAGATGCCGATGAGGTTAATTTTAATCAGATAAAAAGTTGGGGATCTTTATTTGAACCTTTTTTAATACATAAGTTCGTCAAAGGTCATTCTGGCGTTGACATAGGTCCATTGCAATCAAAACACATTGTAAAAGTAGGTTTACAGCCAGATTCACAACGTTATTTTGATCATCATCATGCGTCGAATGATACTTTTGATGCAGTTCATAAAAGAGAGTTAGAACTAGGCGCTGCAGCTATGGCTTCACTCGTATATTTGATGGATCAAAACGGAATAGCTAAATAATTTAATTCCTTGCGAAGGCGCCACATTTATTTTTTCAATATTTGAATGAAATAATAAATGTGGCGCCTTCATTAATTTTACTTTCTGCTGTAATTCTTCCCTCTAAGCAGGTTATAGGATTTTAAACTAAAGGAAATCCTGTTGCATTACCATCTTTAATATCTACTGTTTTTAAAAACTACCAATTGATCTTGAATATAATTTCTCTTCTGTAACACCTAATCATTTTGAAACACCAGGATTAATTCTTTTGAAATATCCATCAAAACCAGTCATACCTATGAGATCAGCTGAGATATCTCAATGATAGTTGTTGCTTGCAGAGACTTCATTTATTTTTTCCTTTAAGATTTAGGATTTTACTTAAATTTATAGATTGTACTTATTACTTTAACTCACAAAATAATATAATTCAATTATGGGTGTAAATTTATGTAGTGAACTTGAACTTGTTTTTATAAAAAAAAAGCTATCAATTTGATAGCTTATGTGTTGGGTATTAATACAATGTTAGACTTTAAAAATCCCTCCAAATGCAATGATTCTTTGAAAAAAGAAAAAATTCTGTGATGCACTATCTTCAGCGCTTTTTGTTGTTCTAATATCCGGCATATTAATATATCCTCCTTTTAATTCTCCTTGAATATAAAAATGTTTAAAAAAAGTAACATTTAATCCTGCTTTAAGTGAAGTACCGAAGCCAGAAACATGAAAATCATCATGTCTTTCTTTTCCTAATAATGTAGTATTGGTTTTAGGATATAGTAGTCCAAGACCTAAACCTTCTGTTACATTAACTTGAATTTTATCTGTGTTCTTAATTTTAAATAATTTAGAAATGTCATCGTGTCGAGAAAATTCAGTGTTGACATAATTTAAACCATCTGTATGTTCATACATTAAAAAATCTTTTGATAAAACAATTGTACTATTGTTATAAACACCATCATAAGGAGTTCCAGCTGAAATAGTACCTGAGATATTTGCAGTTTGCCCTTGTGTCATGACATATTTCATGTGGTCTACGCCAATTGCAATACTGTAATTATCATTGATAAAATATCCTAACCTGAGGTTAGTTTGTGGTATGGTCATTCTTGTAGGATTCAAATAATCAATATGCCAGCCTTTCGGTTTGTCATCAGCAGTAATGTTTTCTAATGTAAAATTGTAATCTTTTCCTTTAAAGGTAACATCAGACTTGGTATAACTATCTCTATTACCTCCCCATGAAACAAAAAATTTACTCTTATTATGGGCGGTATATCTTTCTTGAATCTTTTCGTCTTGTTGTGCATTTACAATTTGTAAACTTGAAAATGCTACTATTGCGATATATAAAGCTAATTTTTTCAATGATTGAAATTTTCTAAATTAAAAGTTATTAATAGTTTGTCTTATTGCAACAAGTTTAACCATAAGCGATTCAAAATAATCTAAATGCAACATATTTGCGCCATCACTTTTTGCATTTGCAGGATCAAAATGAGTTTCAATGAAAATTCCATCAACTCCTACAGCAATTCCGGCTTTCGCAATAGTTTCTATCATGTCTGGTCGGCCACCTGTGACACCTGCAGTTTGATTTGGTTGTTGTAAAGAATGCGTAACATCTAGAACAGTTGAAGCATATTGTTGCATAGTAGGTATGCCTCTAAGATCTACTATCATATCTTGGTACCCAAACATAGTACCTCTATCTGTCACCATTACATTTGTGTTTTGGCAATCCAATACTTTTTGAACAGCATGTTTCATGCTTTCTGGACTCATAAATTGTCCTTTTTTTAAGTTTACAACTTTACCAGTATTAGCCGCAGCTACTACAAGGTCAGTTTGTCTTACCAAGAAAGCAGGAATTTGAAGTACATCAACATATTGTGCCGCCATTGCAGCATCTTCATTGGTATGAATATCAGTTACAGTTGGTACATTAAATGTTTCAGAAACTTTTCTCAGTATTTTTAATGCTTTTTCATCTCCAATTCCTGAAAAGCTGTCAATTCTGGAGCGATTTGCTTTTTTAAAAGAACCTTTAAAAACAAAAGGTATTTTTAAATCATTAGTAATTCCAACTAGTTTTTCAGCTATTTGTAAAGCCATTGTCTCGCCTTCAATAGCGCAAGGGCCTGCAAGTAAAAAGAAATTACCGCTGTCAGTATGTTTGATTTGTGGGATATTTTGAATATTCATAGTGTGTGTTTTCAGTTTGCAAATGTAGTTATGATTTATTTTAAATTGATGAAATCATAAAGTTTTTAAAAGTATTTTAATAATAAATTACTATGCTAATTCTGTTTTTCAAACTTATTTTGAGATAATAACCTAATAGAAATTCTTTATTTTTTTAAAGTAAGACCTACAGGAACTTTGATGACTCCTTTTTCATAGATATTTAGATATAGTAGTACAGGTTGTTTTTGTCCATCCCATTTTAATTCATAAACATCAAGGAGACCCGCACCCATGTCACTTCGCTTAGTTGGAAAAGGGCAACAACTTTCTAGTTTGGTAAAGGTGATTTTTTCTCCTCTAGGTCCAGCAAGTGCATTTATAAAACGCTCTTGATTAATGGTTTCGTTGTTGGTGTTATTGAAAAAAATATTGATAGGATAATCTTTATTGTAACCGTATTTTTTATCCGTGCTATATTCAGTTATAATAAATGTATTTTTCTGTGTGAGTTGTAAGTCTGGAGCATTGTCATCGGTGTTTTGTAACGTAGATTTTGTACTCGTACACCCCGATAAAGTAATGAAGAGGATAAATATAACTAGTGTATTTTTCATAGTTTAAATTTTTGTGTATTTGATCTTGATTTTATAATACAAATATAATCAGAACCCTTATTATAACGGTTTTTGTTGTCGTAAATTATTATGTTTGGGCTTTAGCCAATTTTTATTTCCAAGTGTGTGTCAATGCTTATTATATTTGCAGAAATTAAATAAATAGAATATGGATGTAGTTTTTCAAACATGGCCTTGGTATGTTTCTGGTTTACTGATAGGATTTATTATGTTAGCACTTATTTATTTTGGGAAGTCTTTCGGTATGTCTTCTAATTTAAGATCGCTCTGTTCTATTGCGGGTTTAGGCAAACGCGTATCATTTTTTGATTTTGATTGGAAAGCACAACGCTGGAATTTAGTAGTCGTTCTTGGAGCTATGTTAGGTGGATTTGTTGCCGTTCATTTCATGAGTGATGCTTCAAATGTGGATATTAATCCTAAAACAATAGCACAATTAGCACAACTGGGTATTGAAGCTCCAAACGGAAAATTAATGCCGGATGCACTTTTTGGAACAGCTATTTTAGAATCCCCAAAAAGTATTTTCATACTTCTTATTGGTGGTGTTTTGATTGGTTTTGGTTCCCGTTATGCCGGTGGATGTACGTCAGGACATGCCATTTCTGGCTTGAGTAATTTACAATTACCTTCTTTAAAAGCGGTTGTCGGTTTTTTTATTGGAGGTCTTATTATGGCTCATTTTTTACTTCCTTTAATCCTAAATTAATCCTCATTATATAAATGAAAAATAGTATAAAATTTTTAGCGGTTGGTTTCATTTTTGGAATTGTTTTAACAAAATCCGAAGCAGTTTCTTGGTATAGAATTTATGAAATGTTTCAATTTCAGTCGTTTCACATGTACGGAATTATTTCGGTAGCTATCTTGACAGGAATTATTGGGATCCAAATCATAAAAAGAAATAACATCAAAGACATCAAAGGAGAATCTATAGAAATTCCCGATAAAGAAAAAGGATCTACTCGCTACTGGATTGGCGGATTGTTTTTTGGTTTGGGTTGGGCATTAGTAGGTTCTTGTCCCGGTCCTATATTCATTTTGCTTGGCGCTGGTTTTTGGAACGTTCTTATAGTGTTGTTCGGGGCTCTTTTGGGAACTTATTTATATGGGTTATTGAAAAATAAGTTACCTCATTAAAATAGAAATAAATTAATTTTTACTATTCTCATTATAGGCCTCATTATTAGAAAAATAAAAAAAAACAACATGATAAAATATGTATCATGTTGTTTTTCTAAGTTGGCTTTCAACATATTTTTATTGTACTCCCAAAATTCATTTTATTTGTAGTAAATACTTTAAATTATTTCGGCGTTTATACCGGCTTCTAGTAATTGTGTACATTGCATTTTTAATTTATCATACGGACCAGTTTTTACGGTACATTTTCCGTTGTAGTGAACAATCAATGAGCATTGTTCTGCTTGTTCTGGAGTATGATCACAAACGCGGATTAATGTATCAATAACGTGGTCAAAAGTATTTACATCGTCATTATATACTACAATTTCATTGTTAAATACAACTGATTCTTTCGTACTTACTCGTTCTCTAACTTTTTCTTTTGTACTCATCTTAATCGTTTTAAATTATTAAAAAAAAAATGAATTATTTTGTATATTTTAATGAGACCCAATTGTTTCTTTGAAATTTTTTGACATATTTCAAACCGTTTTCTTGACAAGAAGCATCAATAAAAGGGATGTCTTCTTCATAAAAGCCGCTTAGGAGCAAGGTTCCGTTTGTGTTTAAACTCTTTACATAAGCACTCATGTCATTAAGTAAAATGTTACGGTTGATGTTTGCAATTATTAAATCGTAATTTTTACCTTCAAGTAATGCAGCTTCACCTTCATAAACGGTAATATGAGTACAATTATTGCGTTCTGCATTTTCTATTGAGTTAAGGTAGCACCAGTTGTCTATATCAATAGCATCAATAGGTTGAGCTCCTTTCATTTCGGCAAGAATGGCAAGAATAGCAGTACCACAACCCATGTCAAGTGTTTTCATTCCGGTAACATCTATTTCTAATAAATGCTGAATCATCATGTGGGTTGTCTCGTGGTGACCCGTTCCAAAACTCATTTTTGGTTCTATAATGATATCATATTCTGCATCGGTTTTTGGATGAAAAGGAGCTCGAACGTGGCATTTTCCATCGACATCAATAGGATCAAAGTTTTTTTCCCATTCTTCATTCCAGTTTACTTGCTCAATTTCTTCAAAAGTGTAATCAATTGTAAACTCCTCAGATTGTAATATTTGGATGTCATCCAAAATCATTTCGTCCCACAAATCCTTTTGAACAAAGGCAGAAATTCCATTTTCAGTTTCGGTAAAGCTTTCAAATGCTTTTTCGCCCAATTCAGCTATTAATATTTCAGACCCAATTTCTTTTGGGCTTATTGTAAAATGGTATCCAATATATATGTTTGACATGATAGTTTTTTTGCAAAGGTAAGAATCACGCACTAATTGGCATTTGTAATTTAAAATTTATTTTACATTTGTGCACCAAACAGTGTTTTATAATGAAAAAACTTATTTTACTGCTATTCCTTATGACTGGAGTAGTTGTTTTTGCTCAGGTTTCAATCCAACAAAACAAGCAGGATAATGATTTAAAATTATCAGCTTTGCCTTATTATAGTTTTGGAAAAGGTATTGGAATTACATCTCCAGACAGTTTATTTCAAATGAATATTCGATTCCGTTTACAAAACAGAGTATCTTACATTAATAATGATGATGAAGCAGCTGGTTTTGACGGTCAAATACGAAGGTTGAGATTGCGTTTTGATGGGTATGTGGGTTCGCCAAACTTTTTATATGCCATTCAACTTTCATTTGCTCCGGGTGATGTAGGCGAAATCAAAGATGGTGAAAATCTAAATATAATAAGAGATGCAGTAGTTTTTTATAGACCAAATAAAAATTGGAATTTAAGTTTTGGTCAAACAAAACTTCCAGGAAATAGGCAACGTGTAAACTCCTCGGGAGGATTGCAACTTACAGATAGATCAATTAATAATTCTAAATTTACAATTGATAGGGATTTTGGGTTTCAAGTTCACAATATCAATGAATTTCAAAATAATTTCTCTTATAATTTTAAAGGAGCATTATCAACAGGCGAGGGGCGTAATATAACTGGAAATGCTGATGCAGGTATTGCAGTTACTGCAAAAGTAGAGCTATTGCCATTTGGAGCTTTTTCAAGAGATGGAACTTATTTTGAGGGAGATATTGTACGCGAAAAGAAGCCTAAATTCATGCTGTCTGGTGCTTTTCAGCAAAATAATAATGCAAAACGCACACAAGGTCAACTTGGAAATGATTTATTCCAAGAAAGAACTATGAAATCAGTTTTGATTGATGCCATGTTCAAGTATAATGGGTGGGCTGCAATGTCTAGTTATATGTCGCGTACTACATCAAAAAATGCAATTACTATAAACCCATTAGATAATTCTCAGGTGAGTTATGCTTTTGTTGGTGAAGGATTTGATTATCAATTGAGTTATAATTTTCCATCAAATTATGAATTCATCGGTCGTTTCTCCAATCAAAAAGTGGGTGATGATATTAAAACTTTATCTCCAAATTCCAAACAATACAGTATCGGTGTGACCAAGTATATTTGGGAACATGCTTTTAAAGTACAAAGTGAACTCACTTTTGATACACTTAATTATTATAATGGTGACAAAAGAAACAATTGGTTTTTGCGCTTTCAAATTGAAATTGGGATATAAAAAAAGCGGTGCATCTAGAATGTACCGCTTTTAGTTTAAGTTTTTATGGATTTATATTGCATTTACAATTGCAACAAAATCATCAGCTTTTAATGCTGCTCCTCCTATTAATCCTCCATCAACATCTGGCTTTGAGAATATTTCAACAGCATTGTCTGGTTTTACGCTACCTCCATAAAGTATAGATACATCGTCAGCAATATCATTTCCAAAAGATTTTCTAACGGTTTCTCTTATGAATTCATGCATTTCTTGTGCTTGATCTGGAGAGGCTGTTTCTCCAGTTCCAATTGCCCAAACGGGTTCATAAGCCAATACAATTTTGTCCCAGTCCTTTGCTTCAATGTGAAACAATCCATCACGCAATTGATTTTCTACTATATTGAAATGGTTTCCAGTTTGTCTGTCTTTTAATTCTTCGCCAAAGCAGAACAAAACAGTCATTTCATGTCTTAATGCAGTATCCACTTTTGCAGCAATCACAGCGTCAGTTTCGTGAAACATAGCTCTTCTTTCTGAATGTCCCAAGATGACATTTGTAACACCAACACTTTTCAACATATCTGCCGAAATTTCTCCAGTAAATGCACCGCCCTCCGCCGCATGAAGATTTTGTGCTGCAACTTCAATATTGGTAAACTCTAAATGATCTACTGCAGATGCTAGGTTTACAAACGTGGGTGCTACCATAACATGTGCATTAGTTTCGGTAGGTAATTTTGCAATTAACTCATTCAATAAATCCTCAGTTTGTTCTGCATTTTTATGCATTTTCCAATTTCCAGCTACAATTTTTTTTCTCATGGTACGGTTTTCTTATAATTTATAATGCTAAAAGCATTTTAATTGTTATTTTTTTAAACTTTTTAAAGTTTCATTAATCTTTTCAAAATCAGTTTCTATAGCTCGGTACAAAACAATTTTTCCTTTTTTGTCTATTATTATATATCTCGGAATCCAATCAACGTCAACTTCTTTTGCAAATACACCTTTCATCTGGTCATTAGCCATGTAATGATCCCCTTTTAGTTGGTGTTTTTCAATTCCTTCTTTCCATTTATCGGCGGTTTTATCCATTGATATAAATACATAATCAACATCTGGATTGTTTGCTTGAAGCTCCTTTAATTTTGGCATTGCTTTTACACAGTCACCACACCAAGAGGCCCATACTTCTATTACAAGTGTTTTTCCTTTGTGTTTTTTTAGAATGTTTTTAAATGCTACTTGATTACCTTCAGTTGCTAATAGTGTTTCGGTCAATGCTTTCTTTGTGAATTCAGTTTTTTGAGCATTTGTTGTGCAGGAATAGGTAACAAATACTATTAATAAAGCTATTATTTTTTTCATTTTCATTTTTGTTTTAAACAAAGTTAATCAAAGAATTTGAAAGCTGTAGTCCTAAAAATAGAATTTGATGTCATTTTTCGAAATTAATACTACAATATCGATATAGTTTTAAGATCATGCAATAATTTTGATGTGTCGCTCTTTCATAACGAGAGTTTGAAGCAAAAAAAAACTCGATGGAAAAACCAACGAGCTTTAATTTTTTAGTACAACAACTATTAGATTACTACAACGTTAACTGCATTTAATCCTTTTTTTCCATTTTGCAATTCAAATTCTACTTGGTCACCTTCGCGAATTTGATCTTTTACACCAGAAATGTGTACAAAATGATCTGTTCCTGAACCTTCTTCTGTAATGAATCCGAACCCTTTATCTTCATTGAAGAATTTAACTACTCCTTTAATCATGTTATTGTTTTTTTTATTAATAAAGAATAAAATTACAATTAAAAATCTTAGCAAATCTATTTAAAGGTGTAAAGATTATAAATCATTGATAATAAGTTAGTATTTGTTTACACGCTTCTGAAACAAAAAAGTCCTAAAGCACACTTGCTTTAGGACTTTTTAACTTTGATTTATATTGAAATTACAGTTTTAATTGATCAATATCATTATGATGAACTTTTTGAATGACAGTTCCTTTATCTAGAACTATGATACTTGGATTTGCTCTTTCAATAGTTTTTACCGTAATGGCATCACAAAAATAAAAGTCAAATGTAAAATTGAATTTTTTCTTTGAAGAAGCCAATTTTTCTGGAGTAGAGGCAGTTAAACCTATTACTTTATATCCTTTGGCTACAGCCTCTTGTTTTAGTTTTTCTACTTTTTGCATCCCAGTGGCGTCGGTTAGATCTAAGTCATACGCTGTAATCATAATAAGTTTTGGCTCTTGTAGAAATTCATCCTTATAATCAGTGTCGTCTTTTTCCATTGTGAAATCATGAATAGGAGGTACGTACCCTTCAGAAATTATCTTGTCTTTACGATCCACAAAAACAGCACCTGCAGGAATTGACATCAAATCTTTTTCGGTAAATTCTTTTTCTACACCACCCACTTTGTAAATGAAAATCATTTCAACAACTGATTTTTGAGCACCATCAGGAATTCGCATTCCTTTTTGAATGTTATTCCCTACTTTGTATGGTCTGAAATCAATTACTGGTAAATGATTTAATACCCAATATCCCAAGAAGCAACAAGCTAAGATGCTCAATATAAAAATGGAATTTTGAACAGTTCCAGGAAATAATGGTTTTACTAGTTTTTTGTTGAAAAACAAGACAAGTATAAAAAACAATAAGACAATGTCTTTGGTGAAGGATTGCCAAGGTGTTAGTTTTAAAGCATCGCCAAAACAACCACAATCTTTGACCACATTAAAATAAGCGGAGTAAAAGGTTAAAAAGGTAAACAAAACAATTAGTATAAGTAAACTCCAAATTGTAAATTTAGATTTGTAACCAATGAGTAACATGATCCCTAAAACTACCTCTAGAATCACAAGAAATAAGGCAAGTGATAATGAAAGCGGTATAAAAATAGGCATATTAAAAACGGGTTCGCTAAAATATTCCGCTAGTTTGTATGAAAAGCCTATCGGATCGTTGAGTTTTATCAATCCTGAAATAATGAATAGGATTCCAACAAAAATTCTTGAAAATTGAGTTATTATATTTTTCATATTGAGTACTTAGTTGTTCTTATTTATTTCCAAAACCCATTAAAATTAATGCAAAAACAGCATAATTTATCATGTCTTGATAATTAGCATCTATCCCTTCAGAGACTAATGTTTTTCCTTTATTGTCTTCAATTTGCTTCACGCGAAGTAATTTTTGTAAAATCAAATCAGTAAGAGAACTTACGCGCATTTCACGCCATGCCTCTCCGTAATCATGATTTTTATTTTCCATGAGTTTTTTAGTTAATTCAATTTTTGCATCGTATAATTGAGTAGCATGTGTCACTTCTAAATCGGGTTGATCTACCACTCCAAGTTCCAGTTGAATCAAAGCCATGATGGAGTAGTTTATAATCCCAATAAATTCACCAGTTTCATCTTCATCAATTTTACGAACTTCATTTTCTTGTAAACTTCTTATTCTTTGGGCTTTGATGTAAATTTGATCTGTTAACGAAGGAAGTCTAAGTATGCGCCATGCACAACCGTAATCTTTCATTTTATTAACAAATAGGGTTCTACAGATGGTTATAACCCCGTCATATTCTTTTGAAGTATTCTTCATTATTGATGTATATTTGTATTCAAATTTTTTCAAAAGTAAAGAATTATGATTGAAGTACAAAGCACAAAAACGCTTAACCATACTTTGATTATCATGCTTGAATGTAAATGATGTTGGCATTTGAACTTTTACCTACAAACGAACACTGAAAAACACAAAATGACTATTAATTGCAAAGGATTACTTATTGACTTATCAACGCCCAAAGTAATGGGAGTTTTAAATGTAACACCTAATTCTTTTTTTGATGGTGGAAAATATAAAAATGAATCGGATATTCTTTCTCAAGTCGAGAAGATGCGAATTGACGGTGCAAGTTTTATAGATATTGGTGCGTATTCTAGTAAACCAAATGCTGAATTTGTTTCGGAAAACGAAGAGATTTCTAGAATTGTGCCTGTTTTAGATTTGGTTCTAAAACATTTTCCAGATGCAATTCTTTCCATAGATACTTTTAGGAGCGAAGTTGCTCGGGCCACACTTGAGAGTGGCGCAGCCCTAATAAATGATATTTCCGGAGGGAATTTAGATACTAAAATGCTTGAAACCATCGCTAAGTATAATATTCCTTATATAATGATGCACATGCGGGGAAATCCTCAAACCATGCAAACACTCACGGACTATGACGATATTGTTAAAGATGTTTTATCTTATTTTTCTGAAAAAGTAGCATTTGCAAGAAGTTTGGGGATTAATGATATAGTTGTTGATCCTGGCTTTGGCTTTGCCAAAACTACGGCTCAAAACTTTGAAGTTTTTAGTAAATTAGAATTATTTTCTAGTTTAAATGTCCCCGTTTTAGCTGGGGTATCAAGAAAATCTATGATTTATAAATCATTAAATTGTTCAGCTCAGGATGCACTCAATGGCACAACTGTTATGAATACTTTGGCATTGACCAAGGGTGCCAAAATTCTACGTGTACACGATGTTAAAGAAGCTATGGAATGTGTGACTTTGTACAACAAACTTAATTCTTAAAAGATGAAATATTTTATAGTTATTGCATTATTTGTAATTTTTTCATGCGAAAAACAAGAGGAGGTTTTGTTACCAAAGTCTAATTTGACTATTGTTAAGGATGTAACGGATTTATCACCCATTTATATTTTTTTTGAGACAAAGGGCAAAGATACACTTGCACTAGTGAACAGGAAAAACAGTATTATTTCGACTAATTGGATTTTAAATGTTGACAAACGCTTGCCGTTACGACTCGTAATTCCAGAAATAATAAAATTGCAACAAAAAAAGCGAGAAGATAAAGCACACAAGAACGAAAAGGCCGAAAATTATTATTCTTATGCAGATACGATCGGTAAAAATCTAGCTTTTATTCCGTTTACCAATGTGTATTATGAAATGGAAAAACCAATTGGAACCATCATATTTTTCAATAAGAATAATGAGATATTAATTGATAACCAAGTTTATAAAAAAGAAAAGCTTAAAGACTTAATTAATAATGTTTTACCTAAAGAGGTTGCAACTGCTTTTTTATTTAGGTTTGATAAAGATTTAAGCTTTGGAAGTTATATACAAAATAAAATTTTTATCAAAAGTTTAAAAGTGCAAATGAAAAGTAATCAGGAATTTATTTACTAAACTCTAAACTTCAAACAAAGAAAGCTTTAAACAAAATAATTATTGATGGTGATACGGTTCGTTTCTTAAAATAGTGAAGCCGCGATACAATTGCTCAATAAAAAACAACCGAACCATTTGATGGGAGAAAGTCATTAAAGACAATGATATTTTTCCTTGTGCTTTTACATAAACAGTATCTGAAAAACCATAAGGACCGCCAATAACAAAAACTAAAGTTTTTACTCCAGAATTCATTTTTTTTTGTAATTCTTCGGAAAAACGTACACTCGAAAAGGTTTTCCCATTTTCATCTAGCAAAATAAGTTGATCAGTAGGATTTATTTTTGCTAAAATCAATTCGCCTTCTTTCTCCTTTTGCTGACTTTCAGATAAATTCTTCACATTTTTGATGTCAGGAATAATTTCTAAATCAAATTTGATGTAAAAGGACAATCGTTTGGTGTAATCATTAATTAAAGATTGCAATTCTTTATTGTCTGTTTTGCCAATGGCTATTAGTTTGATATTCATCTGATTTTTTATATTTCACACAGAAAATTTAAGTTTTTTTTCTTGGCGATTGTAATACTTATATGATAGTAATGCTTTCTATTGCTAACTCAAAAGTTTCGTTTTTTTTATTGCCAATTAAAAAAGTAATTTCTTCAAGTTGTTCTCCATTATATTGCGGTAAGTTCAGTTTTTGACCTCTAAACGCTGGTTTCAATTCACTGATAGGAATATTTACAGTTTGCCAATCTGTTGTGGTTTCAAATGCAAAAACATAAGAATGAGCTTCGCTTATTTTATTTTTCACTCGAAATTGGTATGCTTTTCCATCACCTTTCAATCTCACAGAAAATGACTTTGCATCTTGCAATGATAACTGATCAAAAGTGTATTTTACAGCACAAAAACCGCCGTTATTCTCCAAAGAAACGATTCCAGTAAACAGGCCTTTTCCATCGGTATTACAAATAATGAAACTACTAGAAACGCCACCCATCACAGAGTCATTTACAATTTTCCACTGTGACAAGTCACAACTATGATCAAATTGAAATAGCAGCAAAGGTTCCATGTGTAAGTGTATGAAAGATAAAAGTTCTATTAACTATTGTTTAGGCAATGGAGCTCCCACAGCAATATCACATCTATGGTTTTCTTGACCATGAGGAGGATTCATTCCTTCGGGAGTAACAGTGTTTTCTGCAGGTTTTGTAACAGTTGTAACTGTGTTTATAGGTGCAGTTACAGTTTGTGGTCTAGGTGTTGTAGCGCTAGGAGCAGGAGTGCTTTTTAGAGGTGCGCCTACAGGAATATCACATCGATGACCTGGTTGTCCGTGCGCAGGATTCATACCTTTTTGTACAGGAGTAGTATTTTGCACCGAGTTTGTTACTACTTTTTGTTGAGGCTGATTTACAATTGCGGCTTCATTTTTCATTTGATTTCCCACTTCAGTAAATGGGACTACATTCTTTTTTAGAGTAGGAGTCGTTTCAGCTTCTTTTTTACAAGAAACAATTAACAAGCTAGATAGGAGTGCTAAAGCGTATATTTTTTTCATGATAGGTTTAAAAAATTCCTTTCAAAGATACAAAATTCACAAAGTTTTACAAGGAGGCTTTCTTAAATTTCAAATCTTGTTGATGAATAGTTTCAAGTTTATTGATGGTTGCATTTTTTTATTTGATTCGTATTGAAAAAGGGGATTAGTCAAAATATCAATTGGTTACACTTTTAAGCAACAGTTTTTAAAATAAGGCGCTTGAGATGTTTTATTTTAGAGAAATAATATCTTACTTTAGCAGTTAAATTTTTTACTATGATTAGCGAAGAAAAATTTCAAGAAGAGTTACAATTACTTATCGAAAATGCCATTAGAGAAGATGTTGGGCCTGGTGATTACAGCTCTTTAGCTTGTATTCCTGAGACGGCTAGCGGTAAAGCTAAATTATTAGTAAAAGAAAATGGTATCATTGCAGGAGTAGCATTTGCAAAAATGGTTTTTCAATATGTTGATCCTCGTTTGATTGTTGAAACCTTTATTGAAGATGGTGCTGCTGTAGTTAAAGGAGATGTTGTGTTTTATGTATCGGGTAGTTCTCAATCCATTTTAAAATCAGAACGCGTTGTTTTGAATGCCATGCAACGCATGTCAGCAATTGCAACAAAAACAAAAAAGTTTGCTGCTTTACTTGAAGGTACAAATACAAAAATTTTAGATACTAGAAAGACCACACCGGGATTTAGAGCTTGTGAAAAATGGGCCGTAAAAATTGGAGGTGGTGAAAATCATCGCTTTGCCTTGTATGATATGATAATGCTCAAGGATAATCATAATGATTTTGCAGGTGGCATTTCTTTGGCTATAGCCAAAACCAAATCTTTTCTTAAGGACAATTCTTTGGATTTAAAAATTATAGTAGAAGCTAGAAATTTAGATGAAATTAAAGAAATTTTGCAAAACGATGGTGTCTACAGGATATTAATTGATAATTTTAATTTTGAGGATACAAAAAAAGCTGTAGCATTAATAGGAGCTAAGTGTTTGACTGAATCATCAGGTAATATTAATGAAGCTACGATACGTGAGTATGCTGAGTGTGGGGTAAATTACATTTCATCAGGTGCATTAACGCATTCTGTTTACAACATGGACTTGAGTTTAAAAGCAATATGAGTAAAAAAACGGAAGACAAATTACTTGAAATTCCAGTAATAAGGAATGTAGTTATTGGTTTAAAAAAAATAAAGCTACCATGGCTACAGGGCTTGTCTTTGTATTATTTAATAGAGCTTTATGTAATAGGAATTATTGAAAGTGCGGTGACCTATCATGCTAGTGCTGTTGCATTTAGTTTTTTTATGGCTTTATTTCCTTTTGCGCTGTTCATATTAAATCTTATTCCGTTCATACCTATTGATGGTTTTCAGGAAGATTTTCTACTATTTGTAAAAGATGGAGTTCCTCCAAATACGTATGATGCTATTTATAAAATAATAAGTGACATTTTAAATAATAGTGACTCGGGTTTGTTGTCATCTGGGTTTATTTTATCTATTTTTTTAATGGCAAATGGACTAAATGGGATTTTAGGAGGTTTTGAAACATCAAGACATGTGCTGGTAAAAAGAGGATTTATAAGGCAGTATATAGTTGCTTTAGGAATGTCAATGTTGTTGTCTTTTTTGTTAATAGTAACGGTTGCAACAATCGTTGTATTTGAAGTACTTTTGCAGAAGACAGTTTTTAGTGATCAAATTCAATTGATAGTAATAGGAAGGTATGTCTTTGTTATTTTGATGATTTTAATGACAACTTCTATTTTATTTAAATTTGGAACAAAACAAGATAAAAACAGGGCTTTTATTTCAATAGGATCCGTTTTTACTACAATTTTAATTATTTTAGATTCGTACCTATTTGGTATTTGGGTTGTAAAGTTTTCAAAATATAATGAATTGTATGGTTCAATAGGGACCTTATTAATATTGATGTTTTATATTTGGATCAATTGCATGATTTTGCTTTTAGGATTTGAGTTGAATGCTACCATCAATAAATTGAAGTTAAAGAAAGAGTAAATGTTTAATTAAAATAGCTGTTAGTGCAGCTTTGTCTTTTCAACGGCAAGAAAAATGAATACGATGAGAAATACGATTACAATTTTTGCATTATTTGTAGCAATGAGTTTTTATGGTCAAAATAACTCCGTTTTAGGAAAATGGAAAACAATTGACGATGAAACAGGCAAAGCTAAATCAATTGTTGAAATTTACGAAAGATCAGGTATGATCTATGGTAAAATTATTGATATTATTGATGTAGATAAAAAGAAAAGTGTTTGTACCGCTTGTACTGGAGAAGAGAAAAACAAACCTATTATGGGGCTTGTTATTATCAAAGGTTTAAAAAAAGAGGGGAAAGAATATAATTCTGGAAAAATATTAGATCCCGTTACAGGTAAACAATATAAATGTTTTATTGCTCTTGAAGGTAATGATAGATTAAATGTTCGTGGTTACATCGGTGTATCTTTGTTTGGAAGAACTCAAACCTGGAATCGCGTTAAGTAAATAAGCAGTAAGAGTTATGAGTTTACAGTAATACATAGCTCAAATTCATAACTCTTAATTTCAAAATTGATGTATTTTGTTGAAGTAATCTTGCCGCTTTCCTTAGCTAAAACCTTTACATACGCTGTATCTGAAGCAGAATTCCATTTTATAAAAAAGGGAATGCGCGTAGCTGTTCCGTTTGGGAAAAGTAAAGTTTACACTGCACTTGTTATTGAAATTCATCAAAACGAACCATCATTATACGAAGCAAAGGAAATCAACCAAATTCTTGATGAAACTCCTATTGTAACTGAAATTCAAATTCAGCATTGGCAATGGATCGCATCTTATTATATGTGTGCTATTGGAGATGTATACAGGGGAGCATTACCAAGTGCTTTGCTCCTAGAGAGCGAAACTGTTATTTCCCAAAAAAGTAATTCTTTTGTTGATCCAAGTCAATTAACAGATGATGAATTTCTTGTTTACGAAGCACTTCAGCAACAAAATTCATTAAAAATTCAGGATATAATTTCCATCTTGAATAAAAAAAATATCTTTCCTGTTATTCAAAAATTAGTTGATAAAAATATTCTAGTTCTTCATGAAGAAGTTCAAGAAAATTATAAGCCTAAGTTGGTTCGCTATGTTCGATTGCATCCTAAATTTGATTCGAATCAGGGATTGAATGAATTATTAGAAACTTTAAAAAATGCGGCAAAGCAAAGAGATGTTGTGATGTCTTATTTTCAAATAAGTGCAACCGAGAAAAAGCCTATTACTGTAAAAAAATTAATTGAAGTTAGCCATTCGTCTTCTGTGATTGTTAAGGCATTAATTGAGAAAGAGATTTTTGAAGATTATTATTTACAACAAGACAGAGTTTTTTTTGAGGGCAAATTGACTGAGGATTTGCTTGAATTAAATACGTATCAGCAGCTTGCATTAAGTGAAATTAAAGCTGATTTTTCTACTAAAGAGGTTTGCTTGTTGCATGGGGTAACTTCTAGCGGTAAAACAGAAATTTACATAAAGCTCATAGAAGAATACCTAGAATTAGGAAGTCAAATATTGTATCTACTTCCAGAGATAGCCTTGACGACTCAATTAGTAGGTAGACTAAGAGCTTATTTTGGTAATAAGGTGGCTGTTTTTCATTCGAAATATAATAATAATGAACGTATTGAGGTTTGGAATCAAGTTTTACAAAAATCAGATAAAGCGCAAGTTGTAATAGGGGCAAGGTCGGCTTTGTTTTTGCCTTTTCAAGATTTAGGATTGTTGATTGTTGATGAAGAGCATGAACAAACTTTTAAACAAGTTGATCCTTCACCACGTTATCATGCCCGTGATGCGGCTATAGTTTTGGCTCAAGCCCATAAAGCTAAAGTATTATTAGGATCTGCGACTCCAAGTTTAGAGACGTATTATAATGCTAAATCAGGTAAGTTTGGACTTGTAGAACTAACAAAGCGTCATGGAAATGTGATGATGCCACAGATAGAATTAGTTGATTTAAAAGATAAATATTTTAGAAAGAAAATGCATGGCCATTTCAGTGATAATCTTATTCAATCTATTACTGATGCGTTAGTTTTAGGAGAACAAGTTATTTTATTTCAAAATAGGAGGGGGTATTCTCCTATAATGGAATGTATTACTTGTGGGCATGTGCCTCATTGCCAGCAATGTGATGTAAGTTTAACATTTCATAAAAATAAGAATCAGTTGCGTTGTCATTACTGCGGCTATAGTATGGCTAAGCCTACAAATTGTCATGCTTGTTCAAGTATAGATTTGACTACAAAAGGGTTTGGAACGGAGCAAATAGAACAAGAATTAGCAGTATTATTTCCGAATTCCAAAATAGGTAGGATGGATCAAGACACTACAAGAGGGAAATTTGGTTTTGAAAAAATTATTGATAGTTTTAAAAATAGAGAAATCGATATTTTAGTAGGTACTCAAATGCTTGCCAAAGGTTTGGATTTTGATAATGTCACTTTAGTTGGGATTTTGAACGCAGATAATATGTTATTTCATCCGGATTTTAGAGCGTTTGAAAGAAGTTTCCAGATGATGACACAAGTTGCAGGACGTGCGGGACGATCTGTAAAACAAGGTAAAGTAATTATTCAAACCTATAATCCCAATCATAATACAATCCAACAAGTAACTCATAATGATTACAACGGAATGTATCAGGAGCAACTGTATGACCGTCAAATCTATAAATATCCTCCTTATTTTAGGTTGATCAAGCTGACACTTAAACAGCGTAATTATGACAAAGTTAACGAAGGTTCAGCTTGGTTGTATCAGGTATTAAGTCAAAATTTAAATATGCCTGTATTAGGGCCGGAGGAACCTGCAATAAGTAGAATTAGGAATGAATACATTCGTACGATACTTATTAAAATTCCGAATACTACATCTCTTGTAAACACAAAAAAAACTATCCATAAAATAATGAATAGTTTTGAGGCTGTTGCACAATTTAGAGCTATAAAAGTAATTCTAAATGTTGATTACTATTGATATTGGGATGATTTAAGAATAAGATAAAGCTTTTACTAAATCCTCTTTTTTGTGACGGCTTAAAGGTATTTTTGTAGATCCAATTTCGGCAAATTTACTATTAAAGCGTTCTACTTTGTCGATGTTAATGATATATGATTTGTGTACGCGAACAAATTTATCTTTGGATAAATCGTTTTCAAAAGCTTTCATAGTAGAGAGCACTAAATTACTGTCGTCTTCAGTAACAACTTTTACATAATCACCAAAAGCCTCAATCCATTTGATTTTAGACGTAAAAATTTTAAGTTTTTTCAGGTTACTTTTAATGAATATATGTTCGCCTTCTTCTTCTTTGTTTTCTTTTTTTAATTGGTAATTATCAATAGCTCTTTTAACTGATGCATTAAAACGATCTATTGCAATTGGTTTTTGGAGATAATCTGTCGCATCATAATCAAAGGCTTTCATAGCATATTCAGCTTTTGATGTAATGAAAACAATTTGAGGTTTTGTTTTTAAACCATCCAAAAAATCAAAACCACTAATTACAGGCATTTCAATATCTAGAAAGATTAGATCAACGTTATGTATTGATATATAATTTTTAGCCTCAATTGCATTAGAGAAATCCCCAAGTAGATTAAGGTTTTGATGGTTATTTACTAACTTTGCGATAATCATTCTTTGTATAGAACTATCATCAACTACTACACAGTTTAGTTTCATAATAAAGTTTTATTTATTAGATCGTGTAAATGTACTACTTTTTTTTTAAGTTGTTTCAATTAATCGGATTTTTTTACTTTACATCGATAAAAACTTATAAAAGCTTTTTTTATTTAATTTTTTTGCTACTTTTGCACACAAATTAACAATAAATATATTTTTATGAATCATTATGAAACTGTTTTCATTTTAAATCCCGTTTTATCTGAAGTTCAGGTAAAACGGGATTTAAAATATCGATTCGTGCTCGATGAACCGGGCGCTTATGGCTTAGATCAC
>NZ_JBWJVJ010000006.1:0-209369 GCF_056428925.1 Flavobacterium sp. GNP011 | reverse complement strand
GATAAAGCAAAAATTAGAATCATAAAAACTGGAATTCAAGACGATACTAATATTGAAATTCTGACTGGCTTGAAAAGAGGAGACGTAATTATTACAGGACCTTATGCCACAGTTACAAAAGAGCTAAACTCAGGAGATAAAGTGGCAATTGCTACTGATAAAGATAAAAAGGACAAGGACAAGAAGTAATCATTATACTTACCATTTTGAAATCACAATCATAAAATCTAATTTTGTGATTGTGATTTTTAATTTAAACAAAAACCAAATTGAGTTATATACTAAACATTGAAACCGCTACTAAGAATTGTTCTGTTTCATTAGCAAAAGATGGCGTAACAATCCTTTGTAAAGAAATTGCAGAAGAAGGATACTCACATGCAGAGCGACTTCATGTTTTTATAGAAGAAATTTTTAAAGAGTCAGGTTGTAATCTCAAAGATTTATCTGCCGTTGCAGTTAGTCAAGGTCCAGGTTCTTATACGGGTTTGCGTATAGGCGTATCAGCTGCAAAAGGATTGTGTTTTGCATTAGAAATTCCATTGATAGCCGTAGATACGCTAGAAACTCTTGCAGCACAAGCTAAAATTAATAAGGGTTTAATTATTCCGATGATTGATGCCCGAAGAATGGAAGTTTACAGTGCTATATTTGACTCTAAACTTGAAAAAAAGCGTGAGGTTCAGGCTCAAATAATAGATGAGAATTCATTTAATGAGCTTCAAGATGATTTGTATTTTGTGGGAGACTGTGCTGTAAAATGCAAGAACGTACTCAATAAAAGCAATCATTTTTTTCTAGAAACTTTAGTTTTTCCCTCGGCTAACGAAATGAGTTTTCTTAGTTTTGAAAAATTCAAAATAAACGACATTGTTGATGTCGCTTATTTTGAACCCTATTATTTGAAAGACTTTATGATAACTACTCCTAAAAAAAAGTAAATTATGCTTACTAGTTTTTGGTTGCAGTGTTTGATGTATACGATGATTCTTTAACAAACGGTTGCATTGTAATTCCAGCACTATCAAAGGCTTCTTTACATCCTTGAAGCGTTTCTGCACATACATTTCCAAAATCCTCATTTGTTGCCCATGGTCTAACAGCAAGTTGAATTGCATTGTCTGTTAGTATTTTGACAGCAACTTCGGCTTCTGGTGTTTTTAAAACCTTAGGGTTGTTTTCCAAAACTTTAGTTATGATGTCTTTCGCAATTTTAATATTGGTGTCATAGGATATTGCAATAGTCAAATCGGCTCTTCTAATTTTTTCCATTGAATAGTTAATGATATTCCCATTTGATAAGGCACCGTTAGGAACAAAAATAGTTTGATTGTTACCTGTAATTAATTTGGTAACAAAAATTTGTATTTCACTTACAGTCCCTGTTACGCCTTGTGCTTCGATAGTGTCGTTGACACGAAAGGGCTTAAATAGAATTATTAACATTCCGCCAGCAAAATTTGAAAGAGATCCTTGTAATGACAGTCCCACGGCAAGTCCCATGGCTCCTAAAATTGCAACAAAAGAGGATGTTTCAATCCCTAATTTTGAGATAAAGGAGACAAACAATATTACTCGTAAAACCCAAAGTAAAATATCAGCTAAAAACCGGGTTAGGGTAGGGTCTAGGTCTCTCTTGACCATTAAGGTTCTAATAAATCGATTGATTAATCGGATGATGTATAATCCAGCAATTAGGATGATAAATGCCGAAATTAATTTTGGAGAATAATCAATTAATACTTGCGCAAAAGTGTTAGCGTAGCTAGTGATTTGGTTTGGGTCTAGATTCATAATTGTAAAATAAAAAACCTTCTCAATAGGAGAAGGTTGGATTTGTGGGTCAAAAATACAATTATTTTATTTTTTATTAAATTAATCTGCGTCTTCTTCGATTTTATTTACAACTTCTTTTATTTCTGTTTTAGCAATTTCTTTTCCGTCGTCAGCTAAAGCTACAGTTTTCTCAGTTGTATTTTCAATCGCTTTTTTGGCATCTTCGGTACCGTCAGCAATTGCATCGCTAGTGTGATTCAATTTTTCTTTTACAGTATCCGTAAGGTTTTCTAAAGTTTCTTCGGCTTTATCAGCAAATTCAGCTACTTTTTCTTTTGCTTGTCCAGCAAACTCTTCTGCTTTATCAACAATAGGTGCTGCGTGTACTTTAACTTTATCAATGGTTTCTTCGGCAAAGTTTTCTGCCTTTTCAAGGTAAGGAGCTGCAGCTTCTTTGGCTTGCTCTAGTTTGTCTTCAATAAAATCTTCGGCTTTATCTAGGTAAGGTGCAGCATTTGCTTTTGCTTGTTCTAGTGTTGCTTCGGCTTTATTAGCCAATTCAGTCGTGGTTTCTTTGGCAGAGCCAAATAAATTTTTAAAAAAAGAGGTTAGTCCCATGGTATTTTTTATTTGATTAGTCCTACAATGTTAGTGATTTTTTTTCAATTATAGTTTATCCTATTATTAATAATTTATTGAAAATCAGTTGTAAAATGTTTGTTATTTGTCAAAAGTATTGATTTTACTCATTTTGTAGGATGTTGATTTTGGGAATAACCAGACCTTTTATTTTAATTGGAATGAGAATTTGAATCGTGCCACTACTTTATATTCTATATAAAACACAAAAAAGCGCTTCGATAGAAACGCTTTTTTAAATAAATAAAGTTTATAATACTCTAGGGTTTAATCTATGCTAAACCATAGTAAAAGTACTTATGCATTAACGGCTTCTACTTTGATACTTTCGTCATTTAGCATGCTTTTTAACATGTTTTCGATACCGCTTTTTAAAGTAAAAGTTGATGATGGACAACCACTACAAGCTCCTTGTAAAATAACTTTTACCAGTTTTTCCTCCTCATTGTACGAGTCAAAAGCTATATTACCTCCATCAGCCTGAACAGCTGGTTTTACATATTCTTCTAAAATATTTATAATTTGTTGCGACGTGGTGTCTAAATTATCAAACTCTTGCGCCTTGATAGTTTCTGTTTCAGTAGTGCTTGCAATGTAGCTTTCATCTAGTACAATACCCCCGTTTTCAATATATTGTTTGATAAAACTTCTCAGTTCTAATGTGATTTCTTGCCATTCATTGATATCATATTTTGTAATTGAAATATAATTTTCATCAATAAAAATCTCTTTTACGTAAGGAAATTTAAATAATTCCTTTGCTAAAGGTGAAGCACTAGTTTGATCTATATTTTTAAATTCTACAGCATTTTTGGTCAACATTTTACTAACTACAAATTTTAATGCAGCTGGATTTGGAGTAGTTTCTCCATAAACATTAACAGGTTGCTTTTTTGTAGTAGTTTCACTTTTAGTTACAATTACGCCTCCGTCTATTATAAATTGTTCAATCTGCTCTGCTACTGCGTCCTTGACATCATCCCATTCTACAATGCTAAATCTTTCGATTGCAATAAAATTACCGGAGATATATACGGTTTTTACAAAGGGTAAATAAAATAATTTTTGAGCCAATGGCGAATCTTTAGCTTCGTCAATATTCTTAAACTCAAAATTTTCATTTTGTGTTATAAAATCTTCAAACTCAAATTTTAGTATAGTTGGGTTTTGCGTTTCTTTTATGGTGATTTTGCTCATGATTTTTGAAATTTTTACAAATTTACTAAAGTTATTTTCTATGAATACCTATATTTGATTTTTTAAAGAAGAAATTAACTTTTGTTATCAAGTTTAGGGTTTCAAGGTTTAGTTTTATCCTATAATAGCCATTGAATTCATTTGGTTAATTAAATTATTTTCGATGTATCAAAAACTTACTGTTTTACTTGTTTTTTTCTTTTGCCAAAATACTTTTGCTCAAGAGGGAATTCCCGTTTATTCCGATTATCTATCTGATAATTATTACCTTCTTCATCCTTCTATGGCAGGTGCCGCAAATTGTTCTAAAATAAGACTTACTGCTCGCAAGCAATGGTTTGATCAGGAAGATGCTCCAGCTTTACAAACACTCAGTTTTAATGGTAGAATAAGTGATAACGCTGGTGCAGGTATTATTGTTTTTAATGATAAAAATGGATTTCATTCTCAAAAGGGTGTAAAACTTACTTATGCTTATCATTTGATGTTTTCTAGAGATGAAGTAGATCTTAATCAACTGTCTTTTGGTATGAGTGCGGGTTTTATTCAAAGTCAACTAGACCAAACCTCTTTTTTAGAGCCAGGACAAAGTGATCCCTCTGTAGATGGAACTGTGATCCTTAAAGAGGCTTATTTTAATACTGATATTGGTTTGTCTTATAATTATCTTGACTTTTATGCTCATGCTACTGTAAAGAACGCCATCGAATCTAGAAGAGCAATTTATAGTGATTACGAAAGTGACAATCTAAGAAAATATATGATTAGTGCAGGCTATAATTTTGGTAATCCAAAAGGATTGCTTTGGGAACCATCTGTTTTGTATCAACAAGTAGAAGCTACAAATGAAAAAGCAATAGATTTAAATTTGAAAGTTTATAAAAACATTGATTTTGGACGTTTGTGGGGTGGTCTTTCGTACAGACGTAGTTTAGAAGGAGCACAGTTCAATGATAACGGTGCTATTGGAACCCAAAAATTACAATATATTACCCCAATTGTGGGGTTGAATGTTAATAAGTTTATGTTTGCTTATACCTATTCTCAACTTTCGGGAGCCGTGCAGTTTGATAACGGTGGATATCATCAAATTACCTTAGGGATTGATTTATTTTGTAAGCCAGCTAAATATTCATGTAATTGTCCGGCCATAAACTAATTTTCTTATGATTATAAAATCAGTTCTAGGAAAAAATCCTGCTATACCTGAAGATTGCTATGTTGCAGAAAATGCAACCATTGTAGGCGATGTAAAATTTGGAAAAAATTGTAGTGTTTGGTTTAATGCTGTAATTAGAGGTGATGTTAATTTTATAACTATAGGGAACAAGGTCAATATTCAAGATGGTGCCGTTATTCATTGTACCTATAAAAAGCACCCCACAATTATAGGGAATAATGTGTCAATAGGGCATAATGCTATTGTGCATGGCTGTACCATACAGGATAATGTTTTAATAGGTATGGGGGCGATTGTTATGGATAATTGTATTGTAGAAAGTAACTCTATTGTAGCTGCAGGGGCTGTGATTACTCAAAACACAGTTGTTACTTCGGGCTCTATTTGGGCTGGAGTTCCCGCAAAGAAAGTTAAAGATATTGATCAGTCAGATTTTGCTGGCGAAATTGAACGTATCTCTAATAATTACGTGATGTATTCGAGCTGGTTCAAAGAAGAGTAACTTTCTTTAAAAGTCTCTACTAATGGCGATAAATTCATTGCCAATAATTTCTTGAAGTACTTTTGGATCCGTATTCGTGTAAAATATATTTTCAGAGTCCGAACTATTGGTAAAACCTACTTTTTCTCTTAGTACGTTTTGTGTTTGTTTGGCTACAGCCTGGCCTGAATCTATAATTTGAATGTGATCAGGGAGTATTTTTTTTATTTGCGGAATCAAATAGGGGTAATGGCTGCATCCTAGCACGAGATAATCAATGTTTTCTCGAATCATTGGTGCAAGATAAGATTTTAGTAAAAGAGTCATTTCTGGGGAGTTTATCTGCCCGTTTTCTATCAATTGAACCAAGCCGTGTCCTACTTGTTCAATTATTTTTGTATCATGATATTTTTCAGTTGTTTTATTAAAGAGCTCACTATTGAGTGTCCCTTGTGTAGCTAAAATGCCAATTACTTGTGTTTTTGAATGCGTAACAGCTGGTTTTATTGCAGGCTCTATACCAATGAACGGAATACTATATTTGGCTCTTAATTCTTGAATGGCGTTTGTGGTAGCGGTATTGCAAGCCACTACTATTAATTTACAACCCATATCTATTAAAAAATCAGTGTTTTTCATGCTCAAGACAATAATCTCTGATTTTGATTTTTGACCGTAGGGAGCATTTTTGCTGTCGGCAAGATATATTGTTTTTTCATTTGGAAGTAATGCGTGTATAGCACTCCATATAGAGGTGCCACCTATTCCTGAGTCAAAAATTCCTATCGGCTGATTGTTGTAGTCCATAGTAACAAAGTTATATGCTTAAATTTAATATTGCAATACTGTATTGAAACAAAAAACTGCTCACACTTTAATAGTAGGAGCAGTTTTTATAATTTAAAGTTTGATTTTTTTAGAAACCTAAATCTTTTTTAACATCAGCTGTCAAGTTTGGTCCGTCAGCAAGTAATAAAGAAGATCCATCAACGATATATTGAAAACCTTTTGCTTTACCAATTTTTTGGATTGAAGCTCTTACTTTTTCCATAAGAGGTTTCATGATATCTGATTCTTTTTGTTGCAATTCTTTTTGAGCATTGTCTCTGTAATCAACAATTCTTTTTTGCATGTCTTGTACTTCTTTTGAACGTTCACCGTTTATAGCTTCAGTTACAGTAGCAGCTTCTGCTTCATACTTTTTTAATTTCCCTTGGTATTCTTCTACCATTTTTTTGTATTCAGCATCATATGTACCACTCAATTTATCTAATTGTTTTTGACCATCTAATACTGCTGGCATTTTTGTCATAATTTCACTTACATCAACATGAGCTGTCTTTGCTTGTGCATTAACGGTTTGGTTTGCTCCTAACATTAATAGTGCAGCAATTAATAGAGTTTTGATTTGTTTCATCGGTTTTAAAATATTAAGTAATTAATTGTTATTTGTGTTCTTCTTTTGTAAATCTTCTTTTGCTTTTCTTTGAGCTTCTCGATCTTCAAGGATTTTTTTCTTTTTATCCTCTAAAGCTTTCTTGCGCTCTTCAAAAATTTTCTTTTTCTCTTCGGCTGAATTTAATTTTACTTCCTCCGTTTTTTGGGTCGTTTTACTTGCTTCATTTGTTGCGGTTTTCGTTGCGTCATCTGAAGTTGGTTTTGCTAAAACCGTGCCATTTTTTTTAGCTAATCTTTCTTCTTGAATTCTTTTTTTATTATCTTCAAATTCTTTTTTCTTTTGCTCTTGTAATGCTTTGCGCTCTTCAAAAGCTTTATCTCGAGCTGTCTTTTTCTCCTCTAGAACTTTTTGTCTCTCTTGAACAAGTTCGTTGTCAGCATCGGCATCTTCTTTACTTTCTCTTGCCTCAGCATCTTTAAGCTGTTTTTTTGTGAGTTGCTCTCTTTTTTCAGCACGCGTCAGAACTCTTAAAACTTGATCGCTAATATCGAATTTTTTTGCGGCAAATAGCATGGTTAGGTCCGAAGATTTATCAAAAATAAAATCATATTTTAATCGGTCTGCAATATCTTGGACTGCTGTGAAAACTTGATCTTGTATTGGTTTTATCAGTGTTTCTTTTTGAGCTATTAAATCTCCGTTGGGACCAAATCTCTTTTGCTGATACTCTAAATTTTCATTTTCAAGAAACCGAATTTCTGTTTCTCTTTCTTCAATTAACTCTTTTGTTAATAAAGTTTTTTCTGCTTTCAGCGCTTCCTTTAGAGAATTAATTTCATTTCTTTTGGTATCAATCTCAATTTTCCATTTTTGAGTTCTTTGTTCCAATTGATTTTTTGCCTCAATATAATCGGGTACATTTTGTAAAATATACTCCATATCTATGTACCCAAGTTTTGTTCCTTTGACTTGTGCATTCAATCCGTGAAAAACAAATGCAAATACTACAAAAACGACTGTAAAATGTTTTTTCATAATGGTACTATTTTAAGTTGCAAAAATGATTCTTAGAACTGTTGGCCTATAATGAAATGAACTGATTGTAAATTATCTCGTACTGGATCAAACCCATGCGCAAAATCAATTCCTAATAAACCAAATGCGGGCATAAATACACGCAATCCAACTCCAGCAGAACGGCTAAGAGCAAATGGGTTGTATGCTTTGAAATCTTTGTATGCTGATCCCGCTTCTAAAAATCCAATTGCATATATTGATGCTGATTGTTTTAATGTGATAGGGTAACGTAATTCCATAGAAAACTTGTTAAATACGGTTCCACCTATGGGTTCTCCTGTTTCATTTGTAGGGGTAAGAGAGTTGTTTTTATATCCTCTTAATTGAATGTTTTCACGTCCATCCATTGCAAAGTTTGCTTGTCCGTCTCCACCTAAATAATATCTTTCAAACGGAACTGCTCCACGATCTTGATTGTAGCTTCCTAAAAATCCAAACTCTGTTAATAAACGCAATACTAATTTACCATAAATTTTGGTATAGGTATCAGCTTTGAATTTTACTTTATAGTATTCTAACCAGTTGAATCTTTTTTGGTCAACTTTACTTGCATCGGCTGCAGCCAAATTAAAATCAGTTACTTTATTTCCATTTGCATCAATATAATCCCCAATGTTTACAATGTTTCCATTAGCATCGGGTACATTTTGTCTGTTTTCGGTATTCTTTAACTTGTACTCTTCTTGATTGCCAAGGTTAGCATAATCTACTCCATTAAACAAAGAATAAGGAGGTGTCAGTTTTGCCGAAAGGCTAACCTCTGAACCGTATGTTGGGAAAATAGGGTTTACACCTTTACTGTTTCTGGTAAGTCCTATAGTGTATGATAAGTTTCTTGAAGTTCCGTTACCAAAGGTAAACAAACCGGTGTTGTAGTTGTTTAACGAATAGTGCTGGTAGCTTATAGATTGGGATAATACAAAGAAATCATCTGGCACAGTAAGTCTTTTTGCAAGACCTACAGACAAGGTTAGGATATCAAAACTTCTTGTTTTATCGGCTCTTTGTGTAACGAAATTGTTCAAAAATTGTTTACTGTATGATAGGGATGTACTAAAAGATACTGGTTTTTTACCTCCAAACCAAGGCTCAGAAAATGATACACTATACGTTTGAAAAAAGGTACTAGCTTGCAAACGCAGTGAAACTTTTTGTCCATCTCCCATTGGTAATGGCTTATACGCTTCTTTTTTAAACATATTTTGCGCAGAAAAATTATTAAATGATAGTCCAAGTGTACCTATGAAACCACCACCGCCATAACCCCCTTGAAGTTCAATTTGGCTAGATCCTTTTTCTACCAGATTGTATTCAATATCTACCGTTCCTGCACCAGAGTCTACATTTTTAAATTTCGGGTCAATTGCTTCAGGATCAAAAAATCCTAATTGTCCAATTTCACGAACTGTACGTACCAATTCGTCTTTACTGTATTTTTCCCCTGGCTTGGTTCTTAGCTCACGATAAATTACTCTATCATTTGTTTTGTCATTTCCTACTACTGAAATCTTGTTAAAATAAGCGATAGGTCCTTCGGTGATTCTAATCTCAAAATCAATGGTATCGTTTGCAGTCTTTACTTCAACAGCATTTACATTCGAAAATAAATAACCATTGTTTTGATATAAGTTTGTTAAGTCTTCAGCATCTGGTTTAGACTTGTCAGCAATTCTTTTTTCAAGTAAAACACCGTTATAAGTATCTCCTTTTTTAACTCCTAAAACTCTAGCTAAACCTTGATCGGTATAGACTGTATTTCCAAGGAATTTAATATTTCCAAAGTAATATTTATTACCTTCTTCAACATTGATTTTTACATTTAAAAGGTTTTTATCTTTATTGTATACTATAGAATCAGACACTATTCTAGCGTCTCTAAAACCTTTTTCTTTGTAAGAAGCTATTACTTTTTCAAGATCAGATTTGTATTTGTCTTTAATGTATTTTGAAGGTTTTAAAACACGAGTAAATTTCTTTTGTTTTGTATCCTTCATTGCTTTACGCAATTTATTGTCACTTATTTTAGTGTTTCCTACAAAATCAATACTTTCTATTTTAACTTTATCGCCTTTATCAATGTTTACAAGCATATTCACTTGATTGATAGTTGCGGTGTCTTTTATTGTGTTAATATTAACTTTAGTGTTATAAAAACCATCTTTCTTATATTTATTTTCAATATAATTTTTAGTGGTTGTTATTAAGTTTTCATTAACAACTTTCCCTTTTGTAAGAGAGTTGTCTTTGATAAGTTCTTCCACTTTAGCTTTTTTAACACCTACAGTTTTTACTTCACCTAGTTTTGGTAATTCAACAATGTTTAAATCAAGGTAAATACTATCGTTTTGAATCCTATTTACATAAAAAGAGATTTCATCAAATAAGCCAAGTTTTCCTAGTTTTTTTATAGCAGTACTTACTTCTTCCCCAGGAATTGTAATTTCTTGACCCTTTTGAAGTCCTGTAAAAGTAACTACAGTCTGACTGTTAAAACTAATATCGCCTACAACGGTAACATCAGCTAATATGTATTTTTTTCCTTGATCAAAAGGGACTCTTTCCTGCGCTTTTACTTGTGTAAAACACCCGAAAATCAATACGCTAAGGGCTAATTGTATGCTTTTTTTTAACACTAAAAAATTATTTAATTTGTTCACTTGTTTTTCCAAATCTGCGTTCTCTTTTTTGATAACTAATGATAGCCTCATATAAATCTTGTTCTTTAAAGTCTGGCCACAATATATCAGTAAAATATAATTCTGCATAGGCTATTTGCCACAACAAAAAATTACTTATCCTATGTTCTCCACTTGTTCGTATTAATAAATCTACCTCTGGTAAATTTTGCGTGTAAAGATGCTCATTAATAATGGAATCGTCAATATTGTCTATTGAAATTATATTATTTTTAACTTTACTACAGATGTTTTTTACGGCCGAAACGAGTTCTTCTCTTGAGCCGTAGCTTAGCGCCAAAGTCAAAGTCATTTGAGTATTGTTTTTGGTCTTTTCAATAACGTCAAGTAATTCTTTTTGAGCTGTTTTAGGGAGTTTTTCTAAGTTGCCTATTGCATTGAGCTTAATGTTGTTTTTTTGTAGTGTGGTCAACTCTTTCTTTAATGAATTTATAAGAACCTTCATTAAGGTTTCTACCTCAAGCTTAGGTCTATTCCAGTTTTCAGTAGAGAATGCGTATAATGTTAGGCACTCAATGCCTAATTTAGCTGTAGCTTCAATAATAACTTTTACGGATTTAGTGCCGCTTTCGTGACCAAAAGCGCGTAAAAATCCTTGTTGTTTTGCCCAACGTCCATTACCATCCATGATGATGGCTAAGTGTTTGGGTAATCTAGTGGTGTCTATATTCTCTAATAAATTCATTTTTATTCTTTGCAATAACACGGTTTTTGTCCAAAAGTGTATGTAAGACTTACTCCTGTAAAAACATACCAATCGTTATTATTTATATTCCCAAAATTTTGATTAAAACTACCGTCAATATTATCACTAAAGGTGTATCGAGCACCTGTTTCTAAAGCTAATATGAAATGTGGTGTAATGTTTGATTTAATTCCTATTATCATTGGTATTGCAACAGAATTTTTTCTTTCTGTTCTTCCATTTACTTTTAATCCAGTCTTGCTGTTGTTTAAGTTATAATCAGCAAAGATATAATTAATACCGGATGCCACATACGGAGTAATTTTAGTGGATGATTCATGAAGATTAAAGTCGAAAAAATTGAACTCTAGGCCTAATGATAATTCTTGAATATTTGTTTTAAAATCATAACCTCTATTAGTTCTACTTCCTTCTTTAGAATCTTGGTCTCTAGCAGTAACGTGAGATTGATTGTATGAAAACCTGTAGGAATGCCTCGGGCTTTTATTCCATTTGTATAAAAAACCAAAAGCAGTTTCATTTGGTGCAATATAAGTTGTTGTTCCTACATCACCTATGTAATTGCTACCGCCCATAAAAACACCAACCTCATGTATTTGAGATTGTACATTAGTAAAGGGAATAATAGATAATAATAAATAAAAGATCTTCTTCATTAACTCAAAAATTGCGTGCAAATATAATAATTATCAATTCGATACAATGCCCAATCTGTTAAATGTGTATTTTTTTAATAATTCACATAGTAACGTTCTTTAAACAAGGCGTTTGTTTCTTTTAAACGTAAAAAACTGATAAAATCGTATAGCCTTTTAAGTAAAATGATTTAATTGCGCTTGTCTTGACCCCAAAGTAATTTGTTACGAAGTGTTTTTAGGAAAGTTTCTTCGGGTATTTCAACCATATTAATTTGAAATGGTGTTTTATTTAAGGTTAATATCGATTCATTTTTTATAGAGGTGACTCTTGAATCTAATGAGACCAAATAATTTTCTTCTCTACCAGATACTTTTAATCTTATCTCTGTTTCGTCTGGCACAACAAGTGGTCTTGCTGTTAGGTTGTGTGGTGCAATTGGTGTAATAACAAGGCTTTTTACATCAGGAGTTAATATTGGTCCACCACAACTTAATGAATATCCAGTTGATCCTGTTGGGGTTGATATAATGAGTCCGTCTGCCCAATATGAATTTAAAAACTCTCCATTTAGATACGTGTCGATAGTGATCATAGAAGTGGTGTCTTTTCTGCTCACTGTTATTTCATTCATTGCAAAATTAATTTCTTCAATAGCTTCATTTGAGGGTGTACAGGTTAAACTCAGGAGAGTTCTTTTTGAAATGGTATATTTTTTATCAATTACAAATTGCATAAATGCTGCAATGTTTTCCTTTTGTACTGTAGCTAAAAAGCCTAATCTGCCTGCATTTATACCTAATATTGGAATACCAGAGTCTCTCACTAGCGTAGCAGCTCTCAATATGGTGCCGTCTCCACCTATGCTAATCAACATATCAAAACTACTGTCTAATTCAGTGTGTTTACTAAAGGTATTGTATGTCTTTTCTACAATTTTCTTGTCGTTTAATATTTTCAAAAATTGAACTTCAATAACCATTTCAACCTTTTTTTTATTGAAAAAATCAAAGATATCATTGATAATTGGTTCTGTGCTGTTTTGATAATATTGACCGTAGATAGCAACTTTCATATTTTTTGAATAAACGTTTTATTGAATAATAGGTATAACACTTTTTGAATGTGAAATTTTGCTCTAGATATTAAGGTATTTGTCTAAATAATCAGAGCGTTCTTTTAAATTGTTGATGTAATTGTCTTCTTGATGCTCTGTCAGGATAGTGTAATTGTATCTTCTGAATGTTTGAATAATTTCATTCATGGCCCCAAGAGTAATTTTTAAAGTTACAATAACATTATCGACCTCAACCTCAGAAACAAATAATCCTAAAAGTTTGCCATTGTTACTCTCTACTATTTGCGCAATCTGACTCATTGAGTATTCAAGCACTGGTTTTTTAACTACAATGATCCCTCCTGGCTCTTTTAAAAAGGGTGTGTCATGAAAGTAACGCATAACATCCTCCATTTCATAATACCCAACATAAGTATTGTTTTCATCTAGAACGGGTACTAAATTCGTTTTGTTTCTAGCAAAAACTTCAAGTACGTCAAGCCAAACCATATTAGTTCTTGTGAAAAAACCTTCAAGGGTGAAGCGATAATCGGCTACTTTTTTAGTGCCATCAAATGTTTCTATATCCTCTGATGGAATGCTACCTATATATACACCCTCATCTATAACGGGAAAGTGAGAGTAGTGGAGTTCACTAAAAAAATCCTGAACCGTAGCTATAGATTCTTGTTTGTCAATAGCCTTAAAATCGTTGGTTATAAACTCTGTAATTTCTGTCATAAATCAATCTGCAATATTTCTTGCAAAATAATCAAAAATTAGCAAAATCTCCTAAGTTTTACTTTGTATTTTTGTAATCATAAAATCAACTATCAAAACAAAAGCGATATAAATGACAAAGTTAAGTGTAAATATTAATAAAATAGCTACGTTACGTAATGCTCGTGGTGGTAATGTTCCTGATCTTTTGCAAGTAGCTACAGATTTACAAAAATTTGGTGCACAAGGAATCACCATCCATCCTAGACCTGACGAACGCCATATTAGGTATCAAGATGCACGTGACTTAAAAGAAGTTGTTCATACAGAGTATAATATAGAAGGAAATCCACAGCATAACTTTATAGATTTGGTATTAGAGTGTAAACCTACACAAGTTACTTTGGTTCCAGATGCCATTGGTGCCATTACTTCCTCTGCAGGTTGGGATACCATTACACATGAGTCGTATTTGACCGAGGTGATTCAGGAATTTCAGCGTCACGGCATTCGAACATCTATTTTTGTAGATCCCATTGCTGCCATGATCGAAGGGGCTCAAAAAACAGGAACTGATAGAATAGAATTATATACCGAGGAATTTGCGTACCAATACAGTTTGGGGAACAAAAAAGGAATTGACCCTTACATTAAAGCGGCTGAAATCGCTAACCAACTAGGATTAGGTATTAACGCGGGTCATGATTTAAGTTTAGATAATATTCAGTTTTTTAAAGAGAATATTCCGGGTTTACTGGAAGTTTCCATTGGTCACGCCTTAATTTCGGAATCTCTTTATTTAGGATTTGATAATGTGGTGAATATGTATTTAAGAAAGTTGAAATAATTAAGGGTCACTTAAATTTTAAAAAAATAATAGCATATGCTTTTTTCAAAAATAGAAGGTTCAGGGCAACCGCTTTTAATTCTGCATGGATTCTTGGGCATGTCAGACAATTGGAAATCATTGGCAACGCAATTTGCAGCTCATTTTCAAGTTCACACGCTAGATCTTCGCAATCACGGTAGAAGTTTACATTCTAGTGAATTTAGTTATGCAATTATGGCACAAGATGTTTTTGAATATTGTCAAACACATGAGTTGTCCTCTATTTATATCATCGGGCACAGTATGGGTGGCAAAGTAGCTATGACACTGGCTACAACACATCCCGAATTAATAAGTAAGCTAATTGTTGCAGATATAGGGCCAAAATTTTATCCGCAACACCACCAACTTATTTTAGCGGGCTTAAACGCTGTTGATTTTTCTAAGAAACCAACTCGTAGTGATGCTGAGGCAATTCTTGAAAAATTTATTCCTGATTTTGGTACCCGACAGTTTTTATTGAAAAACCTATATTGGAAAGAGCCTGGTCAATTGGCTTTTAGGTTTAATTTAGCAGCTTTTAATGAAAATTTAGACCAGATAGGACAAGCTTTGCCTGAACATGCACAATTTTCTAAACCTACATTATTCATAAGAGGTGGGAATTCGAATTACATTTTAGATAGTGATTTTAATGATATAAAAAAGTATTTCCCATTAGCAACGATACAAACCATAGCAGAAACGGGGCATTGGCTTCATGCCGAAAATCCAACGATGTTTTATAATGTGGTAGTTTCTTTCTTGATCTAATGTTATAACTTTAAAAAAACAGAATTTTAATTTTAAATAAAACCTTCATCCAATGAATTTACTTCTAAAAATTATCATCACTTCAATAATAGTTTTAGTACTAGCAAACTTTTTACCGGGCGTTTACGTAAATGGATTTACAACAGCTTTAGTTGTTGCGGTGGTTTTAGGATTGTTAAATATTTTTATCAAACCTATTCTTGTTCTTTTAACTTTACCTGTTACAGTGCTTACATTAGGATTGTTCTTGTTGATAATTAATGCGCTTATGATTGTTTTATGTTCAAAATTAGTAGATGGATTTAGGATAGATACTTTTCTAACGGCAGTTATTTTTAGTGTATTATTGTCAGTTAGTCAATCTATAATGAATGGTTTATTAGGAATTAATAAGTAAAAAATAAATTTTAACACTCATTTAGCAACAAGATGCTGTGTTGTAAATGATTAATAAATACCTTTGTAAAATATAATTGAATACAATGTCAAAAAACCTGTACATATTGCTTTTAGTTTTTTTAGGATTCTTTATGAGTCCTACAGCAGCTATGGCGTGTAATCAAAAAGGGGAAATGACGTGTTGTGCAAAAAAAAGTACAGCTAAAAAAGAAAAAAAAGATTGTTGTTCTAAAAAACAGTCTTCAAAAAAAGAATCTCATGACGGCTGCAATGGAGCTTGTAAAAGCATTACATGTGGTGGTTCTTTTGTTTATCTAGGAATGACAAACGGCTTACAATTAGAATTTAATAATCCTCTGTTTGATTTTTCTACAAAAAAACAGAACTTTTATTATTCCAATATCTTCGTATCTTCAGGGTATAAATCCATCTGGCTTCCGCCAAAAATAGCATAATTGTATTGATGACAGCCAAAAGTCTGTCTTGTTAAGAAAAATTAGCTTAAAAAAAATCAAAAATTTGTCGTGTCATTTATTCAACAATACATTTTTATGTATTGATGGTGATTTGGCGGCATTATATCTCAAAAAAATAAATCAAGATGAAAACATTTAATAAAATTATAGTAGCCTTAGTACTAATGCTATCAGTAATAGTAAGCGCACAAAGTACTAATAAAGTGACCAAAACAGTGAAAATTTACGGAAACTGTGGTATGTGTAAAAAAAATATTGAAACCGCTGGCAACCAAAAAAACATTGCTAAAGTGCAATGGGATACCGAGACTAAAATGGCAACCTTAGTATTCAATCCTGCCAAAACAAACCAAGACGAAATCTTAAAAAGAATTGCTGCAGCAGGCTATGACAGCGACAGTCATTCAGCTCCAGTTGCAGCTTATGATAGTCTTCACGGATGTTGTCAGTACGATCGAGTTGCTAAAAAACAAAAATAAAACACAATAATTCAATCAAGTGCCTACTTATTAAGTTGTGTTTTGCTCAATAGGTAGGTATCTTTTAAACTTATTTAAAATGAAAAATATAATAGTAATACTCAGTATATTTTTTAATTTGGCTTTAGCCAATGCTCAAATTAAAACCGGCGATGCGTTGCCAAATGTTCAATTATATAACAATACTGACGTTGCAGTAACTCTTGAATCATTTAAGGGTAAGGTAGTTTTGGTTGATTTTTGGGCTTCATGGTGCGGACCATGCCGACAAGCAAATAAAAAACTAGTTCCCTTTTACAATGCTCATAAAAATGACAATTTTGAAATAGTAGGGATATCATTGGACACTAATAAGGCAAAATGGATTGCTGCTATTGAAAAAGATAAATTGGCCTATCCGCAATTGATAGATGCAAATGGTTTTGATGCAAAAACAGCATTGCTTTTTGGAGTAGAGGGATTGCCAAGTTCATATTTGTTTGATGCTTCTGGAAAGTTAGTAGCTACAAACCCTACTGAAGAGGTAATTTTAACCTTTTTAAAAAAATAACAAGATGTTTAGAGATAATTTAAAAGCAGCCATGTCTATTGGCTTCGTTTTGTTATGCGGTTTTACCAGTTTGGCGCAAATGCAAAAAGCCGAAATAAAAGCAACAGGTTTAACGTGCTCAATGTGTTCGAATGCTATAAACAAGCAATTAAAAGCGATGAATGGAGTAGTCAATGTAAATACGGATTTAAATACCAATTCGTTTTTTGTAGCCTTCGAAAACAACAATGCCATTACGCCAAAAATGTTGAAAGATGCTGTTGAAAAAGCAGGGTTTTTTATAGGTTCGCTAGAGTTGGTACTCTCGCCAGATGATCTCAAAAAGAAAGAGTCGAATTATGTTATTCTTGATGAGAATTGGAAAAATAGTACAGAAGACACGAAGGTAAAAGTCTATGATAAAGGGTATTTAACGCATAAGGAATTTAAAAAAATGCAAAAAACATTTTCAAAAGTCCCTACTTATGTACTTGATAATGAAGAAGATTATCATATTAAAAGAGTTTTATAATGAAGTTATTTAGTGCGGTATTACTGCTTTTTGTAACGAGTATCAATGCTCAAGAGCTTTTTGTTGTCACGGATCCTGCAAGTAATGTGCCTGCTGGATCTTTGGGAATTCGTATAGGACAATCTATTTTTAAAAAACAAATGGAGTCAGGATACAACTACCACATGATGCCCGAAGCAACTTTAGGAATTAATAAAAATGTGATGGTTCGTACAACGCTTTTTGTGAGCAGTAGAGAAAATCGATTAAACATAGAAGGGGCTAGTATGTATGCTAAATATAGGTTTCTTTCAACTGATGATGTGCAAAGTCATTTTAGGATGGCTGTTTACGGACGCTGTAGTTTTAATAAGGCTGAGATTCATCAAGAGCAAATTGAAATTCAAGGACAAAACACGGGTTTTGAAACCGGATTGGTAGCCACGCAGCTCATCAAAAAAGTAGCTCTTAGTTCAAGTTTAAGTTTTGAAAAAGTGTATGATAACAAACCTAATTATGACTTTCCAGAGAGTTTAAGTGACAATGCCACTAATTACACATTTTCTATTGGTAAATTGATGTACCCTAAGAAATACACTAATTTTAAGCAGACCAACATTAATACAATGATTGAGTTTTTAGGGCAAACATTGAATAAAAATGGAAAATCATTTCTAGATGTAGTGCCTTCAGTTCAGTTCATAATAAACAGTCAAGCAAGAATTGATGTGGCTTACCGATATGAATTGTATAGTTCTATGATGAGAACCGCTCCTAATGGTTTTTACTTTAACCTGGAGTATAATTTCTTTAATATTTTAAAGTAAAATAAAGATGTGCAATTCAGTTGATTCTTTAGTGAACTGGATTGTGCTTTTACTTGGATAGTGTTTTTTAATGTTTCTTTTTTGAAGAGATGGTCAGGTTTAAGAGCTTTTTTTTATTTCTAACTCTATTTTTTTTAATAAATTGCTTAAATTTTTAGGAATTATAAATCAAAGAGTTGCGATTTTTATTCCATGTAATTTTTGTTTTTTTTATAAAAATCAGTAATTTTTTTTGGATTTTAAAAAATAGTTTCTATTTTTGCATCCGAAATAATGCAGGCCCGTTCGTCTATCGGTTAGGACGCATGGTTTTCATCCATGTAAGAGCGGTTCGATTCCGCTACGGGCTACAAACTTTCAATTTTGATGTATTAGGTCAATAATTCACACACATTCAAAAAAGCCTCGAATTTTCGAGGCTTTTTTTGTTTTAGAGTTGATTTATTTTATTCATGTTTAAAAATATATCATTTCAAAATTGGAGTATGTGATTCGTGCTTAATTGGTATTACTACTGTTTAAATAGTTACTTTATTTTTTGATTATTTTGGTGTATTTAATTTTGTTTTCCTCAGTTGTGATTTTTAAAATATAGACTCCTGCAGAATGATTTTTTAGATCAATGCTTGTATTTTTATTTGACATATCTATAGTTTCGAGTGTTTGTCCTGTAATATTAAGTATAGCAATACTTTTCACAGGTTTGTTAATGTGAATTTTACCAAAAGTTGGATTTGGATACGTTACTAAATTTTCTTTTTCAATTTCATCTATAGATAATGTGTTAGTGTTGTAAATGAATACTCTGGGTATCTCTGTTACTGTTATTGTATTAGAATTTGGGTAATTCGAAATTCCATGTGCTTGGCCGGTAAATTGATAACCGGTAATGTTTGTGCCTGCAATAGTTACATTATAGTTCGGTATGGTAGTTTCATTACCAGTTGGAGACCATACAAATCGCATTTCTTTGCCTTCTGTAATGTCTTCAAAAACATAGTCTCTTACATTTGTTGTTGATAAATCGGATTTAAGTTTATAGTTTTTGTTTTTAAATAAACCTGTGAAATCTGAAACGTAATAATAGGAGCGCTTTTTTTCTATAGTGCCATGTTTTAGAATTCCTACTCCTCCAAAAGTAGAGTTGTTGTTAGGGTCATCCTCATCAATAGTTTGATACATGTAACTCTTGTCAATGTTTAATTTCATTAATGCTAGATAAGTGCGTATCATCCATGCTCCTTGAACATCTTCTTTATTACCATAACTTGCTAAGTTTGGAACTTGTAATGGTCCATTGTTGGTGCTCATTCCCCATTCTGAAAGCCAGATTTCTACATTAGGTAAATATTTGTTTCGGTAATCAATTACTTGTTGCATTTGTGTGATTAATTGTCCTTGTTCAGGATGTAATGCTCCTGTTCCTCCACCTTGATCTCCGTTTGCGCTGTTGCTGTTATAGTGATGGAAATTTATTGCATCAGCAGGGAATTTCCCGTCAGTTCTATTGGCTTTTGCCCATTCATGCATAGCTTTGATGTATTCGTATTGCAATTTGTAAATACCTCCCATAGCTACTTTTAAGTTTGGATCGGCTGTTTTAATTCCGGCTTTGCTCATTGTGCCTTGGTGTCCATCATAAGCTGCAGACATAAGCGATGCAAGTGTAAAAGGGGAGTAGTAGCCTGCTGTTTGAGGTATAGCCCAGGTTTTGTCAGGTTCATTTAATACTTCTATCCAATTTGCTAAACCAAGACCACTTTCTGCAATGTTTACAGTTTGATTAGTGTATTGAGGCGTGGTGTTGAAATTCATGTCAGAAAGCGGTATTTTTTGACTGCCAATATAGCCTGCTAAACGATAATACACTTTTGCAATTTCTTGCCAGTTTGAGGGGATATTGTAGTTTGTAATATTCCAAGCAATTGGTTTGTATTGTCTGTCATGTTCTGTAGCTGATTTATTCATGAAAAATAAAGGGGACTCTTGTAGTACAATAATAGATTCTGTTCCTACATTTTTTAAAGCTGTCATGTTGTTCTTAAAATGAATGCCTCCTGTATTTGATGGGGACACCATAAGTTTGGCATTGGAGTCAAAGAACATGTCTACTTCAGAGAAGCATCTGTAGCCTGTAAAAAGCCCTGCATATATAGGGTCATTTGTAATGTAGCCATTACTTCCTAGTAATTGTTTTGCATCAATAGGGGGTTTTGTTGTGGCTGTTACAGAAGGGATAGTTGATATGGCAGTTCCGTATATTTCAATTTCTGATGGAAATCGCGAAAGATTTTCAAGTTGTTCAATAATAATGTACCTGACACCATTTGCGGTAACGTTTTGAGTGTTGTAACTATTAAAGCCAGTTAAGCTAATAGGTCCAGCTATTAAATTGGTGTTTGCTGCTGATGTTCCGGCATACCAATTGATTGTTGGAGACGAAAATCCATCATGGGCCCTAAGTTGTGTAATGTTGTAGGTTCCTCTTAGGTCAATAAGTACTTTATGAGGCCATGATATAGTAGAAGTATTATTTGCAGGTGCATATGTAAATTGATTGTCTAATCCAACTACGCCATCTACAAGTTTGCCATAATCAGCATTGATTTCAAAATGTGTAAGTGGAGTGAGTTGTTCTTTGCTAATTTGGATTTTTTGAGCATTCAGGCTACTATAAAATAGTATAGATAATAAGTGAAATAAGTAATTTTTTTTCATAAATCGTTGTTTTTTAATGCAATAATAAAATTAAAAAATAATAAGTATTGATTTTATTTCTGTAAGTGTCTTTTTTGAACAAATACAATGAGATATGTTAAATATCAGTATTTTATTTAATATTCAGACTCTATTCTTGTGTGTAAATATTATTTTTTTACTTTGAATTATAAATGTTGGAAGCATTGGTTGGTGTGGAATGATAATTATTGACTAGATAAATAGCAATTATTTCATAAAAATTGAAGGTGTTTAAATGGTCTTTTTAGTATTTTACAAAGATAAATTTGATTAAAAGGGTCTTGATAAAATACTTGGTTGGCTTGTAAAAATTTTATAATTTTGCATTCCGAATTTATAATGTAAATTAAAGAAGAAGATGGATATTAAAAGAGTAGCAATAGACGCTGTAAATGAAACAATTGTAATGACAGTTGTTCATATGGATTATAAAGGTCAAGTAGCAAAAAGAATAAACGAAAAAATGCCTTTGGCAACTGTTAAAGGTTTTAGAAAAGGTGCTGTGCCAAAAGACCTTGTTGAAAAACAATACGGTAAAGCTATTAAACAAGAAGAAGTTCAGAAAGTGGTTGATTTAGCACTTGAGCGTTTCGTACAGTCTGAGAGATTGAACCTTCTTGGAACTCCACTTCCTAAAGTGAATGAAAACTTTGATTGGAGTGCTGAAGAATTGACTTTCGAATATGAAATCGGTTTGGTTCCTAATTTCGAATTGGATTTAGAAGCTAAAAACGACATCGTAAAATATGTAGTTACTGCTGATGATAAATTAATTGACGGTCAAGTAGAAAGAATCCAAAAACAATTTGGAACTGCAATTCCACAAGAGACTGTTGTTGAAGGAGCTGATGTAACTGGAACATTCTCTAACGAAGAAAAAGGAATTAATAACGCCACTACAATTGCTGCAGATCTTTTTAAAGATAAAGCAACTTTTGATTTATTCATTGGTAAAAAAGTAGGTGATGTGGTAACTGTAAATACTAAAGGTTTATTTGAAGACGACCACCAGTTAATGGATGTCATGAAAGTAAATCATGATGATGTTCACGGTTTAGAGGTGGATGTAAACTTCACTATCGAAGCTATCAACACAGCTGAGTTAGCAGAATTAAACCAAGACTTATTTGATAAATTGTTTGGTGCTGGAACAATCTCTTCACTTGAAGAATTAAAAGGTAAAATCAAAGAAGATGCTGAAAGCCAATTTGCTGCTCAAGCAGATCAAAAATTATTAGGTGATGTAACGGAGTTCTTAATTGAAAGTACTAAGTTTGATTTACCAGCTGAGTTCTTGAAAAAATGGTTGCAAACTGTGGGTGAGAAAAAATTAACTCCAGAAGAAGCTGAGGTTGAATATGCACGTTCTGAAAAAGGATTGCGTTTTCAATTGATCGAAGGTAGAGCTATGGCACAATCTGACATCAAAATCACTTTTGAAGATTTGAAAACATTCACTACAAAAAATATCCGTCAGCAAATGGCACAATTCGGACAAACAAATCCTACTGACGCAGAAGTACAAGGAATTGTAGCAAGAGTTTTGTCAAACCAAGACGAAGTAAAAAGACTTTCAGACCAAGTTGTTGCTGAAAAATTATTAGAATTATTCAAAGAAAAAGCAAACCCAACTACTAAAGAAGTGACTTACGAAGAATTTATTGCTGCATCTTACGGAGAATAAATTCTAGTAGTAAAGTCAAATGTCATAAAGTCAAAAGTTGAAAAAACCGAAAACAATTTCGTTAGTTGTTTCAAATTTTAAGATTTTATTTCAAATGCAAAACAATAAAAATTACCTATATTTGAGCGTCAGAAAAATTTTTTTTTGACGCTCTTTTGTTTGAATTTATTCTGATTTTTTTTCAGAAGCAAATCCAGCTATTTGTTACAAGTTTTTTTATTTCGTTTACATTTTTATAAACAATAAAAGGAGCTCTCTTTGGTCGCTTTTTTCTTGTAATAAAATGTAACTGCATTTCAAAAAGCTTTTCACTACTATCTGGGCTAAAAACAAGACATATTGGCATCATCAATAAAGAGGTACGACCTTTGTGTTACTTGTTGTGACTTTCAAACTTTAGACTTTCAAACTTTTAAACTTATACAAATGAACTACGGTAAAGAATTTAAAAAATTTGCTACAAAGCACCAAGGAGTAAATGCCATGTATTACGATAAAATCGTTGCGGCAATGAATCCTACTAATATGACTCCTTATATCATTGAAGAACGCCAGTTAAATATTTCGCAACTTGACGTTTTCTCTAGATTAATGATGGATAGAATTATCTTTCTAGGAACGGGAATCGACGATCAAATTGCAAACATAGTACAAGCACAATTGTTGTTTTTAGAAAGCGCAGACGCTTCTAAGGATATTCAAATTTACTTGAACTCTCCAGGAGGAAGTGTATATGCAGGTTTAGGAATTTATGACACCATGCAATACATCAAGCCTGATGTAGCTACAATTTGTACGGGTATGGCTGCCTCAATGGGAGCAGTGTTGTTATGCGCTGGAGCAGAAGGAAAACGTTCGGCATTACCACATTCTCGTGTTATGATTCACCAACCATCAGGAGGAGCACAAGGTGTTGCAACAGATATGGAAATCAATCTAAGAGAGATGTTGAAACTTAAAGAAGAGTTATACAACATTATCTCACACCACTCAGGACAAACTTTTGATAAAGTACATGCAGATAGTGAGCGTGATTACTGGATGAAAGCTGATGAGGCAAAAGAGTACGGAATGATCGACGAAGTGTTGAGAAGAGGATAAAAAAATGGTTTCAGGTTTCAAGTTTAAAGTTATTATTGAAACTTTAAACTTGAAACTTTAAACTTGAAACAAAAAATATGGCGAAAGAAAAATTAGAATGTTCGTTTTGTGGAAGGAAAAAGCCAGAAACTAATTTATTAATTGCAGGCATTGATGCACACATTTGTGATAAATGTATCGAGCAAGCGCACGGAATTGTTCTTGAAGAATTAAAAACAACTGGTAGTTCTAAGCTAGTAGGAGATTTAGTTTTGCAAAAACCAAAAGAAATTAGAGCTTTCCTAGATCAATACGTTATTGGGCAGGACCAGACTAAAAAGGTGATGTCTGTAGCAGTTTACAATCATTACAAACGTTTGATGCAACAGCAACAAGACGATGAGGTAGAGATCGAAAAAAGTAACATCATCATGGTTGGGCAAACCGGAACAGGTAAAACATTAGTAGCTAAAACCATTGCAAAAATGCTTGACGTTCCTTTAGCTATTGTAGATGCTACAGTATTGACAGAGGCTGGTTATGTAGGAGAAGATGTAGAGAGTATTTTAACACGTTTGTTACAAGCTGCTGATTATGATGTGGCCAAAGCAGAACGCGGCATTGTATTTATTGATGAAATTGATAAAATAGCCCGCAAAAGCGATAATCCTTCTATAACAAGAGATGTGTCAGGCGAGGGCGTACAACAAGCCTTACTGAAATTACTAGAAGGAACCGTTGTAAACGTTCCACCAAAAGGAGGACGTAAACACCCAGACCAAAAATTTGTAGAGGTTAATACCCAAAATATTTTGTTTATAGCTGGTGGTGCTTTTGATGGAATCGAAAGAATTATTTCGAAAAGATTGAACCGTCAAGCCGTAGGTTATTCGACTTCAAAAAATACCGATGCCATTGATAAAGACAATTTGTTGCAATACATTATTCCTAAAGACATTAAAGATTTTGGTTTGATCCCAGAAATAATAGGGCGTTTGCCTGTATTAACTCACATGGATCCGCTGGATAGAGAAACATTACGTTCTATTTTAACGGTTCCTAAAAATGCGTTAATCAAACAATATCAAAAATTATTTTTGATGGATGATGTTGCATTTACAATAACAGATGAAGCTTTAAATTTTATTGTTGAAAAAGCACTAGAGTACAAACTGGGCGCTCGTGGATTGCGTTCGTTATGCGAAGCGATTCTAACAGATGCCATGTATGAATTGCCAAGTTCTGATGATAAAAAATTAGAAATTGATATGGAATACGCAAAAGAAACATTGAATAAAAATTTATTGAAGCGATTAGAAATAGCTTCTTAAATTTTAGTTTTCTCAAAAATTTAGACCTGTTCATTGATTTGAACAGGTTTTTTTATGTTGATTTAAATTGAGAACTGATCTTAATTATTTTGTATTTTTATCATTCAAATCTATAAAAACAACTTCAAATGATAACAGTACAAAACATCATAAATGCTTCAATGGAGCAAGTATGGGAAAAATGGACAGCACCAAAGCACATAATGAAATGGAACAACGCCTCTGATGATTGGTATACTCCTTTTGCTGAAAATGACTTGAAAGTGGGAGGAAAATTCAAATATACTATGGCTTCAAAAGACGACAAGATGCGCTTTGATTTTGAGGGAGTATATACTAATGTTTTGGATTATTCCTTAATAGAGTATGAATTAGCCGATGGAAGAACAGTAAAAATTACTTTTGAGAAAAATCTAACAAGTACAAAAGTTTCTGAAAGTTTTGATCCAGAGACAGAGAATTCCGAAGAATTACAAAAAGATGGCTGGCAAGCAATTTTAGATAATTTCAAAAAATATGTCGAGAATGCAATTTTTTAATTTTTTCAAAAATTATTTCGTAAAAGTTTATAGCTCTAAAAAAATAGAGTAACTCAAATTGAGGTTTTTAGCTTGGCTTAAAAATTACATTTTTCTCAAAAACACAAACCTGTTCATTGATTTAAACTGGTTTTTTCATGCAGTTTTTACGGTATTTGTTATTGTTTTAAAAAATTACTAATAATTTTTAATATCAATTTTAGAATATCGATTTTTGTTACTACAATTTAATTTTGCGACATGAAAGTAGACGAAAAAGAGGTTATATTATTAAAAGTATCTGGACAGGATAAACCAGGAGTTACTGCTGGATTAACATCTATTTTAGCAAATTATGATGCCATCATTTTAGACATTGGTCAAGCGGATATTCATGATACACTATCCTTGGGTATACTATTTGAAATTCAAGCGGGTTCAACATCAGGACCGGTTTTAAAAGATTTGTTATTCAAAGCCTACGAGCTAGGTGTAAAGGTTAAATTTATTCCTATATCTATTGCTGATTATGAAATTTGGGTTAAAGGACAACGTAAACAAAGATATACAATCAATATTTTAGGCGAAACACTAACGGCGGTTCAGATTGCTGCAGTTACGAAAATTTTGTCCGATCAAAACTTGAATATAGATGCTATAAAAAGACTAACAGGTAGGGTGTCTATTATTGAAGAGGAGGAGTTCCCTCGAGCTTGTATTCAATTATCTGTGACAGGTACTATTGTAGATAAATCTTTTATCACTGCTAGTTTTATGGAGATTTCTAGAAGTCTAGATGTTGATATTTCGTTTCAAGAGGACAATATGTATCGTAGAAACCGCCGTTTGGTATGTTTTGATATGGACTCTACTTTGATACAAACCGAAGTAATAGATGAACTTGCAGAACTTGCTGGAGTAGGCGAGCAAGTTAAAGCAATTACTGAGGCCGCAATGAATGGCGAAATTGATTTTAGTGAAAGCTTTAAGCAGCGAATGGCTTTGTTAGAGGGTTTGAGTGAAGAGGTTTTGCAAACCGTGGCCGAGAATTTACCTATCACAAAAGGCGCCCATCGATTAATGAAGGCTTTAAAATATTATGGATACAAAACAGCTATCTTGTCTGGAGGTTTTACCTTTTTTGGGAACTATTTGCAAAGGGAATTGGGTATTGATTATGTTCATGCCAATGAATTAGAAATCATTGACGGTAAATTAACAGGTAAATATATTGGAGAGATTGTTGATGGTAAAAAGAAAGCAGAATACTTACAAGCCATAGCCGATAAAGAAGGCATTCACATCAATCAAACTATTGCAGTGGGTGATGGTGCCAATGATTTGCCTATGTTGAATTTAGCAGGTTTAGGTATCGCATTTCATGCTAAACCTACTGTGAAAGAAAAAGCCGAAAGTTCTATTTCAAGTTTAGGTCTTGATGGTGTTTTATACCTATTAGGATATCATGATAGGCACATTGATATGATGGAGCATTGATATTATTAGGATTTTTAAAAAGCACTCGGTATTAACGAGTGCTTAACTCAAAAAAAAATCTATGATGTATTTTGTGATGGCTATAAATCAAAAAATAGTATCAATAGATGTAAGAAATAGCTAAAATATAACAGTTTCCTTATTTCAAATTGAGATGGATAAATCATCTCAATAAATTGGTTGATAGCACTAGAATATGATTTTTAACTTTTCAAATTCAATAAAATAACTCCAAGAAATTAATCTTAAAAGAAGTAGTAGGTCCTTCTTAAAATGCATTCTACTTTGAGTAAAATCAATCTAGTGCTTTCAATTTTAGCAATCGTTTAATAGAACAGAAAATTGGGGGCATTCTGTTTTTTTAAACTTTCTATTTTACTAAATTAATACAAGGTTTGGGATTGATTTTACGGTTTTGATGTTGAAATTTTACGGTTTTGGATTATAGGACACCCATTTTTTTGCCTATTCTATGATGTTCTTATTGGTGACTTTAGCAATTAAAAGCTGGGTTTTAATATTTGACTTCCTTTTTTCAATAGTGCTCAAGGACAGTTCAAGTTGGTCTGTTATGTCTTTAGCCCTGATGCCGCGTGATAGTAAGGCTAATATTTCACAATCAATAGCATTAAAATCTAGTTTTTTTAATGTCTTGACGTAATACTTTATGAATGGTAGTGCTGTAAAATTTTTGCCCAATGACTATTTCTTGATAAGCGGTCATCAGGGATTGTGCGTTAATGTCATTCTTTAATATAAAACCTTCGGGATTTATCTTCTCAATTGCATTGTGTAAGAGTATAGGTTCACTATGCATGGTTAGTAGAATTATTTTACATTTAGGAAAGTACTGTCTGATAAGATTTCCTAAATCAATACCGTTTTGAATGTTTTTTTCTTCGTATGGTGGTAAACTAATGTCTAGAAAAGCAACATCTAATGTTAGCTGAGAATGATTCCTATCCCTTATTTTGTTGTATGCTTCTTGACATGAAAATGCGGTAGTAAAATGTTTTGGAATAGTAGCGTTTTCAAGTCGGGATAATATATTGATATAGGCATCAATAGTAATAGGATGATCGTCTACAAGAAGAAGGTTATGTGTTTTCATTTCAAGGAATAGCATTTTAAAACGCTAATATAGAATAATGTATTTTGCGTTCAAATAGATATTTCAAATACTTTTTGATTTCTTACTCATTGAGATGTCATCTTGAAGTTAGATTTTGTTAAAATTGCTACTACAATATTCATTAGGGAATAGAACTTTTATTTAGTTTATACAATCCGATTTCATTTCGATCACATATATTTATTTTGAAACTGCAGCTCCTTCAATTGCTCCAAGTAATCCCTTTGATTAGATAATCTTGGTATTTTGTGTTGCCCGCCTAGTTTGTCTCGGTCTTTTAACCAATCGTAAAATAAATTTTTACGAGCTACATTGATCACCAATGGGTTTAAGGTCATGTTGTTGTAGCGTTTGGCTTCGTAGTCAGAGTTTAGCGCTTGTATGGATTCATCCAATACTTTCTGGAATTGCAATACATCAGTAGGGTTGTCTTTAAACTCAATCATCCATTCGTGAGCGCCTTTCTCTTTGCCTTCCATAAAAATAGGTGCCACAGTATAGTCAACCACTTCGGTTTGGGTGATTTTGCAGGCTTTGGCAATAGCCTGATCTGTGTTTTCAACCATTAATTCTTCCCCAAAAACATTGATGTGATGTTTGGTTCTGCCAGTAACTCGAATTCTGTAAGGATTTAAGGAGGTAAAACGTACCGTGTCGCCTATCATGTAGCGCCATAAACCAGAGTTGGTAGTAATTACGATGGCGTAGTTTTTAAACAATGCTACATCTGCCAGGCGAATTACTTTTTGGTTTGGCGTTCCAAAGGTATCCATCGGAATGAACTCATAAAAAATCCCGTAGTCCAACATCAACAACAAATCACTGGAATAATTCAAGTCTTGAATGGCAAAAAAACCTTCAGAGGCATTATAAATTTCGTAGTATTTAAAATCTTTTTTGGGAAGTATTTTTTTGTACTGCTCGCGGTACGGTTCAAAATTGACACCACCGTGAAAGTACACTTCTAAATTGGGCCAAATTTCTAATAAATTACCTTTGCCAGTTTCCTCCAGCATTTTATTCATTAATACCAGCATCCAGGAAGGAACTCCTGCAAAACTAGTCACATTTTCATTTTTAGTCTCGTTGATAATGGCTGCAATTTTCGTTTCCCATTCGCTCATTAAGGAAGTTTTGCTGCTTGGTGTGCTGCTAAACTCCGCCCAAATAGGCATGTTTTCTATTAAAATAGCAGACAAGTCTCCAAAAAAGGTATTCTTATCTTCATAAATTTGGGAACTGCCACCTAAACGCAAACTTTTCCCCACAAACAGTTCTGAGTCTTCATTGTTGTTCAAGTACAAGCAAAGTAAATCTTTGCTGCCTTTGTAATGACAATCTTCTAATGCTTCGTTACTTACTGGGATAAATTTACTCTTAGCATTTGTGGTTCCGCTTGATTTAGCAAACCATTTTATGGGTGTTTCCCAAAAAACATTTTGTTCTCCCTGGCGAGTTCGTTCAATAAGGGGTTGCAATTCTTCGTAGCTAGATATAGGAACTCGTTCTGTAAACGTGGCGTAGGTTTGTATAGATGCAAACTCATATTCTTTGCCAACAACTGTATTCTTTGAGGATTGTATCAAGTGCATAAGCAATTCTTCCTGAACTTCATTAGGGTATTTCAAGAAAAGTTCGATTTGATGAATCCTTTGTTTAAGAACCCAAGAAGCAAACGAATTGATTATGGTTAGCGCCATTTTTAAATTATGAATTATGAATTACGAATGATAACTTTACCAAAAATAACAAAATTTGTTTAACAACTTGTGTTAAACCCGAAACTTTAAAGCGCATGACTTACGAAGGTGTACTTACAAAAATGCAAACCGAATTGGGTAATCCCATTCAATATTACTTGGTTTTTGAAGATAGTTTTTTGAACGTGAATCAGTTACTGAATAAGGAACTGGAAATCAATTTTGTAGGCTATCAATGTTTAAATTGTGGCAAAAAGAAAAAAATATTCCGTCAAGGTTTTTGTTACGATTGTTTTTATTCCAGCCCTGCCGTGGGCGATTGGATTATGAAACCCGAGTTAAGTACTGCGCATCTTGGGATTCAAGACCGGGATTTAGCCTATGAACAAAAAGTGCAATTGCAACCGCATATAGTTTACCTAGCCTTATCCAGCGAAGTAAAAGTAGGAGTGACTCGCAAAACGCAAGTCCCAACCCGATGGATTGATCAAGGTGCTAACCAAGCCATTTCAATTGTTGAAGTGCCTAATAGATATCTAGCTGGAATTACCGAGGTAGCACTCAAAAACCATTATGCTGATAAAACCAATTGGCGAAAAATGCTCACTAACAATGTAGAGCAAATTGACTTAGTTGCAGAGCGTTTAAAATTAGAAAATCTAATTCCAAATGAGGTTCAGGAATATTTTCATGCTCAAAAAAATGATTTGTATGAAATGCACTATCCCGTTCTAGACTATCCCGCTAAAGTAAACAGTTTAAGCTTAGATAAAACACCACAATTTAAAGGAAAACTTACTGGGATAAAAGGGCAATATTTGCTTTTTGAAAACGGTACCGTATTTAACATCCGTGGTTCAGAGGGGTATGTAGTTTCTCTTGCAGTATAAAAAGTTCTAGGGCGTATCCTTTTTTTAAAATTGAAAAAATTTTAAAAAAAGGTCAGGCTGTTCGCTATATCTTTTATTCCGCTTGGACTCCATAAAAGGATGCCGCTGTCATCCTTTACGAACGCAAACCCGTTGCAGCAGCACGCCTACACTAGGAACTGTAGCGAAATTACAAACAAAAAAAAGAGGAATTTCACTTAGTGAATTCCTCTTTCGTATTTTATAAAACGTTTCTAATTTACTTTAGTAGTATCTACAGCTTTCTTTTTCTTTTTGAACAGTCCGTTAAGCAAATCGGCTGCTTTTGCTTTTACTTCTTCTTTTGTAGCAGGTGTACTTGGCGTAGCTGTTTTTGTAGTATCACCTGGTTTTTTATTCTTGTTGATATAATCTGTAATTGCGGAGGTTCCTTTTTTAACCAATCGGTCTTTTTGTTGGTTTACCAGTTGTGTTGTAAGCTTAGTGACTGCCGTCTTTACATCAGTTGTAATTCTCGGATTAGTAAAATTACCAACTAAAGATGCATTTATAGGTAAATTCTCTAGTTTGGCAGCATCAGCAGGTGTCAGTTTGGCTAGTAACGCATTGGCCTCCGAGCCTAAATATTTTGCGGGTACATCAAATTTTAAAGTATAATTCATGCTTTGGTCAAAGCCATGAGTTCCACCCACAGTAGCTTTGATGTCTTTGTATTTAATATCAAATGGCTTCACATTTACCTTTCCGTCCTTGAACGTGATGGCTGCTTTAATGTCATTCAAATTGATTTTGTTTACATCAATAAATTTGATGTTAGACCCAATTGCTTTGAGCAAAGTAGAATTATTTGAGTTTACAGTAGATGACAACAATTGACCCAATAAGTCTCCGGTAAGTGTTTTTAAATCGGGTGTGAATTCAGTTGCATCTAGATTTCCGTTTAGTTTAATGCTGGAGTTCAGCTTCCCGTTGATGATACCGGCAATAGGAGCAATTTTTTTCAGCATGTCTAACTGTGTAAACGATTGTGCAATATCTACTTGATTTAATTTCAAATCCATATTAAAAACAGGTGTTTTCCCTTTAGTAGAAACGGCACCGTTTACGCCAATAGTTCCTCCAAAAATAGATGTTTTTACGTTTTCAAGGGTAACTTTTTGATCCCTAACAAATAATTTTCCAGAGACATCTCTCAGCGTAAGGTTGTCATATAAAACCGTAGTAGCTTTTGCGGTAAGCGTACAATTTAAGAACGCAGGAATCTTCATGGCATCGGCTTTTTTAGCTGTAGCTGCTTCGGTTTTTGCAGGTTCGCCTGTCGTCATAAAATCATCAACAGCTATTTGCTTTGAAACCATATTGAAATTTCCTTTTAGTTCTTGATTTCTAAAGATAAATCCGTAAAAATTCTCTAAAATTCCACTTACACTAATGTCGCTTTTTCCTGTTGTAGCATTCAATTGTTTTAAATTTACTTGGCTAGGATTGAACTGAACCACTGCCGTGCTTATGTTCATTGTTTTTCCGTTTTCGTCAGCGTATTTAAAACCAGATAAACTCATGTTACCGGCATTCTTTATTTTTTCATAGTCGCTTTTCTCTACAGATTGCATGTCAAATTTTGTAGTAACATCAGCCTTTAAAATACCTGATAATGGTTTGTCAAGTTTGATAGGATAGGCCTTAGAAAGATTTGCTAAGTTAATAGTTCCTTTTAATGCGGCATCAACTAGTGCGTTTTGCGTCACGTTTCTAATATTGGCTTTGGCATTAAATACATCCTGATCAATTTGAAATGAGAGTTGGTCTAGGTTTACATAAGTGTCATTAAGAATCCCTGTTTCGTTGATAATTTTGGTGTCAATTACAATTTTATCAACTGATTTAGGCAAATTCGGATATTGAAACGAAGCATTGTTTGAGGCAATGGCTATGTTAAACTTTGGAACAGTAGTCTCAGAGTACAACCCTTTTGCAAAACCAACTATGGTGAAATCTCCAGTAGTTTTTACATTGTCCAGACTAGCGGCGTAGGCTTCAGGGATAATCCCTAAGAAGTTTTTGAAGGACGAGGTAGGTGTTTTAAACTTTAAGTCATATTGTTGTCCGTTTGGCATTATTTGTATAAAACCATCAAATTCTAACGGCAATTGATTGATTAAGGCTTTGTTTTCTTTAAACGTATATTTGCTTTGCGCCAAATCAATTCCTAAAACGGCATCTAGTGTCAAGGCAACCTTATTCATGTAGTTTACTTTGTCCAGGTTGAGAGAAATTTTGGCTGTAGTTTTAGTGTCTAAGTCTAATTTTTGAGCAGCAAAATCTCCTGTTCCTTCATGGTTAAGGCTATCAATGACCATTTTAATTTTAGAACTTTCATCAAAATAACGAAATTGAAAGTTCTCAATTTTATAATCTTTTATTTTTAAAAGTAATGGACTACTTGGACCTTCTTCTTTTGCTTTTTGATCTTTGAGAGCAATATCAAAGTTGCCAATTCCATTTTTATTGAAAATGATATTAATTAATCCATTTTTAGAGTAAATACCATCAATAGCAATGGCTTCTTTTTTATCTTTAAAAAGTTCTTTGATAGACATTTTTAAGTCGATTTCTCCCAGCGAAACAAGAGTGTCACCTTCAAAGGGAGCTTTGTTGATTATGACTAATTTTTCTAAGGTTACATTTGCATTTGGAAAATTTTTAAAAAGACTTAAATCTGCTTCTGCAAAGGTTACTTTGGCATCTACATTGGCGTTGATAGCCTCAGATATTTTTGCTTTTATCTGGTCTTTAAATAAAAACGGTGCTGCAAATAGTGTTACTACCAAAAGCAATAAGAGGATTCCAATGATTTTTAAAATTTTCTTTACCATAATGTTTTAGTTTTTAATGGGATAAGACCAAGGAAAATTTTGGTCAACTCAATACAAAAATAATGGTTTATTAGGTAAATTGTATGTAATGTTTTCATAAAACCCAAAAATCTTTATTATTTGAAAATAAAAAAATCCGCTCGAGCATCATACTCAAGCGGATTTTGTAAGCTTTTGATTTTTTATTTACCTAATGTTGATTTCATATGGCAACATGGCTTGAACACCTTTTCGGCCTTGAAGTTTTTTTATTTCCTGCATCACACGGTAATTTTCTTCTCCAATTTCTTCTTTGATAAAAGCAGCTTTTGATGTCGCAAATGGGAATCCAGCAAATAAATCCTCAAAGTTTTTCTCGTATTCTGGATAATTTTGAGTACTGTAAGTCTTTATTTTGGCAAGCTTAGCAGCATTTGCAATAGCATCATTTAGACCACCTATTTTATCTACAAGTCCTATTTTTAGTGCTTCAGATCCTGTCCAAACTCTTCCTTGGGCAATGGCGTCTACTTGAGCAAATGTCATTTTACGACCTGTTGCTACATGTGTTACAAATGTTTTGTAAATGTGTTCTACACCTTCTAAGGTCACAGCTTTAAAGTTTTCGTCTAATGGTACAAATGGACTGTAATCAGCGGCATTAGCATGCGTTTTAACTTGCTCGGTATATATTCCTATTTTTGTTGCTAGTGGCGTGAAATTAGGTAAAATTCCAAAAACTCCAATAGATCCCGTAATGGTATTTTCTTCAGCAAAAATAGTATTGGCGTTACAAGCGATGTAATATCCACCAGATGCTGCGTAATTCCCCATGGAAACTACAATAGGTTTTACTTTTTTGGTCAATTCTATTTCTCTCCAAATCAAGTCAGACGTTAATGCACTTCCACCTGGACTGTCTATTCGTAAAACAATTGCTTTTACGTCTTTATTATTTCTGGCTTCCTGCAAAGAGCGACGCATAGATCCTTCACCTATTACTGTTACATCTCCTTCGCCACCCATAATTTCTCCCTGAGCATAAATAATTGCAATTTCATTTGAGCTATCTTTTGATAGGGAGGTTGTGGCTACTTTTTGTGCATAATCAACAACAGAGATGGTGTTGTAATCTTTGTCTTGATCTACTTTTAAAATTTTCTTAATGGCGTCATGATATATATCCTCGTAGGCAATAACGTCTACTAGTTTTTGTGCTTTTGCCATTTCTGGGGTTCTAGCTTGTAGTCCATTGGCAATTTCATTTAGCTTTGCCACTGGAATATTTCTGCTTTTTGAAATGTCATTTACAACAGAATTCCAAACAGAGGTTAACAAAGCTGTAGTTTGCTCTCTATTGGCGTCACTCATCTTGTTTTCAAGAAAAGGTTCTACGGCACTTTTGTACTTTCCGTGGCGGATTACTTCCATTTTTAGTCCTGATTTTTCTTGGAAATCTTTGAAAAACATAATTTCGGATGAAAGACCTTTAAAGTCCAGTTCTCCAACAGGATTGATGTAAATAGGACTCGCAACAGAGTTGATGTAGTACTCTTTTTGAGAATACGAATTGGCGTAAGCCATAACAAATTTTCCTGATTTTTTAAAACTTTCTAGTGCATCGCGCAAGGCTTTGCTTTGTGCCATACCCAATCCAGAATTGCTATTCAGAATAGATATTCCCTTAATATCGTCATCATTTTTTGCTTCTTCAATAGCATTTAATATGTCAATCAAGCCTATGGTTTTATTTTCTGAGAAAACGGTAACCCAAGGATCTTTGTATTTCCCTGCATAATCATTTTGTATATTTCCTAAATCCAACTCGATAACTGAATTATTTTCAACTACTACTCCTTCGGATTCACCACCAAAAATGGCTCCAAGCAGAACAATGCCAAAGAAAAACAACATGAAAAACACAAAAATACCAATGATGGTAGCTAATACATTTCCTAAAAATTTCATACTTATATTTTTTTAATAAGTCTCTGAAACCATCGTATTGTTACACAATTGGGAGACTTTTTTATGTTTATTATTTTATGCATAGCTCAATTTGATATAATTCTAAAATTCTTTTAGTTAATTTGCACCCCATTATGAAATCACAACATCAAGTCATATTATCCATAGGAAGTAATCAAGGAAATCGAAAGGAAAATATCCTTCAATGCCTGCAGTTAATACATCAAGAGGTTGGTACAATTATCAAAACTTCTAAGTTATATGAATCACCCGCTTGGGGTTTTGAGAGCGAAGCTTTTTATAATTGTGCCGTACTAATTCACACGTATCAAGCGGCGCATAAAGTTTTGAATCAGGTTTTAAAAATTGAAAAACGTTTGGGACGTGTTCCTAATCTATCAGCTGAATATCAATCTAGAGTAATTGATATTGATATTGTTGCTTTTGATGATGATGTAATAGCTACTGAAAAGCTCCAAGTACCACATCCTTTAATGCAAAATAGGAATTTTGTTTTGGTTCCCGTTTTGGATCTAAATCTAGATTGGAAACATCCGGTTTTACATAAAAATATTTCGGAGTTGCTGGAGTGTACTCCAGACACAAGCGCTTGCGTGTACGTACAAGATCTTGATGAACCGTTGCGTAACATTCCGCTAGAGCGTTATAATTACGTAGCTTTTGAAGGGAATATTGGGGCTGGAAAAACAACCTTAGCATCAAAAATAGCGGAGGATTTTAATGCTAAAACAGTTTTAGAACGATTTGCCGATAATCCTTTTTTACCCAAATTTTATAAAGATCAAAACCGTTATGCCTTTCCACTAGAGATGTCTTTCCTTGCCGATAGGTATCAACAATTATCAGATGACTTGGCTCAATTTGATTTGTTTAAAGATTTTTTAGTAGCGGATTATCATATTTTTAAATCGTTGATTTTTGCCAAGATTACCCTTGCTGAAGATGAATACCGTTTGTATCGCAACTTGTTTGATATCATTTACAAAGAAATGCCTAAGCCAGATTTATACGTTTATTTATATCAAAATTCAGAGCGCCTGCTGCAAAACATCAAGAAAAGAGGACGCAGTTATGAGCAAAAAATCCCAGCCGATTATCTAGATAAAATAAATAGTGGTTATTTAGATTACATTAAATCTCAAACAGATCTCAATGTTTTGATCATTGATGTATCTGATAGAGATTTTGTTAAAAATCAAGATGACTACTTGTTTATCTTGAGCGAAATTCAAAAGAAGATCAATACTGGAATTGTTTAAATAAATCCCAAACTACAATTCCAGCACTCACAGATATGTTTAAGGAATGCTTGGTCCCAAGTTGAGGAATTTCAATACAACCAGTACATAATGCCACTGCTTCTTGTGAGACACCATGGACTTCATTGCCAAAGACTAAAGCGTATTTTTTTTCTTTTTCAACTTCAAAATTTTGAAGAAAAACAGCATGCTCTACTTGTTCAATAGCTAGAGTAATCACATTTTCATTGTTTAATTTCTCTATAACTTCTAAGACACTATCATAATGTTCCCACGCAACAGTGTCTGTAGCGCCAAGTGCTGTTTTATGAATTTCTTTGTTAGGAGGAGTGGCTGTAATGCCGCACAAATAAATTTTTTCAATTAAAAAAGCATCTGCGGTACGAAACACAGATCCTATATTGTGCAAACTTCTAATATCATCTAACACCAATATCAGGGGTGTTTTTGTAGATTTTTTAAAGGTTTCAATTGATTTACGTTCGAGTTCACTGTTTTCTAACTTTCTCATGGTGTGGAATTATTCAAAAAAAAAGCTTCCAATTTTAAAGGAAGCTTTAGAGTATTTGTTGTAAAAAGAATTAGCTTTTTGATGTTTCAGCTGCTAAAACGTTTCCTTTGATAGTAAGTGTTTTAGTAGGAACAACTGCGTTTGATGTTAACGTAATTGTTTTTGTAAACGGCTGTCCTCCTCTTGAAGTGTCATATTTCACTCCAATAACTCCTTTTGCTCCAGGAGCAATAGGCTCTTTAGGGTAAGTAGGAACCGTACAACCACATGATCCTTGTGCATTTGTAATGATCAATGGTTTGTTTCCGTTATTTGTAAATACAAATTCTCTTCTTCCATCAGAGTTGTGAGCAACAGTACCATAATCAATGGTTTCACTTGCAAAAAGCATTCCTGCTCCATTTACTTTCGTAGTAGCAATTTTAGCTTTTACAGCTTTCAATTTTTTTGTAGTTTCTTGTGCGTTCATACCTGTTATCCCAAAGGTAACTAGCATAGCTAAAGCAATTATTTTTTTCATGTCAGTATAATGTTTAATTGTAAGTACAAATTTAAATAAAAAATTATATGTTACATCTAAAAATTATATTAAAATGAATACTTTAGTTTGAATTGCGTTCAATTTTGTTTAAAAATCTATAAATTCGCCTAAATTTTAATTACCAAATACCTCAAGAAAAGTGGCATCTAAAGATAAAGTAGTTAAGGAAACACCGTTGATGAAACAGTACAACGAAATAAAAAGAAAGTACCCAGATGCTTGCTTATTGTTTCGTGTGGGTGATTTTTATGAAACCTTTGGTGAAGATGCAGTGCGGGCTTCAAAAATCCTTGGAATTGTTTTGACCAAGCGTGGCGCAGGATCCGAAACTGAAACAGCTCTTGCTGGTTTTCCACATCATTCTTTGAATACTTATTTGCCTAAGCTTGTCAAAGCAGGTTTGCGAGTAGCAATTTGCGATCAGCTTGAGGATCCCAAAATGACCAAAACTATTGTAAAACGTGGAGTTACGGAACTTGTTACGCCAGGAGTTTCAATGAACGATGAGGTTTTGCAATCTAAAACAAACAATTTTCTTGCGGCAATTTATTTTGCCAATAAAATCATAGGAATCTCTTTTCTGGATGTTTCAACAGGAGAGTTTTTAACCGCTCAAGGCAACGCCGAATATATCGATAAGCTGCTTCAAAATTTTAGCCCCAGTGAGGTTTTGATTCCAAAAAATAAGAAAGGGGAATTTAAAGAAGCTTTTGGCGAAGACTTTCATAATTTTTATCTGGAAGATTGGGTTTTCAAGGAAGATTATGCCTTTGAAACGCTCACAAAACATTTTCAAACCGTTTCTTTAAAAGGTTTTGGTATTGAAGATTTGAACGAAGGTATCATTGCATCTGGAGCCATATTGTATTATTTGTCCGAAACGCAACATAATAAGGTGCAACACATAACTTCCATACAGCGTATTGCTGAGGATGCTTATGTATGGATGGATCGCTTTACCATTCGCAACTTAGAGCTGTACCAAAGTTACAATCCAAATGCGGTGACCTTACTTGATGTGATTGATAAAACGCTTTCGCCAATGGGTGGAAGGCTACTCAAACGATGGCTAGCTTTACCTCTAAAAGACGGTCATAAAATAAAAGGCAGGCATCAAGTGGTTTCTTATCTAAAAGAGAATCAGAGTGTTTTGAAGAACATTCAAAATCAAATCAAACAAATATCCGACTTAGAGCGGTTAATTTCTAAAATTGCTGCTGGCAAAGTGTCGCCACGCGAAGTGATTTACTTGAAAGAATCTCTGGATGCCATAATTCCCATAAAAACACTTGCTTTACAAAGTCAGCAAGAAGCAGTAAAAGTAATAGGGGATAGCTTGCATAGTTGCGATTTGCTTCGCGAAAAAATTAAATCGGTTTTAAATCAAGATGCTCCTGTGGCTATTGCCAAAGGAAATGCTATTGCGCCAGGAGTTCACGCTGAGCTAGACGAGTTGAGAGCCATTTCAACTTCAGGGAAGGAATTTTTAGAGGGCATTGAAAAACGCGAATCACAAGCAACGGGGATTTCGTCATTAAAGATCTCATTCAATAACGTTTTTGGCTACTATATTGAAGTGCGTAATATGCACAAAGACAAAGTGCCTGTAGAATGGATCAGGAAACAAACACTAGTCAATGCAGAAAGGTATATTACGGAAGAACTAAAAGAATACGAAACGAAAATCCTAGGCGCCGAGGAAAAAATTCATAAAATAGAAGTCGAATTGTTTGAGCAATTGGTGAGTTGGATTGCAACGTACATCAAACCAGTTCAAATGAACGCTAATTTAATTGCACAACTAGATTGCTTGTGCTCTTTTACTCAGTTAGCTGTTGAGAATAAGTATGTTTGCCCTGAACTTGATGATAGTTTTGAATTGGATATCAAAAACGGAAGACATCCAGTGATAGAAAAACAATTGCCTGTAGGAACGCCTTATATTGCAAATGATGTTTTTCTGGATCGAGAGACACAACAGTTAATTATGATTACAGGACCTAACATGTCTGGTAAATCAGCAATATTAAGACAAACTGCCTTAATTGTACTTTTGGCTCAAATGGGAAGTTTTGTCCCTGCCGAAAGTTTACGAATGGGAATTGTAGATAAAATATTTACAAGAGTAGGGGCAAGTGATAACATCTCTATGGGTGAGTCTACTTTTATGGTTGAAATGAATGAAACGGCATCTATCTTGAATAATATTTCAGATCGAAGTTTAGTTCTATTAGATGAAATTGGTCGAGGAACCAGCACCTATGACGGAATTTCGATTGCTTGGGCTATAGCCGAATTTTTACACGAACACCCATCTCAGCCCAAAACTTTATTTGCTACGCATTACCATGAATTGAATGAAATGAGTGAGTCATTAACACGCATACAAAATTACAATGTGGCTGTCAAAGAATTAAAAGACAATGTTCTTTTTATTCGAAAATTAGTAAAAGGAGGAAGTGCACACAGTTTTGGGATTCATGTAGCCAAAATGGCTGGAATGCCTCAAATAGTGATTTTAAAAGCCCAAAAACTACTCAAGAAATTAGAGCGTAACCATTCTAGTGATGCTTTAAATGGTACTAAAACCTCAAAGCAGGGATCAATACTAAAAGGAGAACCGGAGGAGCCAATGCAAATGAGTTTCTTTAATCTTGACGATCCTTTACTCGAAGAAATAAAAGAAGAGATCATTAGTCTTGATATTAATACCATAACGCCTATGGAGGCATTAATGAAACTCAATGAAATTAAAAGAATGTTGACTAGAAAATAATTTATGTTTTTTAGTGGCACGTTATCAGATTGTTATCTTTTTTGTTTGATTTTTTTGCAAAAAAGGCTTGTGTAATCCAATAAATGTCTTAAATTTGCATCCGCAATACAGAACAAGTTTTGCGGTTCTTTTAAATACAAAATGCGAAAATAGCTCAGTTGGTAGAGCGCGACCTTGCCAAGGTCGAGGTCGCGGGTTCGAGCCCCGTTTTTCGCTCAAACACCTCTTAATGCTCGGATGGTGAAATTGGTAGACACGCTGGACTTAAAATCCAGTGAACAGCAATGTTCGTGCGGGTTCAAGTCCCGCTCTGAGTACAAAAGCTCCAAACTATGTTTGGAGCTTTTTTTATTATATATTTTAAATCAATGTATTTCATTTATATACTTTATTCTCAAAAATTAGATAGGTATTATGTTGGAACGACCGATGATGTTGATAAAAGATTAGTTGAACATAATTCTGGATTGTACAGTAATTCATTTACTAGCAAGGGAATTCCTTGGAATTTAAGATTATGTTTTGAATGTGACTCAAGTACAACAGCATATGATTTGGAGCGTTTTTTGAAAAGAATGAAATCGAGGGTTTTTTTGGAGAAAGTGATTGTTGATCCAGGTATTTTATCAGATATTCAAAATAAATTACAAGATCTGCGGGTTCAACTCCGAAGCTTCGGAGCCGCTCTGAGTACAAAGCTCCTTCGTTTGAAGGGGCTTTTTTTATGACCTTTTTTTATTGCTGATTATCTGTGGTTTTAGTTGTTAGTGGGTTAATTGTTTTTTATCTTTTTAATAATATGTATGGGTGCTTTTGTAATTAGTAAGCGGTATAATGAGGAGTATAAATTTGTTTTTACTTCTAGAAAAGGGAAGGTAGTTTTTACAAGTTTGAGTTATGAGTTGAAGTTTGAATGTGAGGAAGCCATTGAGCAATTTAAACTTAAAAGTGACACTGCTGATTTTTTAAAGTTCAAATCTACGTCAGGGAAATTTTATTTTAAGCTTATGCTTGAGGGGAGTCATTTTGCAACAAGCAGAAAGTATACCACGTCCTTGCGTCTTCAAAAAGGAATTGATGAAATTGTACGCTATGCATCGGTGTCAGAAACGTTAGATTTTACGTCGAATGATTTGATATTTTTAGAAGATTAAACTAAATATTGTAAACTAAAAAAGAGCGCTTGGAATCAAATCCAAGCGCTCTTTTTAATTGTGACTGTACTCCATTAAAAAAGCCATCTCGCAAGGCGGATGGCTCTTAAAATTTTTAGAACTGGGTTCTAATTATTTTTTTGCAGCTTCAGTAGCAACTTCAGCAGCTTCAGTAGCAGTAGCAGCAGCAGAATCAACAACAGTTGCAGCAGAATCAACTACAGCAGCAGCAGAATCAACAACAGCAGCAGCAGAATCAACTACAGCAGCAGCATCCTCAGCAGGAGCATCAGCTTTTTTACAAGAAACAACAGTTAATACAGCAACAGCAGCTAAACTTAAAAATACTTTTTTCATCTTAATTTAATATAAAGGTTAATTATTAATTCGTGGCAAAGATATAAATTTTTTAATATGTAAAATATTTTTTTATTTTTTTTTTGAAAAATAATATACTTTTTACCAACACTGTATTAGATTACAATTTTTGTGCCAATTTTAATAAAACAAACGGTGTTTTTCTTGTTATTAATTTTTGAGCAAAATCTGACTTTATTTTGTGTTTAACTTTTTTGTTGTCAATCTTTTACTTTTTTTTGGGTGTACCAGTTTCAACTCATTGATTAGATTTTTCGCCCCAGCGTATTTATCCATAATGAAGAGCACATAGCGGATGTCTACCATGATGTTTCTACAGATACTTGGATCGTAATAGATATCACTCATTGTACCTTCCCAAACACGGTCAAAGTTCAAACCTATCAAGTTACCACTAGCGTCTAGAGCAGGGCTTCCTGAGTTGCCTCCAGTAGTGTGGTTTGTACCTATGAAACATACGGGCATTTTTCCGTTTTCAGCATACTCACCATAGTCTTTCTTTTGATACAAATCGATCAGTTTTTTTGGAACATCAAACTCGTAGTCACCTGGAATGTATTTTTCCATTACACCATCTAAATACGTTATTGGGGTGTACAGTGTAGCATCTTTGGGTTCGTACCCTTTCACTTTTCCATAGGTAACACGCAAGGTACTGTTTGCATCTGGAAAAATTCTACTATCGGTATTGAGTTCTACTTGCGCCTTCATATACGTGCGTTGCAATGCCGTAATCGTTTGGTTGATTTCGTCATATTTAGGAGCTACAAGTGTGTTGTAACTATCTGCAAGTTCTTTTGCTAAAAGATATCCAGGATCTTTATTTAAATTCGCTAGAACGGTCGGCACGTCTCCAGTTAATACTTCTTTTAAGGCGCTGAAACTAGTTAATCTTGAATTGGTGTATATTGTTGTAGCTAAATTTTTGGCGTCAATATTTTCTAAACTTTTCGGTAAAAATTGTTTTGGAGATTTTGTAGCGTACAATGCTATCAATTGTTCAAAAACTTTTTCGTCAACGGTAGCATTGAAGTTTTTATAAAAATCAGTTAAGCCGCTAACTAAATTATTTTTTCGATCCGTAAAGGCTTGTTCCCCTTTGGATTTGTATACTTGTTCTAATTGATACAATCTGAAGGCGGTACTCAATAGTTCAGTATTGCGTTGTACGGTTTCCATAAAGTAATCTCTAGCTAAAGCGTAAGGAGCAATTGCTGTGTAGTTTTTATCAAAATCAGCAAGTAGGGTTCCGTATTCTTTTTCTTTACCAGCTTTAGTGATTTTTTGCTGAAAAGCTTTTTCAGCCTCTCTTTTTACTGCTACAGCATTCGATTTTTGAAGTCCTTGTGTCTCACCAATCCATTTTTTCCAATAATTTGCAATGCTGGCATATTTAGAAGCATATTGAATTTTAATAGCATTGTCTTTACGCATGAATCCGTCGGCTACTTTTAAGGCTTTATCGCGTATTTCAATCTTTGCAGGATTGAGTTCGTTGACAATTTGTTCGATGGCTACAGAAGGTAGGTATTCATTGGTTTTTCCTGGATAACCAAAAACAAGGGTAAAATCATCTTCGGCAACACCGTCAAGCGAAATAGGTAAGAAGTGTTTTGGAGTGTAAGGGACATTGTCTTTGGAGTATTTTGCGGGACGATTATTTTTATCGGCATAAATACGGAATAGCGAAAAATCTCCTGTATGACGTGGCCAAACCCAATTGTCGGTGTCAGACCCAAATTTCCCTATTGATGTAGGCGGCGCACCAACCAAACGCACATCAGAAAAAGTTTCTGTTACAAAAAGTAGGTATTGATTGCCTTCGTAAAACGTACGGATTTTATTTTCCTGCCAAGACTCTTTCGGGAACGAAGCGCTCAATAGAGTGATGTTTTCTTGAATCTTTTTTTGTTTGTCGGTTTCGTTTGCTAGTGTCGCTGTACCTTCAAGTATCTGTGTAGTTACGTCTTCAATTTTCACCATAAAAGTAACAGTCAAATTTTCGTTTGGCAATTCGTCTTCCATTTTATAGGCCCAAAATCCATCAGCTAAATAATCTTTTTCAACTGATGAGTGCGATTGAATTTGAGAATAACCGCAGTGGTGATTGGTAAGTAATAAGCCTTTTGGGGAAATCACTTCAGAAGTACAGCCACCGTTAAAATGCGGCACTGCGTCTTTCATACTAGACTGATTTACATCATAAATGTCTTTGATTGACATTTTCATGCCAAGATTCTTCATTTCGGTTTCATTCATTCCTTTCAATAAAGAGGGAATCCACATGCCGCCTTGTTGTGCTTGTGTTTGAATGACAAATAGTAATAAGAATAATTTTAAAAATTTCATTAGTATATAATTTAGTTTGAAAAAAGTGTGATACAAATTGATTATTAATAGGAACGATAATGTAATTAAAAAGTGTTTTAGTGGCGTTTTCCTTTCCACGTGCCACCATATCTGTAAGTGGGCAATAATTTTGATTTTTCGCAGCAAGATTGATAAACGAAAATCCAATTTTTTCCTGCTTTAATTTGAACCCGAAACATAGTATCGGCTGCTATAGAGCAAATTTCACATATTTTGGTTTTCATTTTATTAGCTCAATAGATTCGCTTCATTTTTAAAAGTAAAACTAACTTTGAAAAGGTTTCTACAAAACGAATCGGTTTAGTAAAAGTTTTAAAAAGTCCGTGTTTGATTATTTTATTAGCAATTACAATCGGTTTTAAGACGCATTAATTTTCGATTATGCATTTCAAAACCGCTGGCAAGATACAATTTTTGTGCTTTTGTATTGTGTGGTTCTACCTCAAGATAGATCAGTTTTAACGATAATTTATGGCTTTCGGCTTTTACAAAATCCATGGCTTTGCTGCCAATGCCTTTGCCTCGAGCTGTTTCTGTGACGAATAATTCATCTAAAAAAGCAATTTTTCCTTGGTATTCAAAACTAAACACAAAGGTTAGAATAAGGTAACCTACCACTTGCTCTTGCCTATAGATCAACCAAGCTTTTCCAAAGGACGGATTGTCTATAAATTGATCTAATAATTCTTTTGTCTTTTCAATAGCAATAGGGTAGTTGTCAATTGCATAAAAATCTATCATTAGCTTACCAATGGTAGCAATGTCCTGTTTTTCTATCGGTTTAAAGTGAATCATAGTATTGTTTTTGGTGGTGTAAAGGTAGCTGATATAGTATTTGGTAGGGCAATAACCGTTCGTCATTTCGATACAACCGTTCGTCATTTTTCGATAAAACAACAGCAGAAGCCGTTCTATATTTGTCTCATCAAAACAAACAAAAACAATTTAAAACAAATAAAAATGAGAACAGAAATTTTAAAAAAAGGGTTAGTCGTAGTAAAAGCGGTATTAGGTTTTTTAGTAGGCTTTGCGCTATATTATCTAGTTAAAATGTTAATTGCCTAAATTGAAATTGGCGTAAGCAGTTCTATCATCAATCAATCAATCAATCAATCAATCAATCAATCAGGAATAAAAAAGTATGAAAACAGAAATTTCAAAAAAAGGGTTAATTATAATAAAAGCAGTTTTTGGTTTTATAATAAGTGTTTTGCTGGTTTATTTAATGAAATTAATAATAGCCTAAAAAATAGATTATCAATCAAAATCAATCAAAATCAATCAAATCAAATCAATCAAAATCATGAAAAAAAATATCATAGTACTTGCGTTAGCAATAATGGGACTGTCAAATGCCAATGCACAAACAGCTCAGCCAGAAACAAAGAAACCCGGCGATGTATCGCTACCTTCGTCAAAAGAAGAGCTGGAAAAGTTAGCCGCTTTTGAAAAAGGAACGTATAAATATAGCGTAGAAGATTTCTTCAAAAAAGCGAAAGCATCTAGTTTTCAACTTTCGCCAGATGGTAAATTTCTTTCTTACAAAGAAAAAGATGCGTCAGGAAAAAATCATGTGTATGTTAAAAACACTAATACAGGCGAAGTACTTTTAGCTATCAAAGAAAAGGAGGAATTAATTAAATGGTATTCTTGGATTAACAACGAACGCTTGGTGTATGCCATGGATAAAGGTGGGAACGAAAACTACCAAATCTTTGCCACAAGTCTTGATGGATCCAATACCATCAACTTAACGCCTTATGAGGGTGTCAAGGCAGCTCCTTTAAAAACGGTTGAAGGACAAAAAGATTATTTAATCATCACGATGAATAAAGATAATCCGCAAGTCAATGAACCATTCAAAGTAAATGTGAAAACAGGACAATTGGAAAAATTATTTACAAACGATGATGCGAGTATTCCAATTATAAATTACGATTTTGATGAAAACGGGAACTTAAAAGGATTTCATCGTATGGTAAATGGTGTTGAGAAACATTATTTCTATAAAAGTAATGGCTCTAAAACATTCGAATTTTTCAATAAAACAGATTGGGACGAAAATTTTAGTGTGTTGTCTTTTAATTACGCAACACCAAATCCAGATGACGCGTACTTGTTGACTAGCTTAGATTCTGACAAGGCTAGACTTGTTTTGTATGACTTTAAGGAAAAGAAAATTTTGAAGGAAATATATTCAAACGAAACCTATGATGCTACTATCTTGAGTTTGTCTAAAAAACGAAACTACGAAATTGATTATGTGGGTTTCAATGGTGAAAAAACGGAATTAATGCCGGTAAGTAAAACTTTTAAAAAGTATTATGAAAAATTCAGAAAAGAATTTGGAGACAAACAAATTTATATTGTAGGCCAAACGGAGGCTGAGGACAAGTATTTGATACTAGTAACCAGTGATAAGGTACAAGGAAAATATTATCAGTTTGATGTTCGCGAAGATAAAATAAAATTCCTATTCGATTTGGTACCGCAATTACAAGAAGAGGATATGGCTAGTATGAAGCCTATTACTTTTAAAAGTAGAGATGGTTTGACTATTCATGGGTACATTACCTTACCTAAAGAAGCATTAAATGGTAACAAAGTTCCCTTAATCGTGGTGCCGCATGGTGGACCTGCTGGAGTGAGGGATTCTTGGGGATATTTGGCCGAAGACCAATTGTTTGCTAGTAGAGGCTATGCTACCTTACGCGTTAATTTTAGAATTTCGGGAGGATACGGAAAAGAATTCATGAGAGCTGGATTTAAACAAATTGGAAGAAAAGTAATGGACGATATTGAGGATGGCGTGCAATATGTAATGAAACAAGGCTGGATAGACAAAGACAGGATAGCTAGTTACGGAGCGAGTCATGGTGGATACGCAACGCTTATGGGACTTGTAAAAACTCCTGATTTATATGCTTGTGGAGTAGATTATGTTGGTGTATCTAACCTTGAAACGATGATTGCTTCTTTTCCTGTACACTGGAAACCGATGATGAAAACGATTACTGAATCATGGTATGATGTAGATAATCCAGCTGAAGCTGAAATAGCTCGTTCAGTATCGCCTATTTACCATGTTGATAAAATTAAAAAACCATTGTTTGTGGTTCAAGGAGCAAATGATGTGAGAGTTACTATCAAAGAGGCAGATCAAATTGTAGCAGCACTACGAGCAAAAAACTTCTACGTTCCTTATATGGTAAAATACAATGAAGGTCATGGTTTTGTTAGAGAAGGCAACAGAATTGAGTTGTACAGATCAATGATGGGCTTTTTTGCACAATACCTAAAAAAATAAAAATTAATTTAAAAAGTTTACTTTTGGCGGAGTAGTTTTACTTCGCCAAAAGTTTTAAAGGAGTAGTTTAATTTAAAACCTAAAATGATGGTAAAGCTAATTTTGATTACAGTTATAAAGATTGCTGAGTACTGTGCGGCACTAATTTCATAATAAAACAATGAAAACGAATTCAATAGAAAAAATATCAAAAAGAAAAAATACGTTTTGGATCATTCAAATTGTGATCTGGACCATTGTACTAGGCTTTATATTTATACCTCCAATGTTAGACCCTAAAAGAAATGTTTTAAGATATGAAAAATGGCAATTGGTTTTGGATTATGTATCTTATACTGTTGCTATCCTTGTTGTGACCTATTCTGTACGGTTCTTTTTTAATAAATATATTGATTTTGAAAGTTTTACGAGAAGAGATCTTTTTAAAATAATTGTAGTGTTTGTGATCTCAATCGCTATCTATTATTCATTCGTAATTGGGTATAACTATTTGATGCTTACATATGTGTATAAAAGGCCAGAAGTTTTAGATCACCCTAGCCAAAGTTTATTGGCAAATATTGTATTTATCATTTTGTTTTCTATTTTGTTTTTTTTGTGGATAATTTCATATACTGTTGTTAAAACAATTTTATTACTAAAAGACAATAAAATGAATCGGTTAGAATTAGAGTCTACGCTCAAAGAGTCACAGATTAATGCTTTAAAAGGACAAATTAATCCGCATTTTATGTTTAATAGTTTAAACAATATCCGCGGTTTGATTCTGGAAAACCCAATGAAATCAAGGGAAATGATCACGAGATTGTCTGAAATGCTGCGGTATTCTTTGACAAAAAGTGAAATCAACACCATTGCACTTGAAGAAGAAATTGAAATGGTTGAAAATTTTATTGCCATTTCAAAAATTCAACTGGAAGATCGATTGCAATTTATTTCAGAAATAGAAGAGGAGACTTTAAAATTGCCTATTCCGCCCATGATCATTCAAATGTTGATTGAAAATGCCATAAAACATGGAATTTCGCAACTAAAAAACGGCGGTATTTTATTGTTGAAAATCAAAAAAGAAAATACCAATTTACATATTCAAGTTAAGAATACAGGGAATTTGTCTCAACAAACAGGAACTACACAATTAGGTCTTAAAAATATTCAAAGAAGATTACACTTAATTTACGGCGAAAACGCCACTTTTTCACTTAATGAAATTGAAAATGAAGTCATTGCTAAAATAACATTACCTATTTCTTAGTAACCGATGAAAAAAATAAAAGCTGTCATAGTCGAAGATTCTCGTTTGGCTCGCAATGAGCTAAAGGAATTAATTAAAAACCACCCTGAAATTCAAATTATTGGTGAAGCCGAAAATGTAGATTTGGGTTTTGAACTCATCAACAACACGCAGCCTGATTTGCTTTTTCTGGACATCAACATGCCTGAAAAAGATGGTTTTGCCTTGCTTGAAATGCTCGATAATGTACCTATTACGGTTTTTACAACCGCCTTTGATGAGTATGCCATCAAGTCATTTGAATACAATGCGCTCGATTATTTATTAAAACCAATCAATCCAAAAAGGTTTGCACAAGCGATAGAAAAAGTAAATACCAACTTGATCGAAAGAGCCGAAAAAAATGAGAAGAAACTAGCTTTAGACAATCAGATTTTCATCAGAGATGGTGAAAAATGTTGGTTGGTAAAAATCTCAGATATTTATTTGTTTGAAGTTGATGGCAATTACACCAAAGTATTTTTTCAAAATGAAAAAGCCACAATCAATAAATCATTAAACCAAATTGAGGAAAAACTTCCCGAGAAATATTTTTTTAGAGCCAATAGAAACCAAATTGTAAATGTGCAATACATTGGTAAAATTGAAACCTGGTTTAGTGGAAATCTTTTAGCAGAACTTCCAAAAGATATCAAAGTGGAAATTTCCCGAAGACAAGCCAGCAATTTCAAAGACAAGCTTAGTTTGTAGCTGCAAAAAGTTTAGCAAAATTAAAAAAACGATTTTTTTTGGTTTAAATTCGGTCTTAAATTCGACTCACAATCATCTGCGTTGCGCCTTTGTTCATTTGTACAAAAGTGCTGCACATATGTCCTTTTTCGTGACGGATGTCTTCATTTCGAATTAAATTTTCAAAAGCTTCGTTCAGTTCTTGTTGATTGTTAATGGCAGTAGATGCTTCCATGTTTACCAATGCGATTGCTTCTGCAAAATGCGAATAGTTGGAACCAATAACGATTGGAACACCAAAAGTAGCTGGTTCTAAAACATTGTGCACTCCAGGATTTCCAAAGCCTCCACCCACATAAGCAATATCAGCATAACTGTAAATTTTGGTTAAAATCCCAATGGTGTCAATGATAAAAACGTCAAAATCTGCTAGGTTTTTATTTTCTTTTTCAGAGAACAAAATAGTTTTTCGGCTGATGCTGTTTTTGAGTTTTTGAATTTGCTCGTCTTTAATATTGTGAGGAGCAATTATAAATTTCACATTCAAGGCAGTCGAATTAATGAAGTTTACAATGAAATCTTCATCCTTTGGCCACGAACTTCCCACAACAATTGTAGCGGTGTTGTCTTTAAATTGAGCAATAAAACCCAGACTATTGTCTTTTTCTAAAATAGTTGCCACCCGATCAAAACGCGTGTCACCAGACACAATAACATTGGTTTTACCTAATTGCTGCAGTAGTTTTTTAGAACTTTCATTTTGTACAAAAAAGTAAGTAAAAGCATCGAGCGCTTTTCTGTAAAAGCCGCCGTACCATTTAAAAAAGGCTTGATTTTCTCTTAAAATTCCAGAAATCAAATACGTTTTTATGTCGCGTTTTTTAAGTTCGTTTAAGTAATTCGGCCAATATTCGTACTTGATAAAAAACACCATTTCAGGATGAACGAGGTCAAGAAATTGTTGTGCATTATCTTGTGTATCCATTGGTAAATAAACAGTAACATCAGTTACAGTATTGTTTTTTCGGACTTCGTAACCCGATGGCGAAAAAAAAGTAAGCACTATTTTATGACCAGGAAACTGTTGCTTGATTTTTTCAATCACAGGCAATCCTTGTTCGTATTCGCCAAGGGATGCGGCATGAAACCAAATGGTTTTATCGGTTGGATTTAGATGCTGTTCAAGTTGCGGAAAAACACCTTTTCTGCCGTCTACAAAAAGTTTCATTTTTGGACTAAAAAGCGCCACAATTTTTAAAAGAAAACTCGCAACTAAAACTAATAAATTGTAGATAAAAAGCATGGCTAAAAATTTTGGGCTAAAATACGTTTTCTTTAAATGAATTTCTAACGCATCATTTTTTTAAATTTCAAGATTGCGTAGTTTATTTTATTGTATTCCCCGCTTTTTAAGAAACGTTGTATTGGTATCAAGACATAAATAACTATTTTTGTTCTTCGTTTTAAGAAAGAAACCAGAATGTTATCGCGGCTTCTCTTTCGAACATTAAACTGAAAATCGAAATGAAAAAAATCCAAATGGTTGACTTGAAAAGTCAATATGAAAAAATAAAAGATGTTGTAGATGCTTCTATTCAAGAAGTATTAGACACCAATACGTATATCAACGGACCAAAAGTGCACGAATTTCAAAAATCACTAGAGGAATATTTAGATGTAAAACACGTAATTCCTTGTGCCAATGGTACTGATGCCTTGCAAATTGCAATGATGGGATTGGATTTAAAGCCTGGTGATGAGGTGATCACTGCCGATTTTACTTTTGCAGCCACTGTTGAAGTAATTGCATTGTTGCAACTAACTCCGGTTTTGGTTGATGTAGACATGCACAACATGAACATCTCTATTGACGGGATTCGTAAAGCCATAACTCCAAAAACAAAAGCGATTGTACCGGTTCATTTATTTGGACGTGCGGCCAATATGGAAGCGATTATGGCTATTGCCAAAGAACATAATTTATATGTGATTGAGGATAATGCACAAGCTATTGGAGCTAATTGCAAGTTCTCTGACGGTACTAAAAGGAAAGCAGGAACAATTGGTCACGTAGGGGCTACTTCATTTTTTCCTTCCAAAAATTTAGGTTGTTATGGTGATGGTGGTGCAATTTTCACCAATGATGATGCTTTGGCTCACAAATTACGCGGAATAGTAAATCACGGTATGTACGAGCGTTACCACCACGATGTTGTGGGTGTAAACTCAAGATTGGATAGCATACAAGCAGCAGTTTTGAATGCTAAATTACCTTTATTAGATCAATACGGAAAAGCCAGACAAGATGCAGCGCGAAAATATTCAGCGGCTTTTGAAGGACACAAAAATATAATTGCACCAAGTATTTGTGATATTTGCGATTGTCACGTTTTTCATCAATATACTTTAAGAATTCTTGATGCAGATAGAAATGGCTTGATGCAACATTTGTTAGACAAAGGGATTCCTTGTGCCATTTATTATCCTATTCCGTTGCATTCGCAAAAAGCATACGCTGATAATAGGTATAATGAAGAAGATTTTCCCGTAACCAATCAATTGGTTAAAGAAGTGCTTTCTTTACCAATGCACACAGAATTGGACGATGAGCAAATAGAATTCATTACATCGAGTGTTTTAGAATTTTTAGGATAATTGTAGAGACGCGATTTATCTCGTCTTTTTTATGAAATAAAATTTAATAATATATCAATAAAGTATGAAGATACTAGTAACAGGAGGTTTAGGATTTATAGGATCACATACCGTTGTTGAATTGCAAAACGAAGGATTCGAAGTTGTGGTCGTTGATGACTTATCTAACACTTCTTTGAATGTCTTAGATGGTATTCAAAACATTACGGGCGTAAAGCCCACATTTGAAAAAATTGATTTAAGAGAGAAAGATAAAGTTCAAGATTTTTTTAAAAGACATCAGGATATTGCAGGAGTAATACATTTTGCGGCCTCAAAAGCGGTGGGCGAAAGTGTTGAAAATCCGTTGTTGTATTATGAAAACAACATCAGTGCTTTGATTTATTTGTTGCAAGAATTACAGAAAAAACCAGAAGCCAATTTTATTTTTAGTTCCTCTTGCACGGTTTACGGTCAAGCCGAAACGATGCCGATTACTGAGAATGCGACTATTCAAACTGCCATGTCTCCATATGGAAATACCAAACAAATCGGTGAAGAAATTATCACTGATACAGCCAAAGTAACCAATATCAACGCTATTTTGTTGCGTTATTTCAATCCTATTGGGTCACATTCGTCAGCTGAAATTGGAGAATTACCATTGGGAGTACCGCAAAACTTAGTGCCTTTTATTACGCAAACAGGAATGGGTTTGCGTGCAGAATTATCGGTTTACGGGAACGATTATCCTACGCCTGATGGTACTGCCATTCGCGATTATATTCACGTAGTCGATTTGGCGAAAGCCCATGTTATTGCATTACAGCGCTTATTGAATAAGAAAAATGAAACCAAAGTGGAGACGTTTAATTTAGGTACCGGTACCGGAAGCTCTGTTCTAGAAGTTATTGAAACTTTCGAGAAAGTAAGCGGGAATAAGTTGCCTTATAAAATTGTAGGTCGGCGAGAAGGAGACATCACATCAGCTTATGCCAGTACTGAAAGAGCTAATCAGGTTTTAGGTTGGAAAGCACAATCAACACTAGAAGAAGCTATGGCAAGTGCCTGGAAATGGGAACAGAAAGTTCGTTTATAGCGTTAGATTTTAGAGACGCTCTTGCTAAATAGAATGAAAATCCTGAATTATCGCGATGATAATTCAGGATTTTTTCTTTTCAGTAATTTGTTGTAAATTCGTGAAACTAAGAAATGAGTCATGGATGTTGAAAAAAACAAATCTGAAAATAGTAAAGCCGAAGAGCCTTCAGTAGGTTATGAAACTTCAAAAATTAGGTTTAAGGGAATTGATAGAGCCAATTTTAATTTTGATGAAGAAGTGCAAAAAGGTTTGACTCCCGAGGAATTTAAAGTTGAGATGTATAAAAGAATAAAAGCCTATCCTTGGAAAAAGTAATTTTTAAGGAAGAAATTCTACTATATTTTGATGAATTGATTTCTATACTCTTCGATCAAGAATATTTTAGTTACGAAAAGAATGCAATACTTTATGTTGATAAGATTGTAGATTTTATTATCCTAGAAATTAATAGTTTTCCGCATAAATCAACTCCACAAAAACTCCGTCATTTAGGATCAAACTATATTTTTTACAAAGCGAATAATCGAACTACTTGGTACATATTCTTTGAAAAGACAAGATTCTATATTTTTAATAACAGGGATTAGTAATAATCATTGTAAGGAAGCTAAGAAACTGTGAGAAAAAGTAAAGCCAAATCGGGACAGATTTGGCTTTTTTATGATTTATTTTTTTGCTGCGTCTTTCATTTTAGCAGCTGCTTCATCTAATTTTGCGGCACCTTTTTCAAGCGCTTTGCCAGTTTTTGATTGTAAGGTATCTACAGCCTTGTCCATTTTTACAGTGGCAGTATCTATTTTTGCTTCTAATTCAGTACCTACGGCATCTTTTGCCTCGTCTAATTTAGCTTTCGTTTCTTCTTTACAAGAAACCATTAATGCAGCAATGCATACTAGGCTTAAAAGTGTTTTCTTCATGTTTTGTTATTTTTAAATTTTTATAAATTTAGTTATGGAGATATAAAGATAAAAAAAAGTCTTTATAAATTTTTTTTGAGACGACTATTTTGTTGATATGAATTAGTTTATTACTTTCAATGAGATTGCTTTAATTCTAAAAGAGATTTAGAAAATTTGAATAATGATTTGAAAATAATTCAATTATATTTGTTTTGATAATCTATTATAGATTGCTATACTAATGAAACTAGAATTCTATTAAATAAAAAAATATCATTTAAAAAAAACAATATTTTAACAGATATATATTACGATTGTGACAAAGATGAAGTTAGCAAAATTGTTTGGTTTTTAAAAAATAATTTATCAAAAAAGCCAACACAATTAAATTATCAGCTAACACATTTTTACTTTAATGCATAATATAATATTTCTATTGATATAGAAAAAAAACTTCAAACCATTGCGGATTTGATGAGAATTCACCTTTTTATTACTGAACCTATTAAAGTGATATTACTAAACAATATTGATGCTGGAAAATTTCAAACGATAGATGGACTAAACTGTATTTTTATAAATGCTAGTACTGTCAATCAGACGTTTAAACAGAAGGTAGCCATTTTGGCTCACGAAATGTCTCACTATCATTTGATTAGAAAATATGGTATAGAGAAGAAAAGCGAAAAAGAAAATGAATTATTAACAGAAATTAATGCGATTTATTGTGGTTTTGGGTTTTTATTATTAGAAGGTTATAAAGTAAATGAAGTTAAAAAAGGTAATGAAATTTTTAAATCAAAGGTTGGGTACATAGACACTAAAGTTGTTAAAGAAGCAATTGTACAAACGGCCTATATTAGAAAGCAAAAACCTCAATGGATTATTGACAACGTACAATTTAATTATAAACTTTATTTTTATTTTAGGTTGTTTAAATTATTTATAGTTTACAAAAAGGCAGTAAAAAAAAGCATCGATAGAAATAAAATGTAAAGAGAAGTTAAAACTTTCTGTTGTATGTTTTTAGAAAAAATTGTTTTGTTTTTTTATCAAATAATCAAGATTATTTGATTTCGTAATTGTAAATAGTCATATTGAAGAAGTTAAATAGTTATTTAAAACAAAAAATCCTCACATACTTTACGTTTATGAGGATTCGATTCTAAGAATTGTGATCTAAATTTCTAAGCATTCGCAGTAACTGCTTCTTTATTGATTTTTCCAATTAATCCAGCAAGTACTTTTCCAGGACCAACTTCGGTAAATAAGGTTGCTCCGTCCGCAATCATTTGCTGTACAGATTGCGTCCATTTTACAGGAGCGGTTAATTGAATGATTAAATTTTTCTTGATTTCATTCGGGTCCGAAACGGCACTTGCAGTTACGTTTTGGTACACCGGACATATTGGTGTTGAAAAAGTTGTAGCTTCAATAGCTGCTGCTAATTCTTCACGAGCTGGCTCCATCATCGGGGAGTGGAACGCACCACCTACTGGTAAAATCAAAGCTCTTTTGGCACCCGCTTCTTTCATTTTTTCGCACGCTAATTCAACAGCTTTGTATTCACCAGAAATCACCAATTGACCCGGACAGTTGTAATTGGCAGCTACCACAACACCATCGATAGAAGCGCAAATATCTTCAACAATTTTGTCGTCTAAGTTTAAAACAGCGGCCATAGTTGATGGAGTAATTTCGCAAGCTTTTTGCATTGCCAAAGCTCTTTGAGAAACTAGCTTTAAACCGTCTTCAAAAGACAAAGCGCCATTAGCAACAAGTGCTGAGAATTCGCCAAGAGAATGTCCCGCTACCATTTCTGGAGCAAAATTTTCTAGAGTTTTAGCTAATATTACAGAGTGTAAAAAAACTGCTGGTTGGGTTACTTTGGTTTCTTTTAATTCTTCGGCAGTTCCTTCAAACATGATATCGGTGATGCGGAATCCTAAAATTTCATTGGCTTTTTCAAATAATTCTTTTGCAAGTGGATTACTCTCGTATAAGTCTTTACCCATACCTGTAAATTGTGCGCCTTGACCGGGAAATACGTATGCTTTCATGTGTTTATTTTAAAGATTGAAAATTACTAGGGATTGAAAATGTATTTCAATCAGCTTGCAAAAATACTATTTTTTTACAAGCAACAATAGTTTCCTTTTTTTCGGAATAGTACTGTAACGCTTTTTGATGTACGAAGACTAATTCGGTACACAAATAACTTTTCAAAATGAAAAAGACATTTACTTTTATTTTTTTATTGATTTTAGGGTTTTTATTATTTTATAATAATTTACCTGTTCTCAATTACGGTTTTCCGGGTTTTGCTTTTATTTTGTTGATTCTAGCCGTTTTCGCCTTGCTGTTTTCGACGGGATTTGCTGTTTCAGGTTCCAATAATCAGTTGAAAGTGGTCTCGAGACCCCCTCGTTTTTTGGTGTATGCTTTTGTGGTTGTTTTAGGTTATTGTACGGTTTTGCCATTTGTAACTAGTTTGAAAATGTTTCGCTCTGACTCGTACCAAAAGTTACTTGGTAGGGTCAAAAACGGCGACAAAATAACCACTCACATCGCTCCAATTGCAATTGACAAAATTCGTGTTGTTGATGAACAATTGGCACACCTGCTGGGAGAAAAAATATTAGGTTCGCAACCAGCTCTAGGTAGCCAGGTAGAATTAGGTGATTTTTGTATTCAAAAAGTAAATAATAGTTTGTATTGGGTTGCGCCTTTGTTACACTCTGGTTTTTTTAAATGGTTCAATAATCAAGAAGGAACAGCAGGATATGTTATGGTTTCAGCAACCAATGAGCGTGATGTAAAACTGGTACAAAACGTAGCGGGTAAAGCAATTAAAATTAAGTACCAGCAAGGAGCTTTTTTTCAAAGTAATATTCACAGGCATATTTATTTTAACGGAAATGCCACAGTAGGTTTGACTGATTTTAGTTTTGAAATTGATGATGCTGGAAATCCGTTTTGGATTGTAACTAAATATGCTAAAAAAATAGGTTTTTCAGGTAAAGAAGCCATTGGTGTAGCTGTTGTCAATGCACAAACTGGAGCTATTGTAGAATACTCTATTGATAAAACACCAAAATGGGTAGATAGAATTCAGCCTTTAGAATTTATCGAAGATCAATTGAATGATTGGGGCGAATACGTGCATGGATATTGGAATTTTTCGAACGCGAATAAACTTCAAATTACCGAAGGTTTGACATTAGTTTACGGAAACGATAACAAATCATACTGGTATACGGGTTTGACATCAGTAGGTAAGGACGAATCTGCTGTGGGTTTTGTATTGGTGGATACCAGAACCAAAGAAACTACTTTTTACAAACAAGGAGGCGCAACTGAATTTGCTGCCCAAAGTTCGGCTCAGGGTAAAGTTCAAGAAAAAGGATATGTAGCATCTTTGCCTATTCCGTATAACATTAATAACATTCCAACGTATGTGATGACTTTGAAAGATAAAGGGGGATTAGTTAAAATGTTTGCTATGGTGGCCATTTCAGATTATACGATTGTAGGTGTTGGAAATACCATGCGTGAAACGCTGACTTCGTTTAAAAATGTCTACAATATGGCAGACAATAAAATTAATCCCAACAGTGCTGCGACTCAAAAATCAGTACAATCTATTGTGACGCGCATTCAAAATGATGTAAAAAACGGAAATAGCTTTTACTATTTCAAAGTTAAAGATTATCCTAATATTTTTGTAGGCTCATCGCAAATATCCAATCAACTGCCTGTGACCATGGTGGGCGATAGTGTGATGATTTCTTTTGATGTCGATTTAGAAGAAGTGATTGATGTGGCAACATTCGCCAATAAAACTTTGAAGACAAGTTCAAAAGCAAAATAGATAGAATAGTTTAAGATAAAAACACCCCAAAAAGTTCACGACTCTTTGGGGTATTTTTTTAGGATTTCTTTTTTTCTTTTGGCAAAAGGGTAAAGGAAGTTGCCTTGAAACGATTGTTGACGACTTCGCCTTGTACAGATGCCTTTCTAATGGCAGAACAAAAGCCATCTTTGGCATGCGCATCACCGTGAGAATCAATGGAACTGCCGTCAACAAAATAGGATTTTCCGTCTATGCGAACGGCTAAATCACATCCGTGACCCGTCATTCCAAATTGGCATTGACCACAAGAAGCTTCCACAATTTTAGCTTTTTGGTTTTCTTTTTTATCCTGAGCACTGGCTAGCGTAGCTATAATTAGAAGTGCTAAACAAAGCATTTTTTTCATGAAAATAAGTTTATAAAAAACAAAGATACCTATTTTTTACATCGAATAGTTTTTGAACATGTAAATCCATAACAGTCGCGACAAACGAATATTGAACGAAGCTAAGGCGATTATCACAAAGGCAATAATGGGTATGATTCTCAAATCAAATCTTTCCTGAAAGAAAAACTGAGCAATTCCATAAGTGGCTATACTTTGCGCCACTGTTAGACCATAATTGACATACATAGCTCCAAAAAAATAGCCAGGTTCTTTCTCGAACTTGTAATGACAATGCGAACAGTATTCGTTCATTTTAGGGAAACCAAAAGTAAAAAAGATACTTTTTTCATTAAAAACCTTACCTTTTTGACACTGAGGACAATCATTATTTAGGATATGAGCGATAGCGTGTGACATGATATTTATTTTTATCAAAGGTATTTCTTATTGCTATGCGTAGTGTTTTCTATCTTCGCTACTTCTAGGACAATAAAGACATTTATAAATTATGGCTAAGTATCCCATTTACAATATTCAGCGGTTTAATTGCAATGCAGTCAATAGTAGTTTGTATATCAATACCTTTAAAAATCATTTAATTACGCACAGTTTTGTTGAGGAGCCCCACCGTCATAACTCTTATGTTTTAGTGTTTTTTACACAAGGCTCGGGGACGCATGAGATTGATTTTGATGTTTTTGATATTCAGCCAGGAAGCATGTTTTTTATGCAACCTGGACAAATTCACCATTGGCATTTATCCGAAGATGTTGAAGGATATGTTGTTTTTTACTCGCAGGAATTTTACAATCTTTACTTTGGACAAAAGGACATTTCGGACTATCCTTTTTATTCTGCTGTGGATAATAAACCCGAGCTTGTTTTGCAAACTACCGAAACACTTGCTGTTGTGCCCTATTTTGAAAGACTTATCGAGGAGTCACAGTCTCATCAGCCTTGGCAAAAGGATTTCATTTTGAATCTTTTGGACTGCATTCATATTCAAATTGCGCGTAAGTATGAAAGATCGAATTTGCATCAAGCAAATGCTTATAATGTGAAAATTAAAGCTTTTGAAACCGAATTAGAAAAGCATTACAAAACAGAAAAAGCGGCCTCTTTTTATGCAGCCCAGCTTCACATAACGCTGAAACATTTAAATAGAATTTGCAACGAAAGACTCCAAAAAACCACCACCGAAGTGATCACGGACAGAGTTATACTTGAAGCCAAACGCATGTTGTTTGACAAAGATTTTACGGTAAACGAAATCGCTTTACGTTTAGGATATGAAGATTATTCGTATTTTACCCGATTGTTCAAGAAACAGACTGGATTGACACCAACGAACTTCCGCAATTTTAAAAAGTAATGAGAAATTAGTTTTGGTTTTATAAGATGCTTTTAAAGTCGGGCGCACCCGAGATCAACTGTTGCTTCTCGAAAGCGCCCGATTTGAAAATATTACCGAAAGTAAATTACGGATGAACGGTAATTAAACTAGCCGCTTTTTTCGCTTTTTCTACAACAATATCAACTGGGATTTCAAGACTATCATTTACTAAAGCTACTCCCATACGTCTATAAGGTCTTGAAGTGGGTTTGCCAAAAATTCTAAAATCAGTTTTGGGTAAAGCAGCAATCTTTTCTATTCCTGTAAAACTAGGGCTTTCAGAGTTTTCAGATGCCAAAATAACGGCACTAGCACCCACTTTTTCTAGAGTGATTTCAAAAATAGGCAAACTCAAAATGGCACGTAAATGCAATTCGAATTCGTTAAAGTTTTGCGTTCCCGCCAAAGTTACCATTCCTGTATCATGTGGTCTTGGCGATAATTCTGAGAAATAAACACCATCATCAGCCAAGAAAAATTCGACTCCAAAAAGTCCTGCGCCTCCCAAAGCTTCGGTAACTTTCTCGGCCATATCTTGGGCTTCGTACAAGTCTTTGTCGGATATCAGGGCAGGTTGCCAGCTTTCTTGATAATCGCCACGTTCTTGTCTATGACCAATTGGAGCACAAAAAAGCGTAGGATTATTATTTTGCGTGACGGTCAATAATGTAATCTCCGAATTGAATTTGACAAAAGCTTCAACTATTACTTCTATCACATCGCCTCTTGAACCTTCAACAGCGTATTGCCAAGCTTTTTCGATGTCAGATTCCGTTTTGATGGTCGATTGTCCTTTTCCAGACGAAGACATCAATGGTTTTACCACGCATGGCATTCCAACTTCCGCTACTGCTTTTGTTAATTCTTCGGCGGTGGTGGCGTATCGATAGTTGGCAGTTTTTAATCCAAGATCTTTGGCGGCCAAATCACGAATGGCTTTACGGTTCATCGTAAAGTTGGCTGCTTTTGCGGATGGCACTACAGTTATACCTTGTTTTTCGTAATCATAAAAACGTTCGGTGCGAATGGCTTCTATTTCGGGAACGATAAAATCGGGTTGGTGTTTGGCAACGATACGGTCTAATGCCTCTCCGTCAAGCATATTAATGACTTCAAAACCGTGCGCAACTTGCATAGCAGGGGCATTTTCATAACTGTCTACTGCAATTACAATTTGCCCAATGCGTTGTGCAGCGATTACAAATTCTTTACCTAATTCACCTGAGCCGAGGAGTAGTATTTTCATTTTGAAGTTTTGTGTTGTTGGGAAATAATGAAGTAGTAAAGTAACTAAAAATGTTTTTAACCGCAAAGTTCGCGAGGATTTACGCGAAGATCGCAAAGCTTTGTGTTGAATTAAAAAGGGTCAATAAAGGCTTCAGTGTGAAAGCTCTTTGAGCTTTGTGTCAGTTTAGATTCCTTTTGGGTTAAGTTTTAATCGCGAGTTAAGTAACTAAAAATGTTTTTAACCGCAAAGTCCGCGAGGATTTACGAGAAGATCGCAAAGCTTTGTGTTGAATTAAAAAAGGTTCGCAAAGACTTTATGAAAAAATCTTTGCGAACCTTGCGTAAGCTTTGTACCCTTTGCGGTTAAGATCTAATGAAAGTGATCTTCTTCAATTTCGAATTCAGCATCTTTTTCCCAAATCTCCATTTCGCAGGGTTTACAATTGAATTTGAGTTTGTATTCTAATTCGCCTTGTTTTAATACCAAAGGTTCTTTTACCTTCTTGTCCATATTTTCACGATGGTATTTTGGGCAACGTTCTAATTCGTATTTGATGCAATATTTGGTGGTCATTACACGTGATTTTCCAGGATCCCATTGCAATTCAAAGGCTTTTTCGATTTCGGTAACGCCGTGACGCTCGTAGAATTTACGGGCTAGTTTGTTTGAAACATTGTACATAAAATCCAATTTGGTCTCTGGATAAGGATGCGATGTTTTAACCAATTGGTGTTCCTCAACTTTGTAATTAGCCAAACGAATTTCCGATAGCTGTTCGAAAACCGTTCTTCGCATTTCGTTGATTTTTGATATTGGTAGGAACCAATTTTCAGAAAATGTAATTGTAATTTCATCAGCCGTGTATGGCGTGAAACCTGTTTTGGCCAAGTTGATTTTGAAGTTTTCTTCAATCGACTCATTGTTTTTGGTTCTTTCTTTTGGATGCGCCAATTGAACCGTGCTCACATTACCATCTTCGTCAGTAGCAGCTAGCTCAAACCCATTTTCAGTTTCGGTTAGGTGCAAAGTGGTACTTATTTTACGAACCGCACTGTCTTCTCGTTCTACAATTTTGATAAAAGCTGCGTCGTTGTTACGGTATATAAAAGTGCCTTCTTTTAGTTCTTTTAATACATTTGGGTAAGCCAAGCCGTTTTCGACTTTATTTACATAAATTCCGTCAGCCTCGTTGTTCTCATTGATGTAACACAAACCATCGCCGTTGTGGAGTAATTCGCCGTTTTCTATTTCGTAAGCGTTACCCACAGTACGAATTAGTTTCCCGATGTATTGCCCTTTTGATTTTGGACTTTCCCATGAACCGATAGATTGGTGTCTTTCGTTTACAAAATAATCGGTGTATCCACGATTGAAACTTTTGTTCAAAGCAGAGTCAAAAGTAAAAGTACATTTTCCAGAAGAAGCTTTGGTGTAGTTTTCATTCCCTTCCAAGAAAGCATCTAATTTTTGACGTAAATAAGAAACATTATTTTTTACATAAACGATATCTTTTAAACGCCCTTCGATTTTAAAGGACATCACGCCGGCTTCTACAAGATTTGGAATTTGATCCGAAACATCAAAATCTTTAATCGAAAGTAAGTGACTGTTTTTGATTAAGGTCTCGCCATTCCCATCGATTAAGTTGTACGGCAAACGGCAGTTTTGTGCGCAGGAACCACGATTGGCAGAGCGTTCGCCATTGGCCACACTCATATAACAGTTTCCGCTGAACGCTACACAAAGCGCACCAGTTACAAAAAATTCTAATTCAACATCAGCCGTATCTGCGATTTCTTTGATTTGGTGTAGGTTCAATTCACGAGCCAAAACGATGCGTTTCATTCCAGCATCTTTCAAGAATTTAATCTTATGAGGATCACGGTTGTTGGCTTGAGTACTCGCGTGTAGCACAATAGGAGGCAAGTCCATTTCCATGATGGCCATATCTTGCACAATTAAAGCATCAACTTTAATATCATACAATTGCCAAATCATCTGACGGCAAGTTTCTAGCTCGTTATCATACAAGATCGTATTGATTACCACAAAAACTTGTGCATTAAAAAGGTGCGCATACTCTACCAAAGCAGCCACATCTTCGATAGAGTTGGTGGCATTAGAACGGGCTCCAAATTGTGGTGCACCAATATAAACGGCATCAGCCCCACTATTGATAGCTGCCATACCATGAATTAAATCTTTGGCAGGTGCTAGAATTTCTATTTTTTTCTTCATCGATTTGATGATAAATTAGTTGTTTTTTAACACTTTAGTCTTTTTGGTGGTTCCAAAAAAAAAGTGAGCAAAGGTCTAATAAATTATTCAAGATTTCTAATGAATAGATGATTTTTTAGAAATAAAAGAAGTGGTCCATTCGGATTTAAATTGTCCTACTACAAAAGAGCTATTTTAGAATAGCATATGAAATTTTTGATACTAAATAAAAAACCACTTTGCGATAGAACAAAGTGGTTTTAACATCGAAATGTGAATGGTGCCTAGTGCACTTTTTTGGCTTTAATTTCAGTCAAGGTGTGTTGAATGCTTTTTAATTGCTTAACAATTATGTCAATTTGTGTAGCTTCAAGATTATTTTCTTCTAACACTTTTTGGTATCTCATAACTGCAGCTTCATCTCCTGTGATGCAAGCATTTAATATTGCCTCTGAGTCACCTGCTGTTAGAGATGATTTAATATCAATCCAAGTACGATGTAAGGTTCCTAAAAGTCCACCGCCAGCTGTATCAGTAGATTTTCCAAGTTTGTTGATTTCATCTTGCATGGCTACAATAAAGAGGTCGCGTTCTCGTGCATAGCCTAGTAAATCGGTTTTTACATCATGATTATCTACATGTTCTGCTGCATTTGTGTAGCCTAGCTTTCCGTCTTCTAGAATCGAAATAAGTCCTTCAAATGTATCGATGGCTTCTTTTCTGGTTTCATCTGTGTGTGTCATAGCAAATATTTTTTGTTAATAATTGCTTCAAAGTTGGCGCTATTGACTTGGTAAATTGTTACAGAATTAAAGCTAATGTTTGTGACTTTTTTGTTATCGAAATCGACTCTATTACTTTTGATTTACAGTGGTTTAAGATTGCTTCATTGCTTCGAAGTATAAAAAAATGCCCCAAGAAATAAATCTTGAGGCATTGTATTTTAAATATTTCAATACTAGTTTTAGGCGACTGCTTCTTTAATGCGACGCAATGCTTCTTTTAATAATTCTTCGCTAGTAGCGTAAGAGAAACGAATGCAGTTTGGATTCCCAAAGGCGTCACCAGTTACAGTAGCTACATTAGCTTCGCTTAAAAGGTACATAGAAAAATCATTGGCATCTTTGATGAAAGTTCCTTTAAGTGTTTTTCCAAAGAACGATGAAACGTCTGGGAATACATAAAAAGCACCATCAGGAACGTTGATTTTGATTCCTGGAATGTCTCTTAGTAATCCTACAACTAAATCTCTACGGCTGTGGAATGCATCTACCATGTGTTTTAAAACACTCGGGTCAGCATCAACAGCAGTAATTGTAGCGCGTTGTGCTATAGAATTGGCTCCTGAGGTTACTTGTCCTTGGATTTTTGTACACGCTTTTGCAATGAATTCTGGAGCACCAATGTATCCAATTCTCCAACCTGTCATGGCAAAAGCTTTGGCTACACCATTTACAGTGATTGTTCTTTCTAGCATTCCTGGGATGGATGCAATGCTGCAAAAAGTCCCTGAAAAATTGATGTGTTCGTAAATTTCATCTGCAACTACATATACGTGAGGGTATTTTTCTAATACGGCAGCAAGCGCTGTTAATTCTTCACGGCTGTAAACCGATCCTGATGGGTTACATGGTGAGGAGAACCACATCATTTTAGTTTTTGGTGTAATAGCTGCTTCTAGTTGTGCCGGTGTTATTTTGAAATCTGTTTCTACAGATGTTGGAACTTCAACAGGAACACCTCCTGATAATTTTACAATTTCGAAATACGATACCCAATACGGTGCTGGCAAAATTACTTCGTCACCATCATTCAGCATTACTTGAGCAATGTTGTATAACGATTGTTTCGCTCCGGTAGAAACCACAATTTGTGTGGGTTTATAGTCTAAATTATTATCTCTTTTAAACTTTCGGCAAATGGCTTCTTTCAGTTCAAGGTAACCTTCAACAGGAGAATAGGTGCTGTAATTTTCATCAATAGCGCGTTTTGCTGCTTCTTTGATAAAATCAGGCGTATTAAAATCAGGTTCGCCTAGGCTTAAACTGATGATGTCTTTGCCTTGTGCTTTTAATTCTCTGGCTAAAGCTGCCATGGCTAAGGTTTGTGAAGTAGATAAATTATTTATTCTATCGGATAATGGATTCATTGGTATGAAGTTGTAGTTAGTTTAATATATTGTTAGCCAATAAAGGCTTTTTTTAGGCGGTTAAAGCTGGATTTTGTCCTAAATCTTTTAAATGTTTGAAATGAGCAATCACGGCACTTCTCATTGTTTTGTACTCGTAATAAGGTAGGTTGCATTCTGCAGCAGTTTCTTTTACAATTTTTGCAATTTTACCATAATGTACGTGGCTTATATTTGGGAAAATATGGTGCTCAATTTGGTGGTTTAATCCTCCAGTGTACCAGTTTACAATTGCGTTTTTGGGTGCAAAATTAGTAGTGGTAAACAATTGATGAATAGCCCAAGTATTGTCCATTTCGCCTAATTCGTTTGGTGTAGGGTTTGTAGTTTCTTCCACCACATGAGCTAGTTGGAATACAACACTTAATATCAAACCAGCAGTGTAATGCATCACAAAAAATCCTATCAGTACTTTCCACCAAGTGATTCCAATTACGATTGGTAATGCAATCCAAATAGCAACATAAATAACTTTAGTAATTATTAGCGTTGTCCAAAGTATTTTTGGACTTTTAGCTTCTCCGTAAGATAATTTTCTTTTCAAGTAATTACGCATTTGCTTAAAATCGGTTGTAATTGCCCAATTGAAAGTCAATAAACCATACAAGAAAATAGAGTAATATTGTTGAAAACGGTGAAAGTTGTACCACTTGGCTTCTTTGGTAAAACGAATAACACGACCAGCATCTAAATCTTCATCATGTCCCGGAATATTGGTGTAGGTATGGTGCAAAACATTGTGTTGAACTTGCCAGTTGTACACATTACCGGCTAGTACGTATATTGTTCCGCCCATGAATTTGTTAACCCATGATTTGTTTGAATACGACCCGTGATTTCCATCATGCATCACATTCATTCCAACACCTGCCATACCAATTCCCATGACGATTGTCAATAATAAGTGTGCCCAAAATGGCATGCCAAGGGTTAGAATTAAAAAGTAAGGTGCTAGAAAAACAGAAAATAAAATAATCGTTTTCAGGTATAATTGCCAGTTGCCTGTTTTTTGAATGTTGTTCTCTTTGAAGTAGTTGTTAACCCGAGAGTTAAGTGTTCTAAAAAATTTTAGGCTATCTTGCTTAGCAAAAGTAGGGGCATTGTTATTCATATAATGAGGATAAGGTTCAAAGGTAATTATTAAAAATTTTTTGGTATACAAATTTGAGATAAATATTTTAACCATAAAGTATTACTTTTGTTAAAAAAATAATAGATGGACGAGATTCTAAAGTATTTTCCTAATTTAAGTGATCTTCAGAAGGAACAGTTCGAAAAGCTCGATTTTTTATACCACGAATGGAACGAAAAAATCAATGTGATTTCGAGAAAAGATATTGATTCTTTATATACCAAACATATTTTACATTCACTTGGAATTGCTAAAATAATGAAATTTGAACCTGGAACGTACGTTTTAGATGTGGGAACGGGTGGTGGATTTCCAGGAATTCCATTGGCGATTCTTTTTCCGGAAACTAGATTTTATTTGATTGATGTTATTGCCAAGAAAATAAAAGTGGTTCAGGCTGTTGCCGAAGGTTTGGAATTGAAAAATGTAAAAGCAGAGCAAATGCGCGCTGAGAATGTAAAAGGTGATTTTGATTTTATCGTGAGTCGCGCGGTAACCAATATGCCTGATTTTGTGTCTTGGGTAAAAACCAAAATCAAAAAGAACAACAAACACGAATTGAAAAACGGAATCCTCTACCTAAAAGGAGGCGACTTAACCGAAGAATTAAAAGATTTCCCTAAAGCTACTGAGTACAACTTAGCAGATTATTTTGAAGATGAATTTTTTGAAACTAAAAAAGTGGTGCACTTGCCGTTGAAGTTTCAATCATAGTCGTTTGGTTGAAATTTTAAAATATAGATTTCCTTTTAAAATTATGAGGCAAATATTATTGATTTTATTTTTTACGGTTGTAAATTCAATAAGTGCGCAGAATATTTATATGCAACATTTCGGTGATTCTAAAAATCCGCCAGTAATATTTATTCACGGAGGTCCTAGTGGGAATTCTAATTTATTTGAAGCTACAACTGCACAAAAATTAGCAGAAAAAGGTTTTTACGTTATTGTTTATGACAGGCGAGGAGAGGGTCGTTCAAAAGATGTGAATGCGACTATGACATTCAATGAAAGTTTTGAAGATTTACAAGAAATTTACAAAATTTATCGAATCGATAAAGCAAATCTTCTTGCTCATAGTTTCGGGGGTATTGTTGCAACATTGTTTGCCAACAAATTCCCAGAAAAGGTGAAAAGCTTAATTTTAGTTGATGGTTTATTTTCTCAACAAAAAACCTATGATCATATACTGAGAGAAGCAAAAAAGCAGTTTAAAAATGATTCTTTAAAAATAAATCAAATTAGTAGTACCAAAAAACTTAGAAAAAATTCAGCTTTTTATAGAAAACAATGTTTTGAAATTGCAGATAAATTGCATTTTTTCAATATGCCAAGTCCAACTTTTGAAAGTGAGAAGTTAAGATCTGATTATGCAGAAACATATATTTACAAAACAAGTCATAGGAATTTAGAATCACCTATAAAGTTTTACAAAAATGAAATGAAAAACAATTTAAATACAATACCAATTTTAAAAAACATAATTAAGATTGGTATTCCTATAAAAGCATTTTATGGCAAGAATGATGGAATTTTTTCAGATAAACAATTGTCAACTTTGAAAACGGTTGTTGGTAAGGATAATTTTGAAATTATAGATAATTGTTCTCATTATTCTTTTGTAGACCAGCAAATAGCTTTTCTAAATTTTGCAAATCAAGTATTGTCTAAATAGATTTTTGCCGCTACATATTTAATATAAAATATTCAAAAAAGCCGAATCTAAAACTTTAGATTCGGCTTTTTGGTATTTGCTAAAGTACTTTAAGGACTTTTGACTTTTTCACTTTAGGACTAAAAATTACTCTCCTAAAAATGGGTATCTGTAATCAACCGGAGTTACAAAAGTTTCTTTGATGGTTCTTGCAGAAGTCCAACGCAATAAGTTTTGCATAGATCCTGCTTTATCATTCGTTCCTGATCCTCTTGCTCCACCAAACGGTTGCATTCCTACAATAGCTCCTGTTGGTTTATCATTGATGTAGAAATTTCCAGCTGCGTTCTGTAATTTCACAGTAGCTTCTTCAATAGCATAACGATCTTGACTGAAAACAGCTCCTGTCAAAGCGTACTCTGATGTAGTGTCTACCAATTCCAATGTTTCTGCCCATTTAGCATCTTCGTAAACGTAAATAGTTACGACTGGTCCGAATAATTCGGTTTCCATTGTAGCGTATTTTGGATTAGTAGTTAAGATAACCGTTGGCTCTATAAAGTACCCTTTTGATTTGTCATAATTTCCACCGATAATTACTTCTGCATCAGCATCAGCTTTAGCTTGGTCAATAGCTTTCGCCAATTTATCAAATGAACCTTCAGAGATTACCGCAGTGATAAAGTTGCTCATATCTTGTGGCGATCCCATTTTCATTGATTTTAAATCAGCTTCTAGTTCAGCTTGTACAGCTGGCCATAAACTTTGCGGAATGTACACGCGTGATGCAGCGCTACATTTTTGACCTTGGTACTCAAAAGCACCACGAGAAATTCCTGTGCTAACTTGTTTAGAATGCGCAGAAGGGTGTGCAATAATAAAATCTTTACCGCCAGTTTCACCTACAATACGTGGATATGTTTTGTATTTGCTAATATTAGTTCCAATTTTTGCCCAAATATCATTGAACACTCCTGTAGATCCTGTAAAGTGAACTCCAGCTAAATCGCGGCTAGCCAATAAGGTTTCGGTGATCATTCCTGAGTCTCCCATTACCATGTTGATAACACCATTTGGTAAACCAGCTTCTTTGAAAATTTGCATCAATAAGTTAGCAGAGTACACTTGAGTAGCTGCAGGTTTCCAAACCACAACGTTACCCATTAAGGCAGCACTTGTAGGTAAGTTTCCAGCAATTGCTGTAAAGTTAAAAGGAGTAATGGCATATACAAATCCCTCAAGAGGTCTGTATTCAACTCGGTTCCACATGTCTGAGGTTGACTTTGGTTGCTCGTTGTATATTTGTGTCATATACTGTACGTTGAAACGTAAAAAGTCAATAAGTTCGCAAGCGGCATCAATTTCTGCTTGATAAATTGTTTTAGATTGCGCAATCATTGTAGCTGCGTTGATCTTGGCTCTGTACGGTCCTGCTAGTAACTCCGCTGCTTTTAAGAAAATTCCAGCGCGTTGCTCCCAAGCCATTTTTGCCCATTCTTCTTTAGCTTCAAGTGCTGTTGAAATTGCAGCTTCTATATGTTTTTTTTCTGCTTGGTGATATACCCCTACAATATGCTGGTGGTCGTGAGGTGCAGACATTTTTTTAGTGTCTCCAGTTCTAACTTCTTCGTTTCCTATATAAAGAGGAACGTCTACTGTAGCGTTCCACATTTCGGCGTATGCTGCTGAAACTGCTGCTCTCTCAGGTGAGTTTGGTGCGTAACTTTTTACAGGTTCGTTAACTGCGTTGGGTACGTGAAAAAATCCTTTTAACATGTTGATGTGCTTATTGGGTTAAAAATAGTGTTGTCTTGTTTTTTTAAACTTTAAACAAAAGTACGAAGGTTTCTTTAAAGATTCGATATTTTTTAAAGTAAACTATATCCTCATGGTGTTACTTTGAAAGGTATAGCCCTGATAGTAATGGAAAGCTTTTTGAAGTGGAAAGCCTATTTTTGCAGTGCTAAAAAAGCGACCGAAAGAAGCTCTTTTTAGCGCTAGCAAAATTTGCTTGACACAAAAAAACTTGTAATGAATAGCAGGATTAGCTCCTTTTAAAAAGTATTAATTAAGTGCAAATGGAGCACATAGCCTGAAAGTAGGCACGATTACTTTGAAATTTCTAGTTGAGGTAAAATTAATCATGTTGAAGTTTCCTTTCATGGCGCCGTACGGTGACGATAACAAGCAACCTGAGCTATAAGTATGCTGCTCGCCGGGTTTTAGTACTGGTTTTTTTCCAATAACGCCTTCGCCATCCACAATTTCGTTGTCATTCAAAGAATCAAAAATTTCCCAATGACGCGTGATTAATTGTACGGAATCTTTACTGTGATTTTCTATGGTAATTACGTAACTAAAGGCAAAATGAATCTTGTAGTTCTTGAAGTAAGTGCCTTCAAAACTAGTTAAAACTGATATTTTTATGCCTCTTGTTATTTGAGAAACCATATATAATGGATAAATACGTAATTATTATTGACAAATTTACAAAAAAATGATCTATATGCTGCTATATGATAAAAAGATTTTTCTAGTTAATTATATTTAGTGAGTTAGCTATTCCTTTGCCAACCACGCGCTCATACCTATAAATACCCTCTCTGTAGTAAACTAATATGGTGTACTCATTTTCAGTTTGATAGAAATTACCATCTACGTTATTTTCTTGATCAATTATGCCTGCGTCATTTGCAATTGTGTATTGAAAATTAGTGAATCCTTGCTTGATTAAAATTGCTTTTTCGTATCGACCATTTTTTGAGTTGTATTCCATTTTATACTCGGGAGTTAGTGCATAGTTGTTGAACATTCCTGTTACGTAAATACTTTTTTTTAATTGAAAAGCAGGCGCAGAAAGGTTAAAGTATACCCAAGCATAATCAGCCCCTATTTCGCTTTTTTGGGTATTAATGTTTTTTACTACAAAGGTACCATTGGCATCTTGAGTAAAAAGGTAAGGAAAGTTGCCACGAGCAGGACTTGTGTGTAAAAGGGTGCCGTATATAGGAGTGCTAGAATCTATTCTGGCAACGTTATTACTGGCTGATCGAATGTCTTTGTTTTCAAAAAATAAGAATTCATTTCCAGCCCAAAACTGCGTTTCGGTATCGTATTTATAAACTAAATCATTGCCTATTGTAAACTGCGGTGGAATATTTTTTAAGGCTGTTTTGAACTGAGCATTTTGTAAAATAAGCACTTTTACGTTTTTTATAGGGTTTTGAAAGGTGATTGCACTGGATTTAATGCTAAAATCAAGATTGTGTTTTGCATCATTGCTTTGTACAGTTCTTGCTCTTTTTATTTGCAAGGGAACCGTAACAAGGTCTTCATATAGAATGAGTTTTCTAGAAAAAACCACCTCTTTACTATCATCGGTAATTTTAAGGATGTAGTTCCCACTTATTTTAAGGCGTTGTGTAAACTGATTGGGAATGGCTAGTTTGTAATGGGAATAAATTTGTAAGGCATTGAATGAGTTGGTGTAATCTTGTATTCTTTGATTGTCAAAACCTTCTAGGTATTCAATTTTAGGGATAGGAGTGGGATTCCAGTTGTAATCACAGTGGATGATTTCATAGTAATAATTAGCCTCATTCCCATAAAGATCATCAAACTCTAATTGAAATCCTTCGCCAAGTTTTATGAACGGAACGATATTTTGATCGTTTTGGATGAATGAAACGGTTTTTATGTGGTATGGCGGATCAATTTCTTTTTCGGGTTGTGCTTGTACAATAGTTCCCAATAGTAGAGCAATAAAAACAAAAAATTTATTCATTTTATGGTTTTTTTTATTTTGGTAAAGATAAGAATAACCTTTGTGTTATGACATTATTAGCAACTGTTTTAGCAATTTGTTTCGTGTGTAATTTCTGTTAAATAAATTATAAGTTAGTAATAAATTAATGAGATTGTATTATTTTTACCCTAAACTAACAAAACTTATGAAAAAAATCACAAATTTGGTTCTGGGTATTATGTTGTTTCCAGCGGCTGTTTTTGCGCAGCAAATGGATTTTTCAACAGCAATTCCCTTAGACCCTTCGGTCAAAACAGGAAAATTACCTAACGGGTTAACGTATTACATCAAGAAAAATGCCAAACCAGAAAAGAAAGTAGATCTTAGACTGGTAGTTAATGCAGGTTCTATTCTTGAGGAAAATGATCAGCAAGGTTTAGCGCACTTCATGGAGCACATGTGTTTTAATGGAACAAAGCGTTTCCCTAAAAATCAATTGGTAGATTATTTACAAAGCATTGGGGTGAAATTTGGTCAACATTTAAATGCCTACACTAGTTTTGATGAAACGGTATATTTTTTACCAATTCCATCTGATGATCCTGAAAAATTAGAAAAAGGATTCCAAATTATTGAGGACTGGGCGTTCAACACTGTTTTGACACCAGAAGAAATTGATAAGGAAAGAGGTGTAGTATTAGAAGAATATCGTTTAGGTCTAGGCGCTGGAAAAAGAATGATGGGGCGTTATATTTCTAAAATGATGCACGATTCTAAATACGCTACTCGTTTGCCAATTGGTCAAAAAGAGGTGTTAGAAAAGTTCAAGCATCAGTCTTTAATTAATTTTTACAAAGATTGGTATCGTCCTAACTTGATGAGTGTTATTGTAGTAGGTGATATTGATGTAGCCGAAATGGAGAAAAAAATTATTTCTCATTTCTCTACGTATAAAAACCCTGCAAACGAAAAACCAAGAAAGGTATTTGATGTTCCTAATCACAAAGAAACTTTTGTAGCTGTAGAAAGTGACAAAGAAGCCTCAAGTGCTCAAGTGCAATTGTTGTATAAAGATTATGCTGCACCAAAGAAAATGGTAAATCTAGGTGATTTTAAAAATTACATGATCGAGAATTTATTTGCTACGCTTTTAAATACGCGTCTTGATGAGTTAACAAATTCTGCAACACCACCATTCACCTATGGGTATTCTTATTATGGTGGGACTTTTGCAAGAACTAAAAAAGGATATCAATCTGTGGCAATGTCATCAGAAGACAAGCAACTAAGTGCCTTGAAAACATTGGTAACAGAAAATGAACGTGCTAAGAAATTTGGATTCACACAAGGAGAATTAGACCGTGCTAAGTCTGAATTTATGGCTTCTATTGAAAAAGCATACAATGATAGAAGCAAAACCAATTCAGAGAACTTTGTTGGGGAGTTTCAAGCAAATTTCCTAGAAAATGAACCCGCTCCTGGAATTGAATGGACTTTTCAAACCTTCAAGCAAATCTTACCTATGATTGAGCTTAAAGATGTTAATGGGTTAATAAAAGAGTATGTTAAAGAGGATAACCGAGTTATCATTTTAACGGGTCCTGAAAAAGAAGGTTTGAAAAAAGTAACAGAGCAAGAAGTATTAGCTGCAATAAAAGTGAATACTGACGAATTAAAACCGTATGAGGATGCTGCCGTTGCTACTAGTTTACTAAGAAACGAAGTAAAACCAGGAACTATTGTAAGCAGAGAAAGCAATGCAAAATTAGGTACAAAAACACTTGTTTTGTCTAATGGCGCCAAGGTAACTTACAAGAATACCGATTTTAAAAATGATGAGGTTCTTTTTGAGGCAGTAAGTTTAGGTGGTTCTAATTTGTATTCAAATGAAGAAATGAAAAAAGTTCAGTTTGCCAATGGAGCCCTTTCTGAGGCAGGTTTCTCAGGATTAAAATTGAACGATATCAATAAATTCATGACGGGTAAAATAGCAAGAGTAAATCCTTATATTAGTGGGACTACTGAAGGTTTACGTGGTTCTTCAACACCAAAGGATTTAGAATATCTTTTCCAAATGACTTATGCTTATTTTACAGATTTAAATTTTGATCAAGAAGCTTTTGAAGGCTTTAAGCAAAAGCAGTCTAGTTTTTTCAAAAACATGGCTTCTACACCTCAAAACTATTTTCAACAAGAGTTTTATACTTACTTGAATAAGGAGAATCCAAGATTCAACGGAGTGATGCCTACTGATAAATCTTGGGCAGATACGGATTATAAAGTAGCGTATGAAAAATACAAAGAGCGTTTTGCAAATGCTGCTGATTTCGAATTTTATTTTGTTGGAAACGTTGATGATGCAACAATCGAAGCATTCGCAGCAAAATACATAGCTTCATTACCAGCTAATGATAAAAAAGAGAAAATAGTTGACTTAGGATATAGAATGTTAAAAGGCGACTTGAAAAAAGTAGTAAATAAAGGAGCAGATCCAAAGAGTAACGTGACCATAATGTTTTATGGTGATGCTAAATATTCTGCTAAAGATGCTATGAGTATGCAAGCTTTAGGAGAAGTACTTACTATTAAACTGGTAGAGCAATTACGTGAAAATGAAAGTGGTGTGTATGGTGTAAATGCCAGAGGGAGCATCAGCAAAATGCCTTACGGATCGTATAATTTTTCGATAGGTTTCCCTTGCGGACCAGAGAATGCTGAGAAGTTGACTGCATCTGCATTGAAAGAACTTCAAAACATTATTGACAAAGGACCAGATGAGAAAGATATTGCTAAATTCAAGGAAGGTGAACTTGCTGATTTTAGAAAAGACAGTAAAGAAAACAGATACTGGTTGTCTAATCTAACAAGATCTTATATCAATGGATACAGCCCAGAGGATGTTTTCAAATTTGAAGAAATGGTAAATGCAGTTACTGCTAAAGACATTCAAAACATAGCAAAACAATATCTTACTAAGGATAAAGTGATAGGTATATTGATGCCAGAGAAAAAATAATTTTTTTAGTCTTAAAACTAAAACCTGCTATTTCACTGAAGTAGCAGGTTTTTTTATGCTAATAAAAAATCTAAATTTTCTTCAATTTCTGGGCTGATGTGGTTTTCATCAAGCAATGCATCCGAAAGCAGTTTTTTGTTTTCCTGTAATCGAATGATTTTTTCCTCAACGGTATTCTTGGTAATGAATCGAATTACATTCACTTTGTTCAGCTGTCCAATACGATGGGCACGACCAATACCTTGTTTTTCGGCAAAAGGATTCCACCAAGGGTCTAAAAACAAAACATAAGAAGCTTTGGTAATATTTAGTCCCACGCCACCCGCTTTTAAGGAAATGAAAAACAATTTTGAGCGCTCTTGTTCTTGAAATTTCTGAACTTGATACGCGCGTTCATTTTGTGGGGTTGCGCCAGTCAATTCACAAAAATCAATTTTGTTTTCGATGCTCCATTTTTTATAAAATTCCAAATTCGATACAAACGAACTGAATACGATCGTTTTTTGATTAGATTGCACCAAGGATTCCAAATATCGTGTTACCGCAATATATTTCCCCGAATCTAGTTCTGATTTTTTATCAATCATTTTCGGATGATTGCTCAATTGTCTTAAGCGCATCAACGTATTGATAATATTGATTTTGTCAATTCCAGAACCATCGGTTTTTAAAAGAGCATTTCTCGCTTTCGACTTTTCTTCTTCGTATAATTTCTCTTGTTCGGGTTCCATCTCGCAATAAAAGACTTGCTCCGAGAGTTCTGGTAAGTCTTTTAAAACTTGCTCTTTGGTGCGTCTTAAAATAAAGGGACTGACTAAATTTCTTAATTCTGACAGACTGTTTTCGTCCTGTTTTTTCTCAATCGGAAATTTGTAATGCTCGGCAAAGAAAGTATAACTCCCCAAAATATTCGGATTGATAAATTGCATTTGTGACCACAAATCGTCTAACGAGTTTTCTATTGGCGTACCACTCAACGAGATTTTATGGCTTGTTTTTATTTGATTAATGGCTTGAAAAATTTTCGAGTTTTTATTTTTGATGTATTGACTTTCGTCTAAAATCAAATACCGAAATTGGTACTTTTCTAAAATGGAAAGATCTCTCGCCACTACCGCATAACTCGTAAAGATCAAGTCGTATTTTTCTAGTTTTTTAGAAATTAGTTTTCGATCTTGTCCAACATATTGAATTCTCCTGAAATGAGGCGTAAACTTTCTAGCCTCGTTGTACCAGTTGAACACCAAAGAGGAGGGAAGCACAATCAAGGCTTTTAGGTACTCTTTGGTAACAGGAATTTCATTGCCAAACAAATCGAGTTGTATGTTTTCGGCTTTTTCAAAATCTAATTTCTCTTGGACGGCGACTAGTGTTGATAGGGTTTGCAATGTTTTTCCCAATCCCATATCATCGGCTAAGCAAGCGCCTAAACCGTTGTTGTAATGTTCTAGAAGCCATTGTACGCCTTCTATTTGGTACGTTCGCAACGTTGCTTTAACCAAAGCCGAAGGTTGGTATTGAACAGTTTCTTTTACGTGTAAAGTCTGTTTTAATTGCGGAATATCTTCAAAAACGGCAAAATTACTTTTGAGAACTGTCATAGTTCCGTTGTTGATTTTAGCCAGTTTAGCCATGGCTGCATAGTGCGTCATCCATTCAATTGGAATCAAAAAATAATTCCCATTGGGTAAGAGAAACAAGCGATTTTGGCTTTTTATATTCGGAATCAACTCGCTGAAATTGAATTCAAAATCATCAAAAACCACAGTCATTTTAACATCGAACCAATCGTTCTGTATGGTGTTGGAGAATATAATGGTGACTGTATTATTATCAATATTTTTTCCGTCGATTTTAAGATTTTCTAATGAAAAACCTAATGATTCTAATTTTTCTCGATGTTCTAATGCCCATTGTACACAAGCGTAAGTGTCTTTTTGTTCTGGTTTTTGTAAAAGTCCAAAAAGTTGATTTTCTTGTTTGCTAAGTCCAAGCTTTTGCATCGATTCATAAAATGCATCTTCAGCTTGACTGCGCTTGTATTGGATTAGTTTTATGTTTTCCAAGTCTTTTAAATCAATTTCTGTATGGGTATTTTTGGTTTTAGTGGCATCAAAAAGGTATCCGTTATAATCAAAAGAAAGACTGATGAAATAGGTGTTTTTAAAAAAATCATGCACCAATTGTAGGTTGCAAGAACGAATAGCGGTTTGGGTGATTACTTCAAAACCCGTGGCGCTTATGTCTACTTTTTGGGCAATGTCTTTAATGAATTTTTCAAAATAGTCGGGTACTAATTTCGAAGGAATTTCGACCGTTTTTTTATTTAAAAAAGGGGTTACTTTTTTGGAATTGATGCTTTTTAACGCATACAATTTATGATGCGCAATCAACCATCCCGGTTCGTCTAACAACAATGTTACTGTTGTGTCCGAGGGATAAAAAGCAAGGTCATTTTCCTTTAGTTTTAAAGTATATGAAATTCCGTTTTCGTGTTTGTCAAAATGCAGTTCAGTTTCCAAAGCTTGATTTTGAGTGCTAATACGACTGATGCGAAAATCTTTTTCCTTGCCAAGATTTAATGAAAGTGGGAAATCATGCACCTTGATAAGGCTGTAAAATTTGGCTAAGTTTATTTTCATGAATTGATCAATACCCAGTTTTATTTTATCGTCCTTGAGGATGTCTTCAATTTTTTTTGCCGATTTGCTTTTGGTTCGGAACTTTTTAAATAAGGCCTCAGGTTGGAGTACCTCACAAAGCGAAAGAATTTTTTGTGTATTACTATCCAAATTCCCGATTGTTATCCCCATGCTTTGAAGGACTTCGGGACTTGCTTTTTTTTCTAAATACGTGATGGTTTCCGTATGCCCAACCACATACGAAGTAGGAATATAGCAATTGAATTTTGCTTCAAAACTAAGATCAAAGCAAAACTGGAAATGATTTTCGGGTTCCAAAAGTATAACGTTATTTGATTGTTAGGTTATATAGACACAGATTCCACAAATTCACACAGATTAATTTGCGCAAATTTGTGGAATCTGTGTTGGATTTTAATCTACTAAATATTATTTAAAACAAACGGGTATGATTTCTCCTTTGGCCAAACAGTATTTTTCGACTAGTTCAGGAGCAATTTTATTAGTGTAATCCTCTTCAACAACCGTAAAACCAATACCTCTTAGTTTGTCAAAATAATCACGCCCGTAAATACGTACGTGGTCGTATTGTCCAAATATTTTGGCACGTTCTTTCTGGTCGGTAATTGAGTCATCAGCAAAAGTTACGTCTCTTTTTAAATCTTGCGGAATTTGTAAAATGGCCATTCCGCCGGGTTTCAAAACACGATACAATTCCTGCATGGCTTTGGTATCGTCTGGAATGTGTTCCAAAACGTGGTTGCACAAAATCACATCGTATTGATTGTCTTCAAAAGGCAAATTGCAAATATCTGCTTTCACATCTGCTAATGGAGAAAACAAATCGGTGGTGGTATAATCTAAGTTTTTTTGCTTGCGAAACAATTTATAAAAAGCTTGTTCAGGAGCAAAATGCAATACTTTTTTGGGCGCAGTAAAAAAATCAGTTTGCTCGTTGAGGTACAACCACAACAAACGGTGTCTCTCTAAAGAAAGTGTACTTGGCGATAGCACGTTGTTACGCTGTGTTTCGTATCCATACGGCAACATTGATTTGAAGCTTTTACCGTCAATAGGATCAGAAAATTTGTCTCCTTTTAAGGTAAAAGCAATGATTGGGCGTGCCACATAACTCAAACGAATTAAAAGCGGACGCGGAATGGTATTGAGGATAAGTTTAAAAGCAGATTTCATTTAAATATTAATTAAAACACGAATTTCACGAATTTGCACTAATTTCAAAAGTTAATTTTGTTTTGAAATCCAAAAAAATTTGTGTTTGTTACAGGATTATTCTTTTATATTTTAGGCTGTCTTCTCCAAAGTTTACCAAAATTCCGAGTTTGTTTTTTGAGGCTGCCAAGTAGTTAAGTGTTTGTTTAATTTCACTTTTACTCAATTCTTGTATTGCTTTAATTTCGAGTATGATTTCGTCGAAGACCAAAAAATCAGCAAAATAATAAGTTGGTAAAAATATTTCTTTGTACTCAATATTGAATTTGGATTCTCTGGAATAAGGGATATTATTTTTCTTAAATTCATATTCTAAAGCATCACCATAAACCTTTTCACTGTGTCCTTTTCCCAGAATTTTGTGAACTTCCATACAAATTCCGATAATTGAATAAGCTTCTTCTTTCAAATAAAGTTCATGCATTTTGTATGTTATTGGTTAAATAATCAAGGGCATTATTTCTGAAATTTTCATAAGTTTTAGATTCGTGGTAATTCGTGCAATTCGTGTTTAAATAACCAATGACACTTTTCTAAACTCATCTTCCTCATTGCTCACAATTCCCAGTGCTTTATAGACGTAGGCAAAAGTGGATAAAATTTCAGGTTTTCCATCAATAATGGCCACATCGTGTTCAAAGTGGGCGCTTGGTTTTCCATCGGCAGTAGTAATTGTCCAGCCGTCTTTGTGTTGTTTGATGTTGCGTGTTCCCATATTGATCATCGGTTCTATCGCAACCACCATACCTTCTATAAAAAGTTTACCACGACCTTTTTTACCGTAATTTGGCATTTCTGGATCTTCATGCATTTTTTGGCCTAAGCCGTGACCTACAAGTTCACGCACTACACCATATCCATGTGCTTCGGTATATTTTTGAATAGCATTACCCACATCTTCCACACGATTTCCTAGACGGAGTTCGCGAATTCCTACATATAAGGATTCCTTTGTAACTTGTAATAATTTTTTTGTTTCTGGTGCTACTTCGCCAATTTCGAACGAGTACGCATGATCACCATGATATCCGTTTTTGAAAGCACCGCAATCCACCGAAATTACATCACCACTTTCTAATGGTTTGTTGTTTGGGATTCCATGAACTACTTGTGAGTTAGGACTCATGCATAGTGAATTTGGGAAACCGTACAATCCTAAGAAACTTGGTACTGCGCCGTGATCACGAATAAAGGCTTCGGCAAGTTTGTCTAAGTATAATGTTGTTACTCCTTCTTTGATCTCGGAGGCAATCATTCCTAATGTTTTGGATACGATTAAGGCACTTTCGCGCATTAATTCTATTTCTTCACGTGACTTTGCTATAATCATAATTTCGAATTTTCAGTTGGCAAAAGTACGATATTATAATTATTTAATCTGGATTGGCCATAATTTTAAAAAGCTCCGAATTTGAAATGTAAAAGCGGTTTTCCAATGCTATTTTTGAAAGTTGCGCACTCACTAAATTGTTCTCTCTAGTATTGATTAAAAATAGAGAGCTTTCGCCAAATGAAAACAAGCGCTCCTCAGAATTCAGCATGGTTTGATTGTCTTTTACCAAACCTTTTATTAATTCTTTTTGTTTTAATAAAGATTCGATTTCTGTTTTTTGAGCATTAATCTTGTTCGTTAATTGTACTTTTTCAAGATTTAAAGCAAATTCTGTTTCTTGTACTTTGAATTTAGCTAATTTAAGGCTTCCTCTTTCTTTTCTTAAAAATAATGGAAAGTAAAAATTTAGGCCAATCTTGTAATCTTCAAAGCGGTAATTATCAATGTAGCTAGGTTCAGATAAATAGGAATATCCTACATCTATCTTGGGTAAAAGCATATTGGCTTTCAGTTTTTGTTCCACTGTAAGCATGTCAATCTTGCTTTCGAGTGCGTTAATTTTTGGATGATTGGTAATCGAAAAGTCTTGATTAACCAGATCATTTGTTCTTAAACTTTCTTGAATGGTAAATTCCAATTGAATTTCCGGAATTAAATCCTCAGCTAATTCTAGCGGAACGTTGTTCTCCAGCCATAAATAATTAGACAGCTCTAATTTGGATTTGGTAAGTTTTAGTTTAGAATCTTCTAGACTTAAAGCCCTGTTTTTTACAATGATTCCGGCTTCGACACTATCTATAGCAGGTTTGTCTCCTTGATTGATTAGAGATTGAATTCCTTTGAAACGAATTTGAGCATTTTGATTGTATTCTTCATAAAGTTCTACCTCATTAAAGTTTTTTTTCCAGTTAAAATACGCCACTGATGCGTCATAAAGCACAGCAATGGCTTGCAGTTTTCGCTCTGCTTCGCTTAGTTTTATTTGCATTTTTGCTTTTCGAACATCAGCCATTCTTTGATTAATTAACAAGCCTTGTCCAAGCGGAACAGTAACTCCCAGAGAAGTTAGCCCTTGATTAGGTAATGTATTTTCGGGATTCAGGTATATGCCTTCATTGTTATCAAATCCAGCTTTAATTTCGATACCATACCAAGTAGGTATTTTAAAACTGCTGTTTAAAATAGAATAATACTCTTTGTCTTTGAATTGTTTTTTGCTAAAATCGACTTCAATTTTCGGATCAAAACCACCTCTAGCCATCATCAAGTTGGCTTGCGCTTTGTTTATTTCAAGATTAGCATTTTTTACTAAAGGATGGTATTTTTTTACGTAACCTAAAAATTCAGTGTATGTGAATTCCTTTGAAACCGTAGTTTGTGCGGATAATGTGATGCCAAAAAATAAAAACGCTACTAGTATTTGTTTCATTACTTCTTGTCTTTTGTAGGTTGAGCAGCAGGTTTGTAATAGTTAGGGGGAAAGCCGTTTAATGTTCTCCAAAGTTCAAACCACACGGGTACATTGTTTAGTAGGGCAATAGTTTGTGCTCCTGCACCTATGCTTAATTGTTTTGGCCACTTGTCCTCGTTTTCATCAGGAGCTATCAATACACGGTATTTGCCGTTTACGCTAATAAAATTTTCAATGGCAACAATTTTTCCACCAAAGGTTCCGTAAGACATATTAGGCCAACCCGAAAATACAATGGTAGGCCATCCATCAAACCAAACGCGTACTTTTTCACCTTTACTTAAAAGGGGTAAATCAATAGGATTCACAAATGTTTCAACAGCAATGTCATATTCTGAGGGCATAATCGTGGCTATTGGAGTTCCCTCCTTTATGGTTTCGCCAATACCAGATTGTAAGGCTCTATTGACATATCCGTTTTGCGATGCTTTGATATAATACATGCCGTTTCTAATGCTGTAATTAGCATATTGATTTTCTAGTTTGTTGACTTGTGCATCTGTATCAAACTGGCTGCTCAATGCGGTATACTTATCACTAGTAGCTTTGGATGCTTTTTCAGCATATTCTGCACTTATTCTATTTATTTCAACTTTGGCATTTATAAATTCGTTTTTACTAGTCAAATATTTATTTTCCTGAGTGATTATTTTAGCTTCAACCTCTTGTAATTTTAGCCTTTTTTCTTCAATATCTGTAAGTGGTTTCAAGCCCTCTTTGTTTAAGGCAACAGAACGGTTGAATTGTGTTGTAGCAATTTTTAGTTGGGTTTTAACCGCTACTAAATCAATACTATCGCTTTTAATTTTTAAAACAGATTGTTTGATTTTATTTTGAGCTTGCTCTAGTTTTAAATCCTTTTCTCTTTCTATAGCCTCAATTTGTCCTGATAAAGTGGTCACTTTAGAACTGTAAGATTCTAAGGATTGTTTCTTAGCATTGATTTGGTTCCTAGTATTTTGTACTAAATTTGGATCCATGTAATCTTCCTTAATCTCGGATATAAAAACAATTGTATCCCCTTTTTTTACATAATCCCCTTCTTGTACATACCATTTTTCAAGTCTACCTGATATCACACTTTGTATGGATTGCGGTCTTTGGTTTGGTTTTAATGTTGTTACGCTACCGCTTCCAGAAATGTTTTGTGTCCAAGGTAAAAATAAAGCGATGACTCCTACAATTGAAACCGCAGCAATAATCTTATTTAAAATTTTGTAATGAGGTCTATTAACCAAGTTATGTACCGTTGTGAAACGGTCAAAAGAGGGTAGTTTTGTTTTGTTTTCGGATATGTTTAGCATGGCTAATTATTTTTTTAAATCTTGTTCTATTAAGCTGTTATTCATAATGATTACGCGGGAGCTTTTGGTTTTCCAGTATGGATTTTTTGATGAAACTATGATGGTCCATTTGTGTTTCTCAGAAGTTATAAAATCTATAATTTCATTAGCAACAGTGGTATCCATCTTATCTGTTGGATCTTCATAAAACAAAATTTTAGGCTTATGAATGATGCTTCGGGCTAATAAAATCTTTTGGCAATTCGATGAAGAGAGTTGTTTTCCTTCAGGTAACATATTAGTATCAAGTCCTTTTGGTAATGATTTTACAAATGAAGTGAGTTGAACGCCATCAATAGCCCATCTTAAATCCTCAGTACTTATGAATTTATCATTAAAGGTTATGTTTTCAAGCAAGGTACCTTCAAATGGGGTTTCTCCAGTAATGATAGATCCTATTTGGGATCGGTATTGTTTTATATTTATTTTTTTGAAAGTATCATCGTTAATATATAAAGCACCTGATGTAGGCTCTAGTAAACCCGATAAAATTCTGATTAATGTTGATTTTCCAGATCCGTTTTCACCCTCAATTGCAATGTGCTCTCCTTGTTCAATTTTTAATGAGATGCCATTTAAAATTTCCTTTGGTGAGTCTGGGAATTTAAAACTCATTTCCTCCATCTCCAGTGAAATTTTATTATAACAGCTATCACTAGTAAAGGCCATCTCTTCTTCAAGTTCTAAATCTGTTACTTGTCCTATTTTTTCAACGGATGTTAATACGTCATAAAACGTCTCAAGGCCCAAAATAATTTTTTCAACAGAGTTGATGACCAATAGTATAATAATTTCTGCAGCCACAAATTGACCAATGTTCATTTGTTGTGATAGCACTAAAAAACCACCAATGGAGAGTAAACTAGCTGTAATTATTATTTTAAAAATAATCAATTGACTGAATTGTCTTTGAATAATTTTAAAATGCTTTTCTCTGTAAGACAAGTAATCGCTCACGAGAGTATCGTTTTTTTGCAATCCAAAATTGTAATTTAAATCGTTTTTAAAACTATAGCTATTTCTTGCCATTTCTTGGATCCAACTCGCTACTTTATATTTGAATTTAGATTCTTTTAAACTTGTTTCAAGTCCAGCTTTGTATGAAAACTTGAATATAAAATAGAGTAATAAAAACAGTAATGCCCCAAATACTATAAAATAAGGGTGGTACAAAGACAACAATATAATACCAAAAATAATTTGAAGTAAGGCTGCCGAAAAGTCTATCAGCAATTTAGAAGTTCCTTTTTGTATTGCTAAAGTATCAAAAAACCTATTGGCAAGCTCTGGTGGGTAAGTATTGTAGAGTTCCTCAATTTTTATTTTTGGTAAACGGGCACCAAATTCAAATGAGGAACGTACAAATATTTTTTGTTGTAAGTTCTCTGTAATTCGTAGTTGCATTAATGATAATAATCCAACTAAAGCTACACCAAAAACAACCAATACAATTAACACAATCCATGAAGCGCTTACACGGCCTGATTGTATAAAATTTGTAATTGCTTGAATACCTAATGGGAGTGACAAGCTTATTAATCCAGCAAAAATCGCATAGAAGAAAATTTGGTAAACATCTTTTCTATCTAAGGTAAGTAAATTATAAAATCGTTTTAAAGGTGTGTTTTTCATAGTATTTATTTTGCAATTTTCTCTACCAGATCTATGTAAAAATCTGTTGGCGAAATATTTTCATTACAGTTTGTGATGGTTTTTAGATGGTCTTTTAAAAAATGTTGATGTAAGGCTCCTTCAACAATTGATGAGGCTAAACTTTTTGCAAAAGGGTATTCCGGGTTTATTGCGCTAATCATTTCAATTAATCGGTTTATCACTCTTTTGTAAACCAAGAAAAAACCTACTTTATTTTCCTCGTCAACTTCTTTAGTGAGTAGTGTTTTAGTAAACTCTGCAATGATAATTTTATTTAGTATACTTTCATCAATATGGGTTGTAGTATAATCATCCTCAATTTTTTCGGTTACTATTGTGATTGCTTTTTTTAATCTATCAATGGGTACAAGAATATTATTTGTGGCAAATACTAGTTTGTATTCAATCCAACCCCAGTACCAAGAAGATAGGTATAAAAGAAGTTTGTGTTTGCTTTCAAAATAGCGGTATATAGAACTCTCATTAGAACCTATTCGTTCTCCTAATTTTTTGAAAGTAAAATTCTCAAAGCCAATTTCATCAATAAGTAAGATACTGTTTTCTATTATTTTCTTGCCTAGATTGGAAGTTTCGGGATTTTTAACGTACAACTTTTCGTTAATAGCAATACTAATATTTGATAAAATAGCGTCCATAATGTTTGTTTAAGCTCAATTTTGTATTAATAATCTGTTTAATTTTATCTAATTAGAAATTCACTTTAATTCCAAAATTCAAATTTTTCATCTCTTGCAAGTCAGTTTTAATTTTGTTGTCTTTTAAGTCTAAATATTTAAGATGATCTAATTTTTTTAAGGCTGGAACCTTCTCAATTTCATTGTTACCAAGAAATAAATTTTCAAGGTTTTTTATTTTTAATAATTCATTTGGTAATGTTTTGAGCTGATCATTTTCGAGGTACAAAGATTTAAGCATTGGTAATTTAGCTAAAACATCAAGTGTTTTGGGTAGGTTCATTTTACTCTCATCGTTTAAACGTACTTCTTCAAGTAATTTTAGATTTGAGAAATCACTAGGAAGCACATCAAAGTCGTTCCCGCTTAAGTCAATTGATTTTAAAGTTTTTATTTTTGTAATACCACTTGGAATTTCTTTCAAATGGTCATTTTTCAAGCTTAAGTATTCTAAATTTATAAATTTAGACCAGTCTACACCATCAAGTTTTATGATTTGATTGCTTAAATCTAATCGATAGATAAGTTCCGGAGTTTTTAAAGCGTCATTAAGATCATTGAACTCTCTATTTTTGTCATACTTAATTTGACTCCATAGACTAGTTGTAAGCAAAAGAACAAGGATATAAAAAAAGTATGTTTTCATGATTTCGATTTTTAATTCAAACAAAAGTACATTATAATTAATAGTAATACTATCATTAATTGTTATTTAACTTTAATTTAAGATGCAAATTATGTTTATGTAGCATGATGTGATTTAGATACAAAAGCATACCGTTAAGTATGCTTTTGTATCTAAAATAAAAAATATGAATATTAATTTTTTTGATAGTTTACCTTTGAGCTATATAAATCATTTAATAGCTGTATTTCATTTGTTTACATTTGTCTTTAGTGCTTCATTATATATCAAACTAATCAGGATTTTAAATGGGATAACACATTTAAGATTTATTTTTAGAAGTTAAATCAAATCCTATTATGGTATTAACTATAAAGCCATTGTTGTTTTGAAAAACATTTCGTTGGTCAATTTCTCTACCTAGTTGCAAGGTTTGATTAATGTACCCTGCCTCAATTTTAAAGTTAGCATTGTGTTTGTATCCTATTAAAAGCCCTATTCTGTTTTGATCAAAAATATTTTCATTTACATTTTTCCCAAAACCAATTATAATTTCATTGTAAGCAGCAAGATAAGGTGTTTTGTCTTTTATTTCATTACCTGTTAATGGCATTTGTGCCCTAAACATATATCTCAATCTATTTAAGAATATATAGTCATCTTCTATTGTAAGTGCGGGGTTAGTATATCTCCCTATAAAACGTTGCTCTAGCATAAACCGATGTGAGAATTCAAGTTTTGATATTTTATCAGTAAACGTTACCATTTGGTACGTTCTATGCTCTGTGAAATCTTTGCCCTGAGCATTAATGGCATAACCGCCGTAAGGATAAGTCTCAATCCAAGCATATCCTAGTCTTAACTGAATTTTAGGGTTTGCTAGGTAATTTAGACCAACACGCAAGAGTCCTTGTTGTTTGTCTGCAATATAGTTATCTCGTCGCCATTGATACTCTGAATGAATACTGTACTTTTTTGCAATCTTAAAGGTTCCAAAATATCCAAGCCACCCAATCTGGTTGTTGTCTTGAAGCCTGGTGTTTTGAGCAAATACACTGCTGAAGACAAGCAGCAGCAGTGTTGATAAAACAATTTTCTTCATTTAGATTATTTTTTTAACTGAGGCAAGTTATGCAAAGTTTCTGGTAAAAACTCTACTTTTCCGGTGTGTATGTCATAAACGGCACCTACAATTAATATTTCGCCTTTCAAATATTTTTTATGTAATATAGGATCTAGATCACGTAGGTTGTTCACCTGATCAACAACATTTTGTCGTACCGCATTATTGACAGGGTTTCCAGGTAAATGTGCGCATTTTGCCACTGCTGGTTTAATTTCATTAATTAAGGTTACAATATGACCAGGTACATCCTCAGGACGCTCTACCGCTGCAGCAACGGCTCCACATTCTGTGTGTCCGAGTACTACAATTAATTTTGTTTTCAATTTTAAAGTTGCAAATTCCATGCTCCCGTAAGATGCAGCCGCTGATACTTGGCCTGCAGTTCTTATGATAAATAAATCACCCAAACCTTGGTCAAAAATCATTTCGTTTGGAACCCTTGAATCTGAGCATCCTACTATTGTTGCAAAAGGCTCTTGACCGTTTTCAAGGCTTTTAATAGTGTTCATGTCCTGCCTTGGTTTGATTGTTTTTCCTTCAATAAAGCGCTTGTTTCCACCCATTAGTTTTTTTAACCCTATTCTTGGATCTGCATAAGCGGAGTCTCTATTGACTACATAATGCTCTTTTTTCCATTTGATTGAATCAATTTCTACTTTTTTTACACTTACTTTTTTACCCTTTTTTTCTTGAGCATAAGTCGAAGTTGTTAATGCCAAACACATTAAAAATAACAATACTTTTTTCATTTTAATAAAATATTAGTTTTACAATTAAATTTGAAACAAATGTAATCAATAATAATAGTATTACTATCGTTTTTGTAATTTTAACTTTTATTTATGTAAAAACAGCTTTTACTTGTGAGAGTCTAATTCATAAAAAAAGAGCTGTTCAAAAATACTTTTTGACAGCTCTTTAGTTTTTAATTATCTTTTATTTTTTAAGAATCACCATTTTTTCCAGGTGCTCCATTTTTACCATTTTCGGTTTCTGTTGCAGTTGTTCCATCTTCACCAGGGCTGCCATTTTTGTCCGCTCCTAATGTTGAACAACCTGATAATACAACGGCAAGGAGAACAATTAGGTGTTTTTTCATAGTAAAGAATTACAAGTCATGACACTTGGTTTTTCTACTCCCATCAATTCGAGTATTGTTGGGGCTATATCACCTAGTACGCCATTTTTAATTGTTTTAAGTTCTTTGTCTACTAAAATTAGCGGAACTGGATTTGTGGTGTGGGCTGTGTTTGGACTGCCGTCTGGGTTTATCATTGTTTCGCAATTGCCATGGTCAGCAATTACAAGCGTAGTGTAATTGTGATCGAGCGCAGTGGTTATTACTTTCTCAACACATTGGTCAACAGCTTCGCAGGCTTGTATGGCGGCGCTCATGATACCTGTATGTCCTACCATATCTCCATTGGCAAAATTCAAACATACAAAATCTACATCTTCTTTTTCGAGTTCAGGAATAAGTGCTGCGGTCAACTCAAAAGCACTCATCTCTGGTTGCAAGTCATACGTAGCCACTTTTGGAGAGTTTTTTAAAATTCGGCTTTCGCCAATAAATGGCAGCTCTCTACCTCCCGAAAAGAAGAATGTTACATGTGGATATTTCTCTGTTTCAGCAATACGGATTTGTTTTTTATGTGCTTTTTCGAGTACTTCACCTAGTGTTTCGGTAATGTTGTCTTTATTGTAAACTACTTTCACGTTTTGATACGTTTCGTCGTAATTTGTTAAAGTTACATAGTACAGGTTAAGCTTGTGCATGTTTTGTTCATGGCAATCCGTTTGGGATAACACTTCGGTTAATTCTCTACCTCTGTCTGTTCTAAAGTTAAAGAAGATCACTACATCATCTTCCTGAATTGTAGCAAGCGGTTGCTGCTGTGCGTCTACAATAACCACAGGTTCTATAAATTCATCCGTAATATTGGCGTCATAGCTTTTTTGTATTGCCTCTACAGCATTAGTAGCAGGAGTTCCTATTGCATTTACTAATACATCATAAGCAAGTTTTACTCTCTCCCAGCGTTTATCGCGATCCATAGCGTAATACCTACCAATAATAGATGCTATTTTTACAGTAGTTTGACTGGTGTATTCTTGTAAATCTTGAATGTATTTTTTTCCTGATTTTGGATCTACATCTCGACCATCAGTAAAAGCATGAACGTACACTTTTTCTAATCCATACTGTTGTGAAGCGTCAATTAATCCACGTAAATGGGAGGTATGTGAGTGAACGCCACCATCTGATACTAAGCCCAAAAAGTGTACTTTTTTATTGTGGGTTTTTGCATAAGTAAAGGCATCGACTAGCACCTGTTCTTGTGCTAAAGTGCCGTGTGCAACGGCCAAGTTAATTTTGGCTAAATCTTGGTAAACAATTCGTCCGGCACCTAGATTCATGTGACCTACTTCGCTATTTCCCATCTGTCCTTCAGGCAAACCTACATTTAGGCCGTCTGTTCTTAGTTGAGCACTAGGATAATTTTGATACAAACTATTTATAAAAGGGACATTTGCATTATCAATAGCTGATACTTTTGGATCTGGTGATTTTCCCCAGCCGTCCAAAATCATTAAGATTACTTTTTTATTCATTATCGTGTCTTTTAAACAAAGATAAAGCATTTCTAAAAAGGTTCAAATCTCAAGAAATAACTATTATACATTAAAAGGGTAACGCATGTAAAAAATGACTATTTAATTATGAGAGGTAGCTATTTTTAAAATTAATGCATTCAAAAAGAGTTCTTCACCTGATTGTAATCTATAAAATAGCGCAAGCTGATCGAAAATACATGGCTCAAAGCATCATTATTGAGCAATCGTGTGATATTACTGTTGAATTCTTTATTGATATTTCGTTCAAAGGCACCAGCATTATTTCGGTACAAAACGGTCACTTGACTTCCTGGCGCAAACCACCATGTGTAAGATAGATCAGCATTCCAAGAGTAAAAGCTTGAATTTTTGTTTGCGGTATAACCTGTAAAGTCTGTAAGTCTGCCATTTTGTTCTAAGGATAAGGTGTTTTTATTTTCGGCATAAGACCAGTAATGGCGCATTGCAACATTAAAAGTCATTTGACTGTTCAAGGCATACTTTCCTGACAAGGTGTTTGAATAGGTTACTACATTTCTATTAGCAAATACAATAGTTGGAACAGAGTTGCTGCCTGGAGTTGGATCAATATATCGGTCTATATATCCTTTATTGTTGTTTTGTCTAAAAAAATTGAAGTTGTAATTCAAGGATAGTTTATCACTGAAACGGTATCTTGGTCCTACGGCAAAACCATAAGTTACTCTTCCTTTTTCATTAAAGACAGCATATGATGGATTCAAATCAATAGCAAAACGGTTGTTGTAATTAGTAGATACATATATGAATCCACCTATGCGCTCCGGTATGATTACAAATCTGTTTTCAGCTCTTGGCTCATAATAATCGTACGATTCTAGTGGGTTGCTATTAAGACCAAAACCGATGTAATGGTTTTGTTTAGTATTAGAGTTGATTTGAAAATTAAGATTGTTAGCTTGAATTTTTCCAGTTTCTTTTTGAAATTGTGTATACCCGTTTAACCTAGCATTGAAGGAGTTAAATGTTTTTGTTGGGTTTAAAATTCTATAACTTGCATTCCCGTATACACTGTAGTAATTGGTTTCAAAATTGATTCCTAAGTCATTGTTGTCAAAATTCTTAGACATGATTTCAGCCCCAATTCCGTAGCGGTATTTACCACTTGTCTCCGCAAAATTAAGTTGGGAATAGATTCCTTTTTTATCTTCTGTAGCATTAATAACGCTGTATTTGAAATCTCCAGCTAAATTATAGGTGTTCTTTTTTGTGTTTAAATCCCAAACAAGAGCAGTAACATTTCCATCCCTAAAACTGCCGTTTCGAGTTACGTTTGTATTAACAAATGATAGCGATGAATTTTTTCGAAAGCGTTGATCTAAAACCAATACATTATAATTTGCGAGTGGTTCGACGACTTCTTTTCGGATTTCTTGCGTGTTGTTATTGCGTATCGTTACCATTGTTTTTTCGGTAACGGCGTTCAAAATACCTACTCCAAGACCTCCCTTAGTTCTCCCTGAGACTTTAAATGCATTTATTAGGTTTACACTGGAAGGATTGTCAATTATAACTTCATCTGTTGCAGGAGAAGGCGAATTTGTGGGAGCGCCTCCAATTCTTCGCGAATACACGAGATTCCCTTTGCTAAACAAATCTGTTCCTTCTGTGAAAAAAGGTCTATTTTCATTGAATTGTTGTTCAAACGGGCCTAAATTCAAGATCTGATCGTCATATTTAGTTTGGCCAAAATCAGGAATCAAAATCATATCTAGGGTAAAGGCATCATTTATTCCGTATTTTAAATCTAAACCACCTTTAAGGGTGCCGTATGTTTTTTGTTTAGCATTGGCATTTACATAAAAGGAAGAATAAGGCAAAAGAAAAAGTCGAGTAGGGGGTTTAATATTTTCAATACCCTGCAAAATTCCTGTTTGTTGCGTAAAAGTCCCTAGTTTTGAATCAATGAAATTCCAAGTGTATTTAAAACGATCTCGTCTTACTTCTCTAAAAAAATTAAGTCCCCAAGTTTGTTTGGTTTCTGCTGAAAATCGCAGTGCAGCATAAGGAATTCGCATTTCTACAACCCATCCTTTATCAGTTATTACGGCTTTGCTCTTCCATACGGCATCCCAGGAATAATCCTCCCCGTTTGTATCTGTTGTAATGCAATCCGCTTGACCATCAGCCGCATTTACAAAAAATTGAAAATCTTGCTGACCGTCATTAAAACCATTTATAAAAACTCCAAAAAGATCACAAGTCCCAAAATCATCTCGCTGCGTGATCTCTCTAAGGATTTTTTCGGGACTTTCATCATTTAGTAGCGCACCTATATATATGGCATCATTGTCATACAATACTCTAACTTCTGTTTTCTTAGATTCTGGAATGGGTTTGCCGTTATCAGGTTCAAATGTAATGAAATCACCAGCTACAGCTGCTGAGCTCCAAATGGCTTCATTTAGTTTGCCATCAATTTCTATTTTTTCAGAAATGAATTTGGTTTGTAATGTTTTCTTTTGGCTGTGGCCAAAAATTGAAAAGAGAAGAAAACAAAGTACGAACAGATTTTTCATGGGGTCAATTGATTGATTGATTGATGCTCAAACGTGCAAATGGCAGAGAGTCTAGGACAAAAGCGATCAGCATTTTAGAGTTTGCATTAATAGACTTACTTTTCAATCGATTGTTACAGTTTTGGTAATAAAAAATTGTTAATTGTAAGATACCGTACTGAGCTATAAATGTCAGGAAATTGGAAAACATTTTAAACAATAAGATTGCAAGTCAGTAAAAAGTGATGGTGAATTAAATGCAATTCATTTAACATATTCATTATCAAGTATTTTTTTAAATAAAATTATGTTAAACCCGTTCAAAGACATATTATTATTTGTAATTTTGCAAACCCAAAACAAATTATAACCCATAGACTCGAATGATATATACGATGCTACCTACTATTTTATTGCTTATATTTTCTTTATCAACACAAAAACCACGTTTTGTTGATAATATTAAAAGCAATCACAGCGTGTTTGCAAATAATGCAATACCCACCGAAAATTCTAAAATGGAACAAGTGTACCGAACATTACATTCGGACAAATTTTCATTGCCTAAACTAGAAAGCTTTACGGAGGCTCTCAAAGGTTACTATTCTTTCAAAGAGAAAGGAATTGTTCAAAAAGATATTCTTACTATCATTGATTTTAGTTTGTCATCTAATGTGAAAAGACTTTGGGTGATAAACATTGAGACCGGTGAAATTTTATATCATTCACTGGTAGCACATGGTCGCAACACCGGAGAAGAATATGCTTCTCAATTTTCTAATGCTTCAGAATCGTATAAAAGTAGTTTGGGTTTTTATGCCACGGGCGAAATTTATACCGGAAAACATGGTATGTCACTGCGTTTAGACGGTCTAGAAAAAGGAGTAAATGATAATGCTAGAGCACGTGGCGTTGTTATGCACGCTGCAGATTATGTATCGGATTCTTTTATAAAAAATAATCAACGCTTAGGCCGTAGCCAAGGATGTCCGGCTGTTCCCGCAGAAATGTCAAAGGAGATCATCAATACGATTCAAAATAAATCTTGTTTTTTTATTTATCATCCGTCAAGAGCAACAGTTTTTGGAAGTAAAAGCATTTCGTAATGCTTCATAAAAATAGGTAGGAACACTTATTGAGTAGTGTTTTTTATCTTATTGGTGCTTAAAACAGGTGTTTTTAAAATATTTTTTATAATTTTTTTTAAAGCTTTCAAGTGTTATAATAAATTCATATTAAATTATTTAGGGTTGTATTTTCTCTTTTATATAAAGGCTGAACGGTTGATAGCTTTGACTTTTTTTTAAAAAAACTTGCATTAAAGGAAACTTATTAAGTATATTTGCACCGTTGTTAATGCGAAAGTAGCTCAGTTGGTAGAGCTCCAGCCTTCCAAGCTGGTTGTCGCGAGTTCGAGCCTCGTCTTTCGCTCTAAGTTTCAAGTTTTACTTAGAAATTTTTTACTGTTATAATGCGAAAGTAGCTCAGTTGGTAGAGCTCCAGCCTTCCAAGCTGGTTGTCGCGAGTTCGAGCCTCGTCTTTCGCTCTAAAACCTCAAGCTTTTGTTTGAGGTTTTTTGTTTTAAGGTTGTGCTAGTCCCGAAGCTTCGGGATGTACCGTGAACGAAGAAATACGAGAAGCCCCGTCTTTCGCTCTTTGAAGCCGAAACTTTATGTTTCGGCTTTTTTTGTTTAAAAAATTTCTTTAAATTATTTAATGTAACTCAAGTCGGTTTCTGATTCAAGTTCTGTGGGAGTTTGATTTTGACCAAACAATCTTGCGGTTAAATTACCTTTCAAGGTTATTTTATCTCCTTTTACTTCTAGCCAGCTGCCTTCTCTCAATCCTAATACGGGAACCGAATTGTATGCGTGAAATTCCTTAATTCGAGTTTCGCGCGTTTCACCCATGTGAGTAGATGTTGTATCTGGATCAAGGTAATGCGGATTTAAATTAAACGGAATCATTCCTAAAGTTTTAAAACTAGGCGGATATACAATAGGCATGTCATTTGTAGTTTGCATGCTAAGTCCGCATATATTACTTCCTGCACTTGTGCCTAGATATGGTGTTCCTTTCTTAATAGCATCAGCAAGTGGTTGCATGATATTGTTCTTATATAATTGAGATACTAGAACAAATGTGTTTCCGCCGCCAGTAAAAATTCCTTGGGCGTCATTTATGGCTTTAAAAGGGTTTTCAAATTCTTCAATTCCTTTTACAGCAATATTAATTTTGGCGAAAGCCAATCTAACAATTGCTGTGTATTCCTCGTGAGTAATACCGCCAGGTCTAGCATATGAAATAAAAAGGATGCTATTACAATCCTTAAAATGTTTGGTTAAGGTAGGCAATAGATATTCTAAGTAACTTTGATGAGCAAGTGTTGAGGTACTTGCTATAATCATATTTTTCATTGTTCAGGTATTATTTTTTTATAAAGATATTAAAATCGTCTTTTTTAACTGTGATTTTTAATTAACATTTTTTTACCATCCTATTAGTAATTAATTTGCAAAGCATTACGATACTTTTACGGCGAATCAATACTTCTTTTTTAACGAATGTTTAAAGTGCTGTGCTTGCTTATAATTTTGATGACTACACAAATGGAGTCGCAAGAGATGCCTAGAATTGTTCTAAAGGGTTCGGTAATGGTGCAAGATGATGTTTTAGAGGGTGTTGATGTTGTGAACAAAAAGACTAAAGAAACCACTCGTACTAATGCTCAAGGAAATTTTTCGATACTTGCAGCGGTTGGAGATACTTTGGTTTTTAATGGATTGCAAATGAAAGATATTTATTTTCCAATATCGGCACAGCAATTTCTTCAAGGATTTATATCGGTACAAGCAAACTTACGCTCGTATCAATTAAAGGAAGTTGTAGTTCAAAATGGAATCAATGCTAGAGCACTCGGAATTATCCCAAAAGGACAAAAGACGTACACTCCCGCAGAAAGAAAATTATATACTGCAACTGACTTGAACACTTCTCTAAATGCAGGATCAATGGCTGGTGGTTCAGTATCAGTAGATCCATTGCTCAACTGGATTTCCGGTAGAACAAAAATGCTGAAAAAGCAGTTGAATGCAGAGAAGAAGGAATTGTATATAATTCAAATAGAAAATTGGTTTACCAAGGAATATTTTATGACTAAGTTTCAAATACCAGCTTTGTACGTAAAAGGATTTGAATATTATTGCATAGAAAGCGATAGTTTTGTTGCGGCTTTAATCTCAAAAAATGTTGCATTAACTACTTTTTTGATGGGAGATTTAGCATTACAATATAAAGAAATTATAGCCCGTGAAAATTAAGAATACACTACTAATAGCGCTTGTAATCATTGTTCAATCAATGTATGGACAAGGAGTTACTATAAAAGAGATTAAGGGGAAAATCACAGCTGATTCTGTCGCTGTAGACCGCATTAATATTGTTAACCTTACTACCGAGAAAGCAACAACATCTGATGGCAACGGTTTTTTTACAATTCCTGCAAAAGAGGGTGACGTACTTGTTTTTACCGCTGTAAATCTAGAAGGACTCCGAAAGAAAATAGAGAAACAAGATCTTGAGCAAACGCTTTTGTTGGTAAAAATGAATCCCAAAAGTATTGTTTTAAGGGAGGTTATTGTCAATGATAATAGTATTTCGGCAGAAAGTTTGCGTATTATTCCTTACGGTCAAAAAAAGTACACTCCCGCAGAGCGAAAGATGTATACGGCAACCTCTGGTGGAGGAATAGATGGGTTACTTAACACCATTTCTGGACGCAAGGCTATGCTGAAAAAAGAAATGATTGTGGAGAAAAAGGAACAACTATTGGCCAGGTTTGCCAACTTTTTTGAAGATAAATATTATATAGAGACTTTGAAAATTCCTCAGGAACATATTTTAGGATTCCAGTATTATTGTGTTGATGATGTTGACTTTGCAGCTGCACTTGCTGCTAAAAATAAATGGAAGGCCATGTTTTTAATATCCAAATTAGCTCAAAATTACAACGAAATCATAGCTCTTGAAACAAAATAATAGCATAGCACTAATAGCAACATTACTTAGTATTTGTACTCAGGGACAGGTTATAAATGAAAAACTCCTAACAGGTAAAATTATAGCAAATGCAAAGCCTGCAGCTGGTGTTCATATCTTGAATATTGTTAATGAAAAAGAAACGGTAAGTGACAGTTTGGGAATTTTTAATATAATGGCAAAACCAGATGATCTTTTGGTTTTTACAGCGCCAAATTTAGAAATCCATAGACAAAGCATTGATGAAGAGGATATGCATCAAAAACGTTTAGATATTGAGATGTTTATAAAAGCAATTGAATTGCAAGTGGTTTATGTTAATGCTCACCCAGAAATTAATGCAAGGGCAATAGGTATAATTCCTAAAAATCAAAAAGTGGTAACGGCAGCGGAACGCGGTAGGTATTCCCAGCCCAATGGACCTCTCCAAGCAATAAAAATAATGATAACTGGTAAAAATCCTGCGCTTGATAATGCTCTTAAAGTAGAACGGAATATCGCAGCATTAAATAGGCTTGATGGGATTTTTCAGGATAACTATTATGTTGAAACCTTAAAAATCGACAAAGATTACATCAAAGGGTTTCAGTATTATTGTATAGAAGATGCAGAATTTAGTGCGTCTCTAAAAAGCAAAAACAAGTGGAAATTAATGTTCAGAATTGTAAAGCTCGCCGAAATTTATAATGAAATGAATGCGTCACAATAAGTTTAAAATAGTCTTTTGTGTTCTTTTTTTATTCCAAATGGTATTTGGTCAATCTACTGTTGAGAAGTTTTATGCTGGAAAAGTAATTGTAAGCAATCAGTTTACAGCAGGTGTAACCATTATCAATAAAAAATCAGGTTTGCAAGTAAGTACCAACCAAGATGGCTTATTTTCTATAACAGTTCATGTCAAAGATACTTTAGTTTTTGAAGCCGTTCATTTGCAAAAGAAGCAAAAAATAATCATAGATTCCGATTTAGAAAAAGCAGATGCTGTAATAGAGTTGCAACTTAAGAACACGGTGTTGAAAGAAGTTGTTGTCAATGGTAAAAAGATAGATGCTTACAGTTTAGGAATAGCGTCAAAAAATACTAAAAAGTTCACTCCTGCAGAACGAAAGTTACAAACAGCGGGCGATTGGAAACCCATCATGCTGTTGGGCCTATTAGGCGGTTCAATGGAATTAGATCCCTTGATCAATAAAATAAACGGAAGAACCAAACGCTTAAAAAAATTGATTGTTCTCGAAAAAAAAGAACTGAATATCAAATGGATTTCCGAGGAGTTTCAAGATGCCTTTTTTACAAATCAATTAGGAGTTAAACAGGAATATATCAGTGGGTTTAAATATTATTTAGTTGAAAATGATAACTTTACAAAAACACTACTCACTCGGGACAAAGATCAAATTATTTTTAGCATGATACCCTTGGCACAAGAATATAAAGATAAATTACAAGGCAACTGAAATAGCAATTTTGAAAAATCAATAATATGAAGCAGCTCTTACTTATTTGTATCCTTTTTGGTAACGTTTTGTGGGCTCAAAATAATGATAGAAAGCCATTGCATGCCCGGTTGATCAATGATTTTACCCTAGTAGATAATGGGTATGTTTTTAATTTGAATGCCAAGACTAAAACGTTTATCAGCAAGCAGGGTTTTTTTGATATTTTGGCTCAAGCCAAAGATACGCTGCTCATTTCCAGCTTAAATTTTAAGTCGAGAAAAATCATTGTTTCTGAAAATGATTTTTTAAAGCCGCTCGCTTTATTTGATTTGGAATCGCAGTTGACGGCCTTAAAAGAAGTTGTGGTCAAAGGAAAGTTAGACCCAAAGCCTTCTTTGCCTAACACCCAAAAAATAGTTGACATGAAATTCATAAGCGATGAAAAATCAGCTGTCAAGAATAGCGCCATGCCATCGGATAGATCCATTGAAAACGGATTAGATTTTGTACGCGTTTTTAAAATGCTTAAAAAAGCATTCTCAAAGAAAAACGGAGAGGTGGCTGAGAGCAACAATACAGATACATTTCCTGAACTAGTTTTGTCTAGAATTGATGGTTATTTTTTTTCGAATACTTTAAAATTAGCACCAGATGAAGTCAATTTATTTTTGGATTATTGTAAAAACGATGCTGCTTCAAGTAAGTATTTAAAGGATACAGATACCTTTTTACTAATGGATTTTTTGGTTAACAAGAACAAAGAATTTAAAAGATTCACTACTTTTGAAAAATGAAAAAAATAATTACAAGAGTTCTTTTTGTAGTACTCATTCTCTCTATGTCATCTTTTGCGGCGCACAAATTTTATGTTGCCCTGTTTCAAGTAAATTATGTTTCTGAGAAAAAAATGATTCAAATCACGGCTCGTATTTTTGTAGACGATTTGAATAATGCCTTGGAAAAAAAGCACAATAGAAAAGTAAATTTAGGTTCAGAGCTTGAGACAGTTGATGATGTCTTGCTTTTAAAAAAATATCTTAATGAAAAGTGTATTATTAAAGTAGATGGACAAACCAAAGTTATAAATTTTGTTAGCAAAGAGATGGAAGGGGATGTGCTTATTTGTTATTTGAGTATCAAAGAAATCAAAAAAATGAAGGCACTAGATATATATAATGCAGTATTGACACAAAATAATGCTGAGCAACAAAATATTATGCATTTTAATGTTTTAGGAGTCAAAAACACTCTTTTATTTACCGCATCAATATCAAAAGGAGTGTTAAAATATTAATTTGTACCTTTTTAAATAAAAAAAATATTATTTTCACACATTGAAATAACCAGATTTCCAACTATGAAGAAATTATCCTTATTCTTGCTGCTTCCTGCAATGCTATTTGCTCAAGAGAAAACGGCACCTGTAACTCCTAAGCAAACAGGGAGATATGACAACAACAAATTTAGCCAGATGTATGATGTATTGGCAACGCCAAACATGTTTCGTACTGCATCTGGAGCGCCCGGACCTGCTTACTATCAGCAACAAGCCGATTATAAAATTAACATTGAACTAGACGATAAAAAATCACGATTGACAGGTTCAGAAACCGTGACTTATTCAAACAACTCACCAGATACTTTAGAGTATTTATGGGTTCAATTAGATCAAAATCAAGCTGCTAAAAACTCGCAAACACCATTGGCTGATAGCCAAAGAATGGAGCAAGTTTTTCCAGCGGGAAGTTTTGCTACTAAGTTTTTAAAAGAACCAGCAGAACGAGGTTTTAATATTGAGCAGGTAAAAGATGCAAAAGGAAATCCTTTATCATACACGATCAATCAAACCATGATGCGTATTAACTTGGCATCACCATTAAAACCGGGAGAAAAATTTTCTTTTTCTATCAACTGGTGGTACAACATTAATAATTACAGACTAGAAGGAGGTCGTTCGGGATATGAATTATTTGAAAAAGAAGGCAACAAACTATATGTAATTGCTCAGTTTTATCCAAGAATGGCGGTATACAATGATGTTGAAGGATGGCAAAACATGCAGTTTTGGGGTACAGGAGAGTTTACATTGCCATTTGGTAATTTTGATGTAAATATAACAGTTCCAGCTGATCACGTAATGGAAGCAACAGGAGAGTTAACCAATAGAAGCGAAGTCTTTACTGCGGAGCAAGTGAAAAGATACGAATTGGCAACAAAATCATATGATAAGCCAGTGGTTATTGTAACGCAGGCAGAAGCTGAGGCGGCTGAAAAAGGTTTCTCAGACAAAAAGAAAACATGGAAATTCAGTGCTAAAAACGTTAGAGATTTTGGTATTGCAACTTCTAGAAAATTCATTTATGATGCCATGGCGGTTAAACTAAATGATAAAACCGTATTGGCTGTTTCGGTTTACCCAAAAGAAGCCAATCCATTGTGGGGAGAAACTTCAACTAGAACAGTAGCGCATACTTTAAAGAGCTATTCAGCACATACTTTTGATTATCCTTACCCAAAAGCAGTTTCAGTTTCAGCAGAAGATCAAGGGATGGAATACCCAATGATTTGCTGGAATTACGGGCGTCCTGATGAAAAAGGTGTTACAAGTGATCGTATTAAAAACGGAATGATAGGTGTTGTAATTCATGAAGTAGGACACAACTTTTTCCCAATGATCGTAAACTCTGATGAGCGTCAATGGTCTTGGATGGATGAAGGATTGAATACTTTTATGCAATATATGGCTGAGCAAGAAATGAATGTTAATTTCCCTTCAAGCCGCGGACCAGCAAGTAAAATAGTTCCTTACATGAGTGGTGATCAAAAATTCTTAGAGCCAATCATGTCAAATTCTGAAACCATAGTTCAATTTGGAGCTAATGCCTATGGAAAACCTGCTACAGGATTAAACATTCTTAGAGAAACCATTATGGGTAGAGAATTGTTTGACCATGCGTTTAAGGTGTATGCAAACAGATGGAAATTCAAGCACCCAACTCCTGAGGACTTTTTTAGAACGATGGAAGATGCTTCGGCAGTTGATTTAGACTGGTTTTTCAGAGGTTGGTTTTATTCCGCTGATTTTGTAGATATCGGTGTAAAAGAGGTAAAACAATATTATGTATCAGAAACGGCAACAAAAGAGTTGAAAGATGCCGTAGTTCGTAGAGGGCGTTTTGGTCAAGAAAAAGGACCATTCGTATACTTAGTTCCAGCAACAAGTGAGGAATTGGCTGCGAAAGACAAAAAAGCATTGGCTATTAACGAGGTAAGTTTATTATCTGAGTACGTAGAAAAAAACTTTACTACCGAGGAAAAATCAGCATTAAAAGCACCAAAATATTTTTACGAAGTAGAGTTTAATAAGCCAGGAGGAATGTTAATGCCAATCATTGTGGAGTTAACGTATGAGGATGACTCAAAAGAAACGTTTAAATACCCAGCTCAAATTTGGAGAAAAAACAATGACACTGCTAAGAAAGTATACGCAACAGATAAAGCGATCAAAAAAATTGTTGTAGATCCAAAATTAGAAACAGCTGATATTGATGTGACTAATAATACTTGGCCAAAAGAAGAAGTGAAATCAAAATTTGATTAATTACTTTTAAAATAAAATACAATACCCCCAAAAGCAACTGCTCTTTGGGGGTATTTTTATGAAATAATTAAAAGTCAACCATTCAAAAAGTAATATCTTTGTAACCATAAAAAATATAAAATTATGTTTGGTATAGGAGGAGGCGAATTAATTTTTATCATGTTTATTGTACTTATGCTTTTTGGTTCAGATAAGATACCAGAAATTGCTAGAACCATGGGTAAAGCAATGGCGCAGCTAAAAAATGCTACAAATGATATAAAAAGTGAAATTCAAAAGGGAGCAGAAACAAATGGTTTTGATGCCAAATCAATTTCTAACATAACAGGATCGATCAATAGCGAAATTAATAAAGCAAAAGAATCTATCTTGGGAGACACCTCTCCATTTGATTCTATTACATCAGGTGTAACGGATGAGATTACAAAAGTAAAAGACAGTTTTCTTGCCGAAACAAAGCCTGTTGAAGAGGCAACTTCTTCACTTGAAGATGAAATTACAGGACCTATAAAACGACAAAATTAATGCTAGAAAAACTACGTACACTTGATGTAGAACTTTTTGTTTATCTCAACAGCCTTGGCAATGAAACATTTGATTCTACATGGTTATTTTTGACCAAACAAATCAATTGGCTTCCCTTTTTTTTATTGTTATTGTTTTTGGTTTATAAAAAATTAGGAGGCAAACAAACCTTGTATTTGCTGCTATTTGTAGCGCTATTAATCACCTTTACAGATCAAACTACAAACGCTTTCAAAAATGGTTTTCAGCGTTTGCGACCTTGTAACAATCCAGATATTAATACGTTTATCAGGGTGGTTCAATCCAGAAGTTCGTACAGCTTTTTTTCAGGGCATGCCGCAAATTCTATGGCTGTTGCTAGCTTTTTATACTTTGTATTCAAAAGTAGAATCAAGTATCTTGGATTCTTGTTTCTTTGGCCTTTAGTTTTTGCGTACAGTAGGATTTATCTAGGCTTGCATTATCCATTAGACATACTCACGGGCTATTTCTTCGGCTTTGTTTTTGGATATCTAATACACCTTTTATACAAAAAAGTACAAAAGAAATATTTCCCTCAGGAGCTTTCATAACTCTTTGTATTTAGGAACTTTTTCCTGCTATCCGCTGTATTCCCGATCAAAAAAACTACGGCAAAAAGAGCCTTGTTTTTTAAGATCGGGAGATGCCGCTTCTATCAGGGCTAGGGTATTTGTTTTCAGTAGAATTTTTAAACTAAAGAACTCTGCTTACCGTTAAACCATCACGAATAGGCAGTAAAACGGTCTCTACTCTTGGATCTGTTGCTAATAAACGATTGAATTCTAGTAATATTTTTGTACTTAAATCTTTAGGATTCAGGGGTTCTAAAACCTTTCCGCTCCATAAAACATTATCAGATAGAATAATCCCTCCTTTATTCATTTTGGGTAAGATCAATTCAAAATAGTTCAAGTAGTTTTCTTTATCAGCATCAATAAAAACCAAATCAAATTTTAAGTCAATCGTTGGGATAATGTCAACTGCTTCGCCGAGATGTTGAACAATTTGTTCTCCCCAAGGCGATTTGTCAAAATGTTTCCGTTGAAAATCAACTAGTTCTTCTTTGATGTCAATCGTGTGCAATTGTCCGTTTTCTTGCATGCCTTCGCACAAACACAATGCTGAATAACCAGTATAGGTTCCAATTTCCAGAATATTCAAAGGTCGAATCAATTTTGACAACATGCTCAAAACCCTGCCTTGAAAATGCCCGCTTAACATTCGCGGAAGCAAAATCTTTTGGTAGGTTTCTTTATTTAATGCTGCTAGTAAAGCAGGCTCTTTTTCAGAATGTTGCTCAATGTAATCTTCTAATTCTGGAGAAATGAAATGCATTATTTTAAATTTTTCACAAAATTACAAATAACCAAATTCACAAATAACGAAAACCTCAAAATACTTATTAACTTTGCAGCATGGAAATCGAAAAAAAAGATATAAGATCCCTTTCAAAAGAACAATTACGTGATTTTTTTGTTGCCAATAATGACAAAGCCTTTAGAGGAAATCAGGTATATGAATGGTTGTGGAGCAAAGGAGCGCACAGTTTTGAGGACATGACAAATGTTTCTAAGCAGACAAGAACTATGCTGGAAACACATTTTGTTATCAATCACATCAAAGTAGATACCATGCAACGCTCAGAAGACGGTACTGTAAAAAATGCGGTTCGGTTACACGATGGTTTAGTAGTAGAGTCGGTTTTGATACCTACAAATACACGAACAACCGCTTGTGTTTCGAGTCAAGTAGGGTGTAGTTTAGATTGTAATTTTTGCGCCACAGCGCGATTAAAAAGAATGCGTAACCTGGAACCTGCAGAAATTTATGATCAAGTAATTGCCATTGATAAAGAAAGTCGTCTGTATTACAATCATCCGTTGTCTAATATTGTTTTCATGGGAATGGGAGAGCCGTTAATGAATTACAACAATGTTTTGAAGGCCATTGAAATGATTACTTCCTCTGAAGGATTAGGGATGTCTCCAAAAAGAATTATGGTCTCAACTTCTGGAGTGCCTAAAATGATTAAAAAACTAGCCGATGACGATGTGAAATTCAAACTAGCTGTGTCATTACACTCGGCAATAGATGAAGTTCGTGCACGTATTATGCCTTTTAGTGCTAATTTTCCTTTAGCTGAATTACGGGAATCATTAGAATATTGGTACCGAAAAACCAAAAGCAAAATTTCCTATGAATATGTAGTTTGGAAAGGTATCAACGACAATAAAGAAGCGGTAGATGCATTGGTCAAATTTTGCAAATATGTTCCTTGCAAAGTGAATCTTATCGAATACAACCCAATTGATGATGGGGAGTTTCAACAAGCATCTGAAGAATCTATAAATGCCTATATAAAAGCACTTGAAGCATCCGGAATTGTGGTTAAAGTGCGTAGAAGTAGAGGTAAAGATATTGATGCTGCGTGCGGGCAATTGGCCAATAAAGAAGCATAAAAAAAGCTGTCCGAAAAGTAAATTTGGACAGCTTTTTTTTTGAGCAATTAATTTATTTTATTACTGAAGAGATTTCTTTCGCAATAGGATGATTGGCTTCAAATGTATATCCCATAATCTTAGCTATGGTTTGTGCAAATTGATCTTGATACAATTGATTTTCCTCTTTCATTTCCCCTTTTGCTTCAATTTTAGGTCCCATAGCAGCAAACCAAATTTCTGAAGCGTCTTTTATTTGTGGTCCATGACTTGTCCATTCTGCTTTTATAAGATCGCCTCTGCCATGATCTGTTGTAAATACTAAAGCCGTTTTGTCTTTGTATTGAGGATCGTTTTGTACAAATTCCCAAATCTCTTTGATCCAAGCATCCACTTGATGTGCTGCATCTAAATAGGAACGATAAAATCCAGCATGAGCCCACTCATCCGTTTCGCCATAAGAGATGTATAATACTTTTGGTTTGTTTGTTTTCAATTCTTCAAGAGCGCCATAATGTGTAAATACATCCAGACATTCCTCCTCGTGAAAAGGTTTAAATGAATCTGCTAGCATAGCATTAATTAATTTTTGTCTCTCTGTTGGTGTTTTTCCTCCTACCTTATCAAAAGCAGATACCACTGGAAAACCTGCTCTTTTTTCATTTAGGATATTATCAAAAGCATCCCAAGCCCCAAAAGCAGCAACTTTACCTTTTATCTTAGCTTGTTTGCTTAAGAATTCTAAAATAGTAATATTTGGATTTGCAGGATACTTATTTGAATTGATTAAAGTATCAGCGTAGCCTGTCATGATTTCGTTATAACCAGGATAACTAAACCAATAGGGATTGGCGTTATTTACTTTGTTACCAAGGGTTCTGTTACCATAAATTTGTCCTTTTTTAGCCAGAACAGACCACATAAAAGGCATTAATTTTTCTCTTCGTTCGTTTATATTTTCAGCCCAATATTTTTTATAAATATAAGCACTGTCGTTCTGATTGAATTTTTTGTCCTTAGCTAGACTTTCGTCCATTCCCTTGAAAGCCTCTTGCCATCTAAATCCATCAGTGGTGATGATAATGATGTTCTCTGCTTTTTGGGCTTGGGAATTCACCGCAACAAGAAGGATCAGAATTAATAATATTTTTTTCATCTTTATTTCTATTAAAAATTATCCCACCATACTTTCGCGTTAATATTGTCGCTTCCTCCTATTTTTTGTATCGCCTCGCTGTAATTTTCTTTGTTTACAGATTGCTCTAAACTTGGATATAAGATTCTTCTAGGTACTTTACCATTGTTTTTAGCTCCTGGACCTGCTTGAATAAAACTTGGTTTTCCAGTTCTTTTCCAGTCCAACCAAGATTCAATTCCTGTGTGGTATAAAGCTAACCATTTTTGGGTATATAGCACTTCATTTGTAGCGTTATATGGTGCTGTAACTGTCAAGTAATTATTTGGCATCGTTACATTCCATTGCCCGAAAGAAGCTGTTACTGCGGTATCATAGTACATTTTGGCTGATCCAGTTGTAATAAGATTGCGCTGGCTCGCTTCGGCTAACAAGAAGTTCAATTCACTATAGGTCATGAATAGAGAAGATATTTTTGTTTTCCCATAAAAATAATCTTCTGCTCTTCTAGAATATTTTGTTGGTTCCCCAATTTGATCTAGCGGTAATCCAGGTTTTAATCCTAAATGATTCGTTGTTCCTGCAATAGGATCAATCCATTCGTCTAGTCTAGGGTCATTATTTGCAATTAATGTATTCACTAAATTTGTGGAAGGAATCACAATATTGTAACCGTACAATCTATTCACTCCATCACTCATTGGTGAAATATTAGGATAGCTTCCTGAGTAAACATAATTCGCATTGTCAATATTCGATTGGAATAAAGGATATAGTGCTGGTTTAGTAATAATCTCATTTAATTTAGCGCTAACATTGACCTTGTTGGAAATTCGCATCAAGAGACGAACATGTAGTGAGTTACAGAATTTTTTCCATTTTAACATTTCTCCACCATATAATAAGTCTCCTTCTACTTTTGATTTAACATTTATCAAATCGTTTGCATTGTCTAAATTTAAAAGCAGTTGTTTATAGATAGCTTCTTGAGAATCATACTTAGGTTTTAATATTCCAGATTCTCCTTTTGAAGCTTCAGAATAGGGAGCGTAACCATAAGTGTCTGTAATAAGACTCATGGTATAGGTTTCAAGAACAAGACTAATGGCTTCGTAATTTTTGTCATTTAATGCGATGGCTTGTTTTTTGATATCATAGATATCGTTAAGCCATTTGTATAATCCCCAAAAACGGTTGTCAGCTCCCCAATCATAAACGTCTAGTTGGTTGTACTCATAGAAACCACCATATTGAGCGACGATGTCTCCAAAGTCATAGGAGTTGGTCACGTTACTATTGGCCAAGTTAAAAATAACGTTGGGTAGCATTTGCTTAGGTTGTGAAGCAGTGGGTTGATTTTTATTAGTGTTGATTTCTTCAAACCCGTCGGTGCAAGAAATACTAAGAGTTAATAGTACTATAAAGGCTAAGATTTTTTTCATGATAATTTTTTTAGAATGAAGCATTTAATTTGATTCCATAATTTCTGGATGATGGCAGTTGTAATACTTCGAATCCAGGTAGTAATGTACCGCCACTTATTGCTTGAGTTTCTGGGTCAATATTTGGAACTTTTGTCCAAAGTGCTAGATTGTTTCCAACTAATCCAATACTTAAATTTTGCATTTTTACCGCTTTGGTCCATTTGTCAGATATTCTGTAATTCAAACTTACCTCTCTCAGTTTTACATAAGAAGCGTCAAATGAATTGGCCTCAATGTTATCTCTACGATAAGCATTGTAGTAATACCAGTTTTCTGCACTCACAGAAGTTGTGTTTGGTCTGTATGATCCGTCTGTGTTTTGAACTACTCCGTTACCAATAATTCCTGTTTCTCTTCCTGGTAATGAAACGGCAAGGATTCCACTTTCCATTCCAATTGAATTGGTCATTGAATATATTTTACCACCTTGGCGTACATCTAATAATGCATTAAGATTGAAGTTTTTGTATTTAAGATTAGTGCTGAGGCCCAACATCCAATCTGGATTGTAGTTTCCTATTTTTTTGATTTTTGTATCTAAAATTGGGGAACCATTAGTATCGAAAACAATTTGATTGTCAGGACTTCTTAAATAACCACGACCGTACATGTCTCCCATTCTCTCGCCAACACGTGCTTCAATTGTGCCACCATTTGGACCTTGAGCAATGATGTAATTGTTAATTCCTGGAGTCAATTCTTTTACAGTACCACGGTTCTGAGTAAAATTAGCGTTAAGTGACCATTCAAAATTTTCTGTTCGAACAGGCGTGATTCCTAATCCTATCTCGATTCCTTTATTTTGTATTTTCCCTGCGTTGATTACATTCGAATTAAATCCAGAAGCTTGTGACACATCTAAACCTACGATTTGATTTTTAGAATCGGTGATGTAATAACTAGCATCTAACGTAATTCTTTTTTTGAAAAGCTGAGCTTCAACACCTACTTCATAGGATGTGGCAATTTCAGGCTTCAAATTACTGTTTAAAATAGTGCTAGGATTAGTCAATGTACCCGCTAAAGTTCCATTGTTGTATGTTTTTACTAATTTATAAGGATCAGTGTCGTTTCCTACAGAAGCTGCGTTTACTCTCAGTTTTAAGAAATCAATATTCTCATTCATTTCAAATAATGAAGTTGGAATAAAGCTTAATGAAGCAGAAGGATAGAAGTAAGAATTATTGTCTGCTGGAAGGGTAGAAGACCAGTCATTTCTAGCCGTTAGATCTAAATATAGAAAATCTTTGTATCCAATATTTGCGAAACTATACATGCTGTTAATGCGTTTTTTGTAAATATCTCTTGATGAAATAGGCATAACATTAATGTTTTGTAAATTGTAAATTCCAGGAATACTGATTCCTTGTCCTTCAATTTTACTTTCAGATGTGTATTGATTCATGCTGTTTGCTCCGTAGGATATTTTAACCGAAAAATCCCCAAAATTACGATCGTAACTCAACAACATATCAGCATTGTATTCTGTAAAACTAATCGTTTGTTCGCGGTACATTCCAGAAACATATCTTGAAGATCCAATTGGTCGTCTTGACCATCTAAAATCATTAGAATTGTCCATTCCTATTCTAGCCATGAACGAAAAGTTTTCATCGATTTGATAAGTAGAAGAAATGTTCCCAAAAAGACGCCCTTTTTTAAATGCATTAATATTTTCATACGCAATTTTAAAAGGATTATCTCCCCAACCAAACATGCTGTTTTGTCTCACATCTTTAACAATCCAGTAATCTTTAAGCCAATCTAAGTCTACATTGGTATGATTCCAAAGTAAATTATACATAATTCCTTGACTTCCGTAGCCTGTTACAGGAGTATTATCACTGGCGCTTTTTGTATAAGTAGCTACTGTGCTAATTTTCCATTTATCTGAAATAGAGTAATTCAGGTTAAGATTTATGTTTTCTCTTTTCAAATTAGAATTTGGTACGATATCCTCGCTGGAAGTTTTTCCATAGCTTAGCCTGAAATTAGTTTTTTCATCTGAACCAGAAATTGATACTGAGTTTGAAATCGAGTTTCCTTTTCTAAAAAAGTCATTTAAGTTGTATCTGAATTCAAATGGTAAAACTTGTCCTTGTCCTATTGAATATCCTGGACTTCCATTCTGTAATAAAGAAACTCCTGAGTCAAAACGGGGACCTAAGTTTGTATCTGCTCCAGGATCGTATACTTGTTTTGATCCCGCACCATAAACACCTTGAATTTCAGGTAAGCGCAATGCTTCGCTTGTCATGAAAGAAGAAGCGATTGAAACACCAAATCCTTTGCCTTTTTTACCAGATTTAGTAGTAATAACAATAACACCATTTGCTGCTCTAGAACCATAAAGTGCTGATGCGGCTGCACCTTTTAGTACGTTTACACTTTCAATGTTCTCTTGATTAATTTCTGAAGCACCATTGCCATAATCAGTTGGTAGGTTAGTCTGAGTAGTGGGACCGCCTCCTACACCATATACATTATTATTGATTGGAATACCATCAACTATAAATAAAGGTCCGTTATTATTGATGTTCAAAGATTTGTCTCCACGGATAGTAATTCTTGAAGAACTTGTGATTCCGTTTCCAGAGCCTGTAATTTGAACTCCAGATATTTTACCTGTTAAGTTGGATACAAAATTTGCCGAGTTTACTTTATTGATATCCTCTGATTTCAACTCTTGGGAAGCATATCCTAAAGCACGTTTATCTCTTTTAATTCCTAAAGCAGTTACAACAACTTCCCCTAGTGATATAGAATCGTCTTGTAATGTAACATTGAGATTTTGTTGGTTGTTTACTACTACTTCTTTAGAAATAAAACCCATATAGCTAAAAACTAATGTCTTGCCTTGTTCGGTTTTAATGGTGTACTTTCCATTTTCATCTGCAATGGCTGCAGTTTTAGTTCCTTTAACTAAAACAGTTGCCCCAGTAAGCGGGAATCCGGATAAATCGGTTACTTTTCCTGATATTGCATTAGTTTGCGCAGTAGTTATATGTACGCAAAATAGAAGTAAAAGAAAGAGCAGATTTTTTCTTAAAATTTTCATTGGTTTGTTGTTTTATTTTGTTTTGCAAACTTAGAAGGGAGGAATCTTCAAGTGATTAAGGGAACTTTAACAAAAACCGTAATAGGATTAAGGATAGGTTAGCAATGTTAGGAGTACGTTTTTTTTAGAATTGGAATACTAAAATTAGTTTTTAGCGTATTTATATTTACTAAAAGACGTAACTTTGATTTCTTAATGAATGTCACCTCTCAAATAAAACAGCCCATCTTAAAAGAAATGGAACTTTTTGAAAAAAAGTTCTATGAATCTATGACTTCGCAAGTGGCTTTACTCAATAGAATTACCTATTATATAGTAAACCGAAAGGGGAAACAAATGCGTCCTATGTTTGTTTTTCTTACTGCAAAAATGGTTGCAAATGGCTTGGTAAATGAGCGCACTTATCGTGGTGCTTGTGTGATAGAGCTTATACATACTGCTACACTGGTTCACGATGATGTAGTGGATGATAGTAATCGCCGAAGAGGTTTTTTCTCTTTAAACGCATTATGGAAAAATAAAATTGCTGTTTTAGTAGGTGATTATTTGTTGTCAAAAGGCTTGTTGCTTTCTATTGATAACGGTGATTTTGATTTACTTAGAATCATTTCTGTCGCTGTACGCGAAATGAGCGAAGGGGAATTACTTCAAATTGAAAAAGCCCGTAGACTGGATATCACTGAAGATATTTATTACGAAATTATTCGAAAAAAGACAGCTACTCTTATAGCTGCTTGTTGTGCTCTTGGAGCAAAATCTGTTATTGAAGATGAGCTGCAAGTCGAGAAAATGCGAAAGTTTGGAGAACTTATAGGTATGGCTTTTCAAATCAAAGATGATTTATTTGATTACACTGATGAAGCCATTGGTAAACCAACCGGAATTGATATCAAAGAGCAAAAAATGACTTTGCCTCTTATCAATGTTTTAAATACTTGTACCCCAAAAGAGAAAAGTTGGCTTATCAATTCGATAAAAAATCACAACAAAGACAAAAAACGCGTTAAAGAGGTTATTGCATTTGTGAAAAACAACAATGGTTTGGTTTATGCTGAAGCAAAAATGGTTGCTTTTCAACATGAAGCACTTTTATTACTTCAAGATTTCCCTGAATCCGATTATAAAAGCGCCCTAATTTTAATGGTCAACTACGTTATCGAAAGAAAGAAATAATTTTTTAAAATATTTTATCTTCTTAACTATTGATTTTGCTGTTTTTTTTGATTTATAAAATTTCAAATTAAAAAAAAATTAGATGCCATGCAACCTTTTTATATCGAAAAGCGTCTATGTAAATAGAGAGTCTTCATTATTCAATAAGATATTTTGAAATGCTATTGAAATTTATTTTACTCTTTAATTTATGAAAGTAATCAACTTACATCACGAGGAAAAGGAATTAATTCGGTTGGCTGTCGATAATAATCGACAAGCGCAACAGCAAATTTATACCCAGTTTTCTCCAAAAATGCTAAGTGTTTGCCGTCAATACATAAAAGATATGCATCAGGCCGAAGACGTTATGATTACCGCTTTTATGAAGGTTTTTACCAATCTTAAAAATTACGAACACAAAGGAAGTTTTGAAGGCTGGATAAGGCGGATTATGGTCAATGAATGTATTTCTTTTATCAGAGTAAATAAAAAAATTAAATACATCGAAGATGATTTCGTAATCGGTCGCGATGAGGAAAGTTTTAATGCTATTGAAAGTCAATTATCTGTAGACGACATTCAATCTTTGATAGATAATTTGCCAGATGGTTATAAAATGGTTTTTAATTTATTTGCGATAGAAGGATTTAAACACCATGAAATTGCAACCCTGTTGGGAATTAATGAAGGAACATCAAAGTCGCAATTATCTCATGCTAGAAAAATGCTGCAAGTACAAATTAGTACAATAAAAAATTATGAGTATGGAACCGAATAAATTTGAAATACAAATAAAAGAGCTGTTGAATGCTAGAGAAATCAAACCTTCGGCGATGGCTTGGGATAAACTCGACACAATGCTTTCTGAGACAGAAAAACAAAAAACTAAATTCCCATGGTTGTATGTGGCGGCAAGTTTTGTTGGTTTTCTACTTATTGGAACCCTATTTTTTGATCAAAAAGAAAGTGTGAATTTAAATCAAGACAATGGAGTTGTATTTCAAGATTCGAAAAAACAAGAAAATAACTTTACTACAGCCGATTCGTTACAAAATACAAATACACTGTCAAATGCTTTAAAACCTAACGTTCAAAAAGTCATTGTTACTCCTCAATACCAAGCTTCAACGCAGCAAAAATCATTGAAATTAGAAAAGAATGAACTGGCTGCAGCCCAAATTAAGAATTCTAAAAATGATAGTTTAACCATTTTAGTAGAAAATAATAATCTAAAAAAGGGTACTAAAAACAGGTATGTTTCAGCATCTGGATTGTTAGCAGAAGTGAGTAATACACAACTGGAGTCATCAACTAGTTTGCAAGTCAATCAAAAACCGATAAAAAGCACCACGGTTAATCCTCAGAATTTATTGTCGGATGTAGAAACAGAGATGAATCAAACCTTTAGAGAGTCGGCCATAAGCAAGTTTAATAAAAATTACAACGCCATAAAAACAGTTTTGGCCAATAGAAATTACGAAAAAGAATAATCAATCATCAATCAAAAATCGAACATTATGCAAAAAATTATTTTAATCACAGTACTACTGTTATCGGCCTTTTTAACAAAAGTTAATGCGCAAGAAAAAGGAGTTTATAAAAATATTCTAGACTGGACATATTGGCAACCGGTGTCGCCAAATTATGAAATGAGTCTTGAAAAGAATTCCGAATTTAAAGAAGAAAATATCTTAACTATTAAGTCGGTTAAAAGTAAAATCAATGGTTTTGGAACAATCATGAAATCAATTAAGCCAGACTTGTATTTAGGAAAAACAGTAAAAATGTCGGGATATGTTAAATGTGATAATATTAAATCTTGGGCTGGCTTATGGATGCGAGTAGATTACTATGATGTGGCTGTTTTAGCGTTTGATAACATGCGAAGAAATCCCATAAAAGGCACAAAAGACTGGACAAAATATGAAATTGTGTTGCACGTACCAGCAGATGCAACTTCAATTTCTTACGGAGTTTTATTAGATGATACAGGTCAGGTATGGTTTAAAGACATAGCACTGGAAATAGTTGATGATACTACACCCGAAACTGGACTTACTAAGGGAAGAGACCACCAATCCATTGCATTTGAGACCAGAGCCAAAGCCATTGGTAACGAAATTAAATCAATAACAAGTTCAGAAAAAAATGCGTTAAAAAAAGAGATCGAACAAATTGATAAAGATCTCGATAATAAAGTAATTACGAAGGAACAAGCGGATGATTTAAAGTTAAAGAAAGCAGCCGTTCACGCCGCAAATATTGATTCTAAAGTTAGTGTTCAAGAAGAGAAACTCAACCAGTTGGTACAAGATAAAGTGGATGGAAAAGTGCAGGACGCTAAAGACACTAGAAGTGGTGGCAGAATGGTTATTTTTGGGACTAATTCTGAAGAGCTTGGACCAAATCAAACCGAATTTAATATTTCCTCTTTAAAAGTGTACAACGGACAATCTGATAAGGATGAACGCCAATCCAAAAGGACAACTTCACAATTTGTTTTTGCTGCAGGATTGAACAATGTTGTTACTGATGGCGAAGTTGAAAAATCAGATTTCAGGTATTTAGGATCTCATTTTTATGAAATTGGCGTTTCTTATAATTCTAGACTTTTAAACAATTCTAACCTATTGCATGCCAAGTACGGTTTATCAGTTATGTACAATAACCTTCGCCCTACAAACAACCGTAGTTTTGAGGTGAATGGCAATCAAACCAATTTGACAGTGAATCCTATTGAATTAAAAGATTCTAGATTTAGAAATGTGAGCTTGGTATTTCCGTTACATTTAGAATTTGATTTTACAAAGCCAGAGGTTAAGAACGATAAGACCTATTTTAAATCTCATCAGAGTGTTAGAGTAGGACTAGGCGGGTACGCAGGAGTAAACGTGAAAACAAAACAAATTTTACAATATGAAAATTCAGATTTAAAATCAACCGAAAAAACAAAAGGAGATTTTAACACTAGTGATTTTGTCTATGGATTGAGCACTTATGTAGGATATAAAGCTACAAGTTTATACTTGAAATACGATTTAAACCCATTGTTTAAAGACAATGCTGTCAAGCAAAACAATGTTTCATTAGGTTTGCGTTTTGATTTTAATTAATTGCTGATGGCATTTTAGCAGCATAAAAAAGCACTTTGTAAAGAAGTGTTTTTTTGTTTTTTAGATTGTGAATTATCCAATTTGATTTGTGTAATTTTACATTTTTCAATCCCTAAATATTTTATTCAACTTGATTTCAAAAGCTACAATTGATATTGTTTATGAAACTGCTCGTGTAGAGGAGGTTATTGGTGAATTTGTTCATTTAAAAAGAGCAGGAAGTAATTATAAAGGTTTAAGTCCATTCTCTGAAGAGCGTTCGCCATCATTTATGGTTTCTCCGGCCAAAGGAATCTGGAAGGATTTTAGTTCTGGAAAAGGCGGAAATGCTGTTGCTTTCTTGATGGAGCACTCTCATTTTACGTATCCAGAAGCCATTCGATACTTAGCCAAAAAATACAATATTGAAATTGAAGAAACAGAGCAAACAGATCAAGAAAAAGCACTCACAGATACCAGAGAAAGTATGTACTTGGTCTCGGAATTTGCCAAAACGTATTTCCACAATACACTTTTAAATTCCGAAGAGGGAAAAGCTATTGGATACTCTTACTTTAAGGAAAGAGGTTTTACAAATGAAACCATCAAAAAATTCAGCCTTGGATATTCACCTGAAAGTTGGGATGCGTTTACAAAAGAAGCTCTTGGTAAAGGGTATAAATTAGAATTTCTGGAAAGTACAGGACTTACAATTCCGAAAGAGGACAGACCTTTTGATCGCTTCAAGGGGCGTGTGATGTTTCCTATTGAGAGCATGTCCGGACGTGTCTTGGGTTTTGGAGGACGTATTTTAACCAATGATAAAAAAGCAGCAAAATACCTAAACTCACCTGAAAGTGAAATTTACCACAAGAGTAAAGTGCTATATGGTATTTATCAAGCCAAACAATCCATAGCAAAATTAAACAATTGCTACCTGGTTGAAGGATATACGGATGTGATACAATTCAATCAATCTGGTATTGAGAATGTCGTAGCATCATCAGGAACTGCCTTGACACCAGATCAAATTAGACTGATAAATAGATTGACAAAAAACATTACCGTTTTATTTGATGGTGATGCTGCGGGATTGCGCGCCTCTGTGCGTGGGATTGATTTGATACTTGAGGAAGGTATGAATGTCAAAGTATGTACTTTTCCCGATGGGGAAGATCCGGATAGTTTTGCAAAAAAAACGTTGTATGATGATTTAGTCTATTATCTTGAAAATAATTCTAAAGATTTCATCCAGTTCAAAGCATCGCTCTTAATGAATGAAGCCAAAAACGATCCAGTAAAAAAAGCCGACCTGATTCGGGATATGGTAGGGAGTATATCTAAAATTCCAGATCGAATTCAACGCGAAATTTACATTCAGGAATGTTCCCGAATTATGGATATTTCAGAGCAAGTATTACAAAGTACTCTGGCACAATTATCTCAAAAAGAAGTTGCCGAGGTTGGAAAAAAACAAAAACAAGAGCAACAAGCTTTTGAAATTGTTAAAAACGAAAATCCAATTGCTGCCGTTAAAGTTGATGTGTTAAATCGATTGGAACGTAAAATAATTGAAATTTTACTGTTGTATGGCAATCTAGAAGAAGAATTTGAAGATGTTTTTTTGCGTACAAATGCAGAAGGAGAAATTGAAACTGTTTCAGAAAAAAGAAATTATAAGGTTTACCAACGTATTTACCTCAGTTTGCAAGAGGATGAGGTGCAACTTGCTAATCCATTATTTAGAGCAATTTACAATGATCTTATAGCGTTTTATAATGAGAATGAATCCTTTAGTATGGAACAGTATTTAATGCGATTGGATGTTGACTTTGCCCAAGAAGTAACAGATATTTTAATGGAAGATGAGCAACTCGTTCTTCATGATTGGGTAGGTCAAAATATTTTTCCAAAAACTAAAAATGAAACAATAGGTCAAGAGGTTTCAGAGACCATTTTAACGCTTCGTTGGTATCTTGTGGGAAGTATTATTGAAGAATTAAAAAGCTCCATATCATCTGAACCAAATTCAGATAATACAGAGCCTTTATCATTAGTTATGGATTATAATATTTTAATCCATTCTTTTTCAAAAAAATTAGGTCGTGTAATGTCAAGATATTACTAAACGATTTCTAATTTTTTTGCTTTGTCTACTAAATCAACCAGATTGGTTACATTTAGTTTAGTTAATAAACGTAACTTGTAAGTACTGATTGTTTTTTCATTCAGGTTTAAGATATCAGCAATTTCGTGATTCTTTTTCCCTCCACTCAAGTAGCGTAATACTTCAACTTCACGGTTAGAAAGTTTGCGATACAAACGCTCACTTTTAGTTTGTTTTGCAATCAAGGCTAAGTTTTTCTTCACGGTTTCATTCATGATGATCTTACCTTGCGATACTTTTACAATAGCAATTCCTAGTGTTTCTAACTTTTCGGATTTGTGCACAAAGCCAGATGCTCCGGCTTTAATGGCATTTGGTGCATAAATCTGTTCAGATAGACCACTGTATAAAATCACTTTTGTTTTTGGGAAATCTTTCAAGATTGTTTTGATCTCGAAGATGCTGGAAAGTCCTTCCAGGTCCAAATCTAGTACTAATACATCAATGTCTTTGGTTTGAAGTATATCTCGTACCATCAAGAAATTGCCCACATTGGCTACAATGGAGATGTCAGCATTATCTTTAAAGTAAGATTTTACTCCAAAATGCACAACAGGATAATTATCGGCTATACATACTTTAATCATAATTTTAAATTTTTTTGAATTGTTTGTTATTGGAAATGTAAAATTAATAAATAAATTCTGTAATTAATTGTAAATCAACATAAAAATTTAATTTTTTATTAAATTTTTATTTCACAAACTGGAATAGGCTCCATTTTATGGCGGTTTGCAGTGTTTAAACGTTTGTAAATTTCGAAAACAATTTTTTGTCGTCCTTCAAAATCAGATGCTTTTTTTCCAGATTCATTAGCTAACATTGCCCATTCTAATTCGTCATAACTAGCACCTAGTTGGTCTTCATCTGTTCTGTCATCGCCAAAAAGGCCATCTGTAGGGGATGCTTTTTGAATCGAAGTTGGAATTTTTAAATACTGCCCCAATTCGTACACTTCAGATTTCATTAAATCAGCAATTGGACTTAAGTCAACACCCCCATCGCCGTATTTTGTATAAAATCCTACACCAAAATCTTCAACTTTGTTTCCAGTTCCAGCAACTAGCAATCCATGTATGCCTGCAAGGTAATACAATGTAGTCATTCGTATACGGGCTCGCGTGTTTGCTAGAGAAAGGTTGAACTTTGCCTCATCAATACTGTGAGGGACACTTTGTTTAAAAGTTTCAAATACAGCAGTCAAATCAGTTTGCACGCTTTGTACGTTTGAAAATCTAGATTTTAATTGCTCAATATGCTCTTGGGCTCTCTTAACATGGCTTTCGGCTTGATGAATAGGCATTTCTACGCACAAAACCTGTAAACCTGTTTGGGCACATAAGGTTGAGGTTACTGCAGAGTCTACACCACCCGAAATTCCTATGACAAAACCATTAACATTTGCATTTTCGGCATAGGCTTTTAACCAGTTTACAATATGCATATTCACTTTTTCGGCTTCAAAAATACTTTTTTTAGTCATAATAATTCACGTTTTAAAAAGGAGGGATGTATATTTGCAAAAGCAATTTGTAGTGCACTAATTCCCAAGTTTACATACACAAATTTAATTAATTTATATGAAAAAATGCCTTTTAACTGCTGTCTTTTGTCTAGTTTTAATCTCCTGTGAGAAAAAATCAAAAATAGAGCAAGAAGTTACAGAGATTCCTGTGGATTTAAAGATTGAAAGATTTGATAAACTTTTTTTTGAAACCAAGCCAGAAAATTTGGACAAGGTTAAAAAACAGTATCCTTATTTTTTTCCAGCTGGCAATGATAATACCGTGTGGATAGAGAAAATGCAAAATCCTCTTTGGAGAGAACTTTACACAGAGGTTCAAAAAAAGTATGCCAACATAGAACCAGTAAAGAAAGAGTTAGATGATTTATTTAAGCAAATAAAATATCATTTTCCAAAAACAAGAACCCCAAAAGTGATCACTGTTATATCTGAAATGGATTACAATACCAAAGCAATTTATGCAGACTCTTTGGTAATCATTTCTCTCGAATTGTACTTAGGAAAGGATCATAAATTTTATCAATTTCCCAATTACCTAAAACAAAATTTTGAAGAAAGACAAATTGCACCTGATGTAGTGTCCAGTTTTGCCATGCGTAAAATTCCTCCGGGAACTCAAAAGGAGTTGTTGTCTCAAATGGTTTATTGGGGTAAACAGCTTTATTTGAAAGATGTACTGCTGCCTACTTACACTGATGCTGAGAAAATAGGGTACACTCCTGAACAAATAAAATGGTGTGAAGAAAACGAAAGCTACATGTGGCGCTATTTCTTAGAGAAGGAAATGCTCTATAGTAGTGAGCAAAAATTAGCACTTAGGTTTATCAATCCAGCACCGTTCTCAAAATTTTATTTAGAAATTGATAACGATTCTCCTGGTCAAGTAGGGGTATGGGTAGGATGGCAAATTGTTAGAGCTTACATGGAAAACAGTGGCGCTTCACTAGAAGAATTGTTAAAAACAGACGCAAAAGAAATCTTTGTTAAATCAAAATACAAACCCAAAAAATAATGTCAAATACCAATACATCAGAAATAAAATTTTTAGTTGAGCTTGATGAAAATCGCGTTCCAGAAAAACTAATGTGGACTGCCAAAGATGGTGGTGTAGAGCACGAAGAAGCTAAAGCTATAATGCTTTCAATATGGGATAGCAAAGCTAAAGAAAGTATGAGAATTGATTTGTGGACAAAGGACATGCCTGTAGATGAAATGAAAATTTTCTTCCATCAAACTTTAGTAGCCATGTCTGAGACGTTTCACAGAGCTACCAATGATGAAAAAATGTCGGCTACGATGAAAGATTTTTGTGATTATTTTGCAGAAAAACTGGACTTAACCAAAAAATAAAAAAAATAAGAGCTGTTCCTGCAGCTCTTATTTTTTTTGGATAGATTTCTTTTTAAGATCTTTTAAGATCTTTTTTAGACTCCCTAATACTAATTTATTGGAGCTTTTATGAAAATTGATGTTATCAATTAGTTTGTTTGATTTTTTGGTTTCCCAGATTGACTTTTGTTTTTCTGCACGATCGCTGCCAATCGCCTTTTGAGTATATATAATTTGATGTAAATTCAAATCGTATATTTCTAGAGTTACTTCAGCATTGTTTTCCTCTCTTGATTGTTCATCGTCAAATAAAGAGATTGTCCCTAATTCATCTTTATTTTTTTTGGATGATACATTTATGAAGTAATCAAATCCTGTACCTGCTTGTAGGGATTTGATTTGTTCTTTATTGGGATTAAGGGGTATGTTTTCAGGAAGGAGCAAGCCCTTTGCATCAGCCCGAAAATGATAACGGTTACTTATGTTTTCAGCAAAAAACGATGTTGCTTCCTCAGTGAGTTTTTCTCGGTTTTCCTTAGCGCTGTAGACCGTGTTTAAGAGCCATTTTCCTTGGGTAAAATCGACACCTGTTTTGTAATCATGATTTGTAAGTAGGTAGGTGCTGGATTTACAGGAAGTCAGAGCTATAAAAAGGATTCCAACTTTAAAAAAGATGCTCCTACTGTTTGAATTCATTGAAAAATTAGTTCTAAAATTGACTGTTGTTTTTAAAAACTTCTTGATTTACTTCATCTATATAGGTCAATAACTCTTCCTTCCCAGTAGATTCTGTGGCTGATGTAACAAAATATTGAGGCATTTCGGCCCAGTTATTTGCAAACATTTTCTTTTTATAGGCAGCAATGTGGGAGTCAATTTTTACTTTACTAATCTTATCGGCTTTGGTGAAAATAATACAAAACGGAATTTCACTTTCGCCCATGTATGACATGAATTCAACATCTATCGTTTGTGCTTCATGCCTAATATCAATCAATACAAAAGCGCAAACAAGTTGTTCTCTTGTTTCAAAATAATCAGTAATAAATTCTTGAAATATAGACTTCGTTTTTTTAGATACTTTAGCATAACCATAGCCAGGTAAATCCACTAAAAACCAGTTGTTGTTAATCAAAAAATGATTGATTAGTTGTGTTTTCCCTGGGCGTCCCGATGTTTTGGCTAATTTTTTGTGGTTGGTAATCATGTTAATCAAGGATGATTTTCCCACATTAGATCGGCCAATAAAAGCATACTCCGGTAAAGAGTCTTTGGGACATTTTGATACATCGGAGTTACTGATAACAAATTCGGCGGTATTAATTTTCATGTTCTAAAGGTGTAAAATGCAAACTGTGCCTTAATGTATGGCAAGATGCGTATTGGTAAGCCATTCTTCTAGCAGGCGGTTGAATTCTTCTGGATGCTCCATCATTGCAGCATGACCGCATTTATCAATCCAGTACAAAGTAGAGTTTGGTAATAATTTATGAAATTCTTCGGCAACATCTGGAGGCGTTACTTTGTCATTTTTTCCCCAAATAATACAAGTTTGTACGTGCATTTTTGGTAAATCTTTGGCCATATTGTGGCGTATAGCGCTTTTTGCAATCGTAAGCGTTTTTATTAATTTGATACGGTCGTTTACAGATTCGTATACTTCATCGATAAGTTCTTTTGTTGCAACTTTTGGATCATAGAATACGTCTTCGGCTTTCTTTTTTATGTATTCGTAATCACCTCTTTTTGGGTAACTATCACCCATGGCGCTTTCGTAAAGACCAGAGCTACCAGTAATTACAAGTCCAGCTACTTTTTCAGGATACATTTTGGTGTGATACAATGCAATATGTCCTCCTAGGGAATTTCCAAGTAAAATAACACGCTCCAATCCTTTGAAAGTGATGAAATCTTTAACGTATTTTGCAAAACTTTTTACATTAGTCTTTAAAATGTTTTGTGTGTAAATGGGTAAGTCTGGAATGATAATTTTGTAACCCTTTGAAGAAAAGTGATCGGCAACAGCATCAAAATTACTAAGTCCGCCCATAAGTCCGTGTAAAATGACAATTGGAGTCCCTTCACCTGCTTCATAATAGCTGTATCTTCCCTCTTTTTTATAGTGTTTTTCCATTTTTTTTTAATCCCTATTTTCAATTTTGACAAATATAGGATTTAATAAATAAAAATGAATTTTTAAGACAATTTTTAATTGTAAAATTATCACTAGCGTACCATAAATAATTCTTTTTATGTAGTAAAATACTAGTGTTTTTTTACGTGAAAATATCTTTTTAATTGCTTGATATTTCCATATTTTGAACAATCCTGCTACGGTTTTTATTCTTGAAGAGGGAATTAACAAAAATGAGGCTAACCTGTTGACAGTATATAAATTAAGGATTTTGGCTAGAAAGTGGTTAAACTTATTAACAAAGTGGTAGTAAGTGGTAAATTGTGGTAGATTTTTTTATATTTTTGCTCTACATCATTTAATACTTTTTGTTTGGACACAATTGTAGGAACATATGAATGCAAAGTTGATGCAAAAGGCAGGATGCTACTACCAGCACCACTTAAAAAGCAATTGGCTTCATCACTTCAAGACGGGTTTGTTTTGAAGCGTTCTGTGTTTCAACCATGTCTTGAGTTGTATCCTATGCAAGAGTGGAATGTAATGATGGCAAAAATTAACAAGCTCAATCGCTTTGTGAAAAAAAATAATGATTTTATCCGCAGGTTTACTGCTGGTGTAAAAGTGGTAGAGATTGATGCGCTAGGTAGATTGCTGGCTCCAAAGGATTTAGCAGTTTTTGCAAGTATTACTAAAGATGTTGTTTTCTCGTCATCTATTAATATGGTAGAGATTTGGGATAAAGATTTGTATGAGAAATCAATAAGTGGAGATGATCTGGATTTTGCAGATTTAGCAGAAGAAGTAATGGGGAATTTAAATGACGACAACAATGGAATATCATAATCCTGTTTTGCTTCAGGAATCAGTAGATGGTTTAAATATTCATCCTGATGGAGTATATGTAGATGTAACTTTTGGAGGAGGAGGTCATTCAAAAGAAATTTTGAAACGGCTGGGGCCAAATGGGAAGTTGTTTGCCTTTGATCAAGATGAAGACGCATTAGCCAACGCATTAGCTGATGATAGATTTACCCTGATAAATGAAAACTTCCGTTTTATAAAACGGTTTTTGCGTTTTTATGGAGTAAAGAGTGTTGACGGTATTTTAGGAGACCTTGGAGTTTCTTCTCATCAGTTTGATGTTCCTGAAAGAGGGTTTTCTACTCGTTTTGATGCGGACTTAGATATGAGAATGAGCCAGAAAAATGACTTGAGTGCTTACAAGGTGGTAAACGAATATGATGAAGCTAACTTAAAAAGAGTTTTTCTGGATTATGGAGAGTTGAAAAATGCTCCTGTACTAGCAAGGACTATAGTAGAAGCCAGAACGCAATATCCAATAAAAACTACTGATGAGTTAAAAGAGGTTTTGTCAAGGTATTTGCCAGAAAGAGTTAAGAATAAAATATTGGCTCAGATTTATCAAGCTATACGTATAGAGGTGAATCAAGAAATGGATGTTTTAAAGGAATTCTTAGAGCAATCTTTAGAAATCTTAAAACCAGAAGGACGTTTGAGTGTTATTTCATATCATTCTCTTGAAGACCGATTGGTAAAAAGATTTGTAAAAAACGGAATGTTTGATGGAGAGCCTGAACGTGATTTTTTTGGAAATTTTTCGGTTCCATTTAAAACCATCGGAAAATTAATTGTTCCCAATGCTAACGAGATTAAAGAGAATAATAGAGCAAGAAGTGCCAAATTAAGAATTGCTGAAAAAAGATAAAAAATGAAAAACGGGGTTTACAGTTTATTGAAAGCAAAGTTTCTTGTAAACGATGATGCTGTAAAAAACTGGCGATTCATTGTTTTTGGAATTGCACTAGCTATTATTATGATTGCAAATACACAAAGATTTGAACAAAAAGTATTTGAAATAGCGGCACTCTCTAATCAAGTGAAAGAATTGCGATCAGAGTTTGTAGATAGAAGATCAGAGTTAATGAAATTAAAAATGGAGTCCACTATATCTGAGAAAATGTTGCAAAAACAAATTTTTCCATCCACAGTGCCACCAGTAAAAATAAAAGTAGTTAAAGAAGAAGAAAAAAGCTTTTTCAAAAAAATATGGGAGTAGACGATAAAAATATATCCTACAGAATTTATCTGGTTGCTGCATTCATCTTTGTGATTGCAGTGGCTATTACTATTAAATTAACCAATATTCAATGGGTTGAGGGAGATTATTATCGAAAATTAGCCAAAGAAAGAACGGTAAGAAACTTTGTAATACCAGCCAATAAAGGAAATATTTACTCGGCTGATGGCAGTCTATTGGCTACATCAATTCCTAATTACGAAATACGTTTTGATGCCGTTGCACCCAAAACCGAAGTCTTTGAAAAGAATGTAAAATCACTTTCAGATTCTTTAGCAACAGTGTTGGGTAAAACATCTAGCTATTTTGAGAATGAGTTAAGAAAAGCACGTGCTAACAAGAATAGATATTATTTAATAGGTCGTAAACTAGGTTATACTTCTTATTTTAAAATTAAAGGTTTTCCATTATTTAATTTGGGAGCTTTTAAAGGCGGGATAATTGTAGAGCAAGAAACAGTTAGGGAGCATCCCATTGGTAAAATTGCCGAAAGAACAGTAGGGTACGAACGTACTCATAATGGTCAATCTGTTGATGGAAAAGGAATAGAATGGGCTTTTAGAAAATATTTGAATGGTAAAGACGGCAAGATTTTAAAACAAAAAATTGCAAAAGGACAGTGGAAACCTATTCGTGATGTAAATGAAGTTGATCCTCAAGACGGGTATGATGTGATTTCTACTATTGATGTTTATATTCAAGATATAGCACATCACGCTTTATTGAAACAGCTGGAGTCTTACGAGGCAGATCATGGATCAGTGGTAGTGATGGAGACTAAAACCGGTCATATTAAAGCAATTTCTAATTTAGGAAGAGCTAATGACGGAACCTATTATGAAACTACAAATTACGCCGTAGCAGAGTCTCATGAGCCAGGTTCTACTTATAAATTAGCAGGATTAATGGCATTGTTAGATGATAAAAAAGTAGATACAAGTGCAGTTTATGATAGCAAAAACGGAGTAATAACTTATTTTGGTAAAAAAGTAGAAGATTCTCATGAAGGTGGATACGGTAAAATTTCTTTGGCTAGAGGTTTTGAGGTTTCATCTAATACAATATTAGTTCAAGCGGTTTATAATGCATACAAAGAGAATCCGTCACAGTTTGTAAATCATCTTAATAATTATGGACTTAATAAAACACTAGGACTTTCTATCAAAGGGGAAGGAATACCTTATGTGCCTCAACCTACAGATAGAAGTTGGTCTAAAATATCATTGCCTTGGATGGCTTTTGGATACGGTGTGCATATTACACCGATGCAAACTTTAGCTTTTTATAATGCCGTTGCAAATGATGGAGAAATGGTAAAACCACAATTTGTATCTGAAATAAAAGAATGGAATAGAACCATAAAAAAATACGAGAAAGAAGTTTTGAACCCTAAAATTTGTTCTAAGGAAACCATTGTTAAACTCAAAGCAGTCTTGGCTAATGTGGTGAAAAAAGGAACGGGATCTAAATTGTTTTCTAAAGATTTTTCAATGGCAGGAAAAACCGGTACGGCGCAGGTGAACTATGGTAAAGCAGGTAGAACAGGAATGTATTACGCTTCTTCTTTTGTGGGCTATTTTCCAGCCGAGAACCCAAAGTATTCTTGTATAGTTGTTGTGCATAAGCCCAATACTGCGCTTAATAATTATTACGGTGCTGATGTGGCTGGGCCAGTTTTTAAAAGAATTGCACAAAAAATATTTACCGATGCTCCTTCAACCAATACCATAAAAAATCTTGACAGGAAAATTGATAAGCAAGAACAAAGCTATGAGGCTTACTATTTAAAAGTTCAGAAAAAGCAGAAAGTAGTTCCTAATCTTAAAGGAATGTCAGGCATGGATGCTGTAGCGCTTCTTGGAAATTTAGGGATGAAAGTAAAAGTTGTAGGTGTAGGAAAAGTGAAAAAACAGTCGTTGCAAGCAGGTGAAAATGTAGTAAAAAATGCAACAATATTATTAGAGTTATCATGAAAGTATTAAAAGACATATTATACAAAGTAGCTATAGATTCGGTATCGGGTCTTGCAGATATTCCTGTGAATAAAATAGAATTCGATTCTAGAAAAATTCTCAACGGAGATGTATTTGTTGCTATTCACGGTACAGTTTCAAACGGTCATGATTTTATAGACAAAGTTATCCAACAGGGTGCTGCAGCAATAGTATGTCAAATTTTGCCAGCTGAACTTGCACTAGGAGTAACGTATATTAAGGTTCAAGATACCAATGCGGCATTGGCTTGCATGGCTGCTAATTTTTATGAGTCGCCTTCGCAAAAACTAAAATTAGTTGGTATTACAGGTACTAATGGTAAAACCACTATTGCCTCTTTGTTATACCAATTGTTTAAAAATGCTGGGTATAAAGTTGGCTTGCTTTCTACGGTGAAAATCATGGTGAATGAGAAAGAGTATAAAGCTACTCATACCACTCCAGATTCGTTAACAATAAACCACTACCTAAATGAAATGATAGAAAGTGGTGTTGAATATTGTTTTATGGAAGTGAGTTCGCATGGGATTCATCAAAAGAGAACAGAAGGATTGCATTTTACAGGTGGGGTTTTTACCAATTTGTCTCATGATCATTTAGATTATCACCCCACATTTGCTGAGTACAGAGATGTTAAAAAAGCTTTTTTTGATGGTTTGCCAAAAACTGGTTTTGCCCTTACCAATGCGGACGATAAAAACGGATCTGTGATGTTACAAAACACCGTTGCTAATAAAAAAACGTACGCCTTAAAAACCTATGCCGATTATAAAGCACAAATTTTAGAAAATCAATTATCAGGATTGTTATTAAAAATAAACGGTCATGAAGTTTGGGTTAAATTGATTGGAGATTTCAATGCGTATAATTTGCTTGCAATTTACGGTACCGCTATAGAATTAGGACTTGATAGTTTAGAAGTTCTTAGGTTATTATCTAATTTGGAAAGTGTTTCAGGCAGGTTTCAATATATAGTATCGAATTCTAATGTAACTGCTATTGTTGATTATGCTCATACACCAGATGCTCTTGAAAATGTTTTGAAAACAATAAACACCATTCGTACTCAAAACGAGCAGCTGATTACGGTTGTGGGTTGTGGGGGTGACAGAGATAAGGCAAAAAGACCAGTAATGGCTGATATTGCTGCAAGTTTAAGTGACAAAGCTATTTTCACTTCGGATAATCCAAGGAGTGAAGATCCTTTAGAAATTATTTCTGAAATGGAAAAAGGAGTAGCTCCACATCATTTTAAGAAAACAATTTCTATTACAGATAGAATGCAAGCTATTAAAACAGCGTGTCAGTTAGCACAGCCAAATGACATCTTGTTGGTTGCAGGTAAAGGTCATGAAACGTATCAAGAAATTAATGGTGTTCGTCATCATTTTGACGATATGAAAATAGTAAAAGAACTATTAGAACAATTAGGGAAATAATTTCACATCGTTTAGTATTTAAAACGATCCATAAGAAAAAAGAAAATAAAGATTAACCAGATAAACAAAGATATATGCTGTATTATTTATTTGAATATTTAGACAAAATGATGGATGTTCCTGGAACAGGAGTTTTTCAGTACATTACTTTTAGATCAGCATTAGCCTTAATGTTATCGCTATTATTGTCTACTATTTATGGGAAACGAATCATTCGTTTTTTACAAAAACAGCAAGTAGGAGAAACGGTTAGAGAGCTTGGTTTAGCGGGTCAAAATGAAAAGGCGGGTACTCCTACCATGGGTGGTTTGATTATCATATTTGCAACGCTTGTTCCTGTTTTACTTTTTGCAAAACTGCACAACATTTATATTGTATTACTTATTGTTACCACGCTTTGGATGGGAACAATAGGATTTATTGATGATTACATTAAGATTTTTAAAAAGGACAAGCAAGGTTTAAAAGGAATTTTTAAAGTAATAGGACAAGTAGGTTTAGGATTAATTGTAGGGACAGTTCTTTATTTTCATGCGGGCGTTACCGTTCGTACAGATACGTCTACATCAGATATTTTTAGAGCACCTAGTAGCACTGTTGTGTTGCCAGCACCTATTGAAGAAAAATCAACAGCAACTACAATTCCGTTTTTTAAAAATAATGAGTTTGATTACGCCGAAGTTTTAGCTTGGACTGGAGAAGGATATGAAAAATGGGCCTGGTTAATCTTTATCCCTGTGGTAATTTTTATTATCACAGCTGTTTCAAATGGTGCGAATTTAACAGATGGTATAGATGGTCTGGCTGCAGGAACATCGGCTATTTCAGTGCTGGCGTTGGGTATTTTTACATTTGTTTCGGGAAACATTATTTTTTCCAATTACTTGAATATTATGTACATCCCTAATTCGGGAGAAATGACGGTTTTTATAGCGGCATTTGTAGGGTCTTTAATAGGGTTTCTTTGGTATAACTCGTATCCAGCATCGGTATTTATGGGAGATACGGGAAGTTTGACTATTGGGGGTATCATTGCTGTACTAGCAATTGCAGTTCGTAAAGAAATGCTAATCCCATTGTTATGCGGAATTTTTCTAGTTGAAAATTTTTCGGTAGTACTTCAGGTGAGTTATTTTAAGTACACCAAGAAACGTTTTGGCGAAGGCCGAAGAATATTTTTGATGTCCCCATTACATCATCATTATCAAAAAAAGGGATATCATGAGAGTAAAATTGTTACCCGTTTTTGGATTGTAGCCATCATGTTAGCCATACTGTCCATAGTTACATTAAAATTGAGATAATATGAGACTAGTTATTCTTGGTGGAGGAGAAAGCGGTATTGGAACTGCAATTTTAGGAAAAAAGAAAGGGTACGATGTTTTTGTATCTGACTTTGGAAAAATAAAAGGGAATTATAAAGAGGTTTTATCTCTCAATTCAATTCCGTGGGAAGAAGAAAAGCATACTGAGGATTTAATATTAAATGCTGATGTAGTCATGAAAAGCCCTGGTATTCCTGATAAATCTCCTATTGTTAAAAAACTTTTAGAGAAAGGTGTTTCGGTAATATCAGAGATTGAGTTTGCTGCTCCTTTTACAAATGCTACCATAATAGGAATTACGGGAAGTAATGGAAAGACAACGACAACCATGCTTACGTATCATTTATTGAAATCAGCTGGAGTAAATGTAGGTTTAGGAGGAAATATAGGTAAAAGTTTTGCTTGGCAGGTGGCCGATAATAAGTTTGATTATTATGTGCTTGAATTGAGCAGCTTTCAATTAGACGGTGTATTTAATTTTAAGCCACACATTGCAATTATTACCAATATAAGTCCAGATCATTTAGATCGATACGAATACAAATATGAAAATTATATCGATTCAAAGTTTAGAATAACAATGAATCAAACAGAGGAGGATTATCTAATTTATGACGCAGATGACGAAGCGATCAATAATTGGTTGACAACTCATCAAACTAAAGCAAAATTAATTCCTTTTTCATTGACAAAAACGTTCAACGAAGGGGCTTACACAATACAAAATAAAATGGAAATTAAAATTAACCGAGAGGATTTTTCAATGGATACAGATCATATCGCCTTAGAGGGAAAACATAATATGAAAAACGCAATGGCAGCCACTTCAGTAGCAAAATTAATGCAAATCAGAAAAGCTACTATCCGTGAAAGTTTGTCAAATTTCCAAGGGGTTGAGCACCGTTTAGAAAAAGTCTTAAAAATTCAAAACATTCAGTACATAAATGATTCTAAGGCTACAAATGTAAATGCTACTTTTTTTGCTTTAGATAGTATGAATGCGCCTACAGTATGGATTGTAGGTGGTGTTGATAAAGGAAATGATTACAACGAGTTAATGCCTTTAGTACGTGAAAAGGTAAAGGCAATTGTGTGTCTTGGAGTTGATAATAAAAAAATTATAGATGCATTTGGCAATGTTGTAGACATGATGGTTGAGGTAAATTCAATGAGTGATGCTGTTAAAATGGCGCAGCGCTTATCAGAGAAAGGAGATACGGTATTATTATCTCCTGCTTGTGCTAGTTTTGATTTATTTGAAAGCTATGAGGATCGTGGTAAACAATTCAAACAAGCAGTTAAAAGTTTGTAATCAATTAAATGAGTTAAAATAGTTTGATCTACTACTTTATAAAGATCAAAATTAGTAACAAAGAACGAAAATGAAAAAACTAATAAACAATTTAAAAGGGGATAAAGGAATTTGGTCATTTGTGGCCTTGTTAGCCTTGTTGTCTTTTATGCCTGTTTTTAGTGCAAGTAGCAATTTGGCTTACATAGGAAAAGGAGATGGGAATACGCTTGGATATCTTGTAAAACATATTGTTCATATAGCTATTGGTTTTACAATAATTTTTATGGTTCACAAAGTGCCTTATCATTATTTCAAAGCTATTGCAAGGGGGTCCTTATACTTTGTTTGGTTGCTTTTGGCGTTTACATTATTCAAAGGCACAGTAATTGCAGGTGCTAATGCTAGTAGATGGATTCAAATTCCTTTTATTGGTGTTACTTTTCAGCCCTCGACTCTAGCCTCCATGGTGTTGTTTATATTTGTAGCTCGTTTTTTATCAAAAAAAAGAACTGAACCCTTAATATTTAAAGCGTCTGTGTGGGAGTTATGGTTGCCTGTTTTTGTAACATTAATTTTTATTTTACCTGCAAATTTTAGTACAACAGCACTGATTTTTTCTATGGTGTTGATGTTAGTTTTTATAGGTAAATATCCATTGAAATACATGGGTATTGTTATTGGTTCCGGAGTTGTGATGTTGGCTTTTTTCATGATTATTGCAAAAACTTTTCCTGACGCATTTCCCAACCGTGTGGATACGTGGATAAGTAGAGTTGAAAATTTTACAAGTGATAAACCAGGAGAAGATGATTATCAAATAGAGAAAGCAAAAATTGCAATCGCATCAGGAAAACTGTATGGTTTAGGGCCAGGTAAGAGTGTGCAAAAAAACTTTCTGCCGCAATCTTCCTCCGATTTTATATATGCAATTATAATAGAGGAATATGGTCTTGTGGGCGGAGTTGCAGTAATTGTACTGTACTTGTTGTTGCTATTTCGATTTGTTGTTGCTTCCCACAAAGCAAATACTCTTTTTGGGAAATTACTGGTTGTAGGTTTAGGTTTTCCAATGGTTTTTCAGGCCATGGTAAATATGGCAGTTGCTGTTGAATTATTGCCTGTTACAGGGCAAACGTTGCCGCTTATAAGTAGCGGAGGTAGCTCCATTTGGATGACTTGTTTTGCATTAGGGATTATTATTAGTGTGACCAAAAAGGAAGAAGAAATAGCAGAAGAAAAAAAGGAAGCTGCAAAAAGAGAAGAAGCGTTGCAAAAGCTCATCGATAGAGAGCTTGATGAGGAGTATGAAGTGGTGCAAGATTATTCTATAGAGGATAAAGCTACAAATCCTATGAAAGCAGTTTTTAATAAATAGTGTTCTAATTTTTTTTATAAATAAAATGAAAAAGTACAAATTCATACTTAGCGGCGGAGGAACTGGCGGACATATTTATCCGGCAATTGCTATTGCTAATGAATTAAAATTGCGTTTTCCAGATGCTGAATTTTTATTTGTTGGAGCTCAGGACAAGATGGAAATGCAAAAAGTGCCTCAAGCGGGTTATGTTATAAAAGGATTATGGATTGCAGGATTACAACGTAAATTAACTCTTGATAATGTTTTGTTTCCTGTAAAAGTACTTTCTAGCTTGTGGCGCTCTAGATCAATTATAAAAGAGTTTAAGCCAGATGTTGTCATCGGTACTGGTGGATTTGCAAGTGGGCCGTTATTACAAGCTGCGGGTCAAAGAGGAATTCCTACCTTGATTCAAGAACAAAATTCCTTTCCAGGAATTACAAATAAATTATTGAGTAAAAAGGCTAGTAAAATTTGCGTAGCATACGAAAATCTGGAACGGTTTTTTCCACAAGACAAAATCATTCTAACAGGAAATCCGGTACGTCAAGATCTTTTGGATATTGATTCAAAAAGAAGTGAAGCTATATCGTATTTTAATTTAGACGATAATAAAAAAACACTTCTCGTTTTAGGAGGAAGTTTAGGTTCAAGACGTATTAATCAGCTTATTGAAAAAGAGCTTGATTTCTTAATTGCCTCAGGAATACAAGTATTTTGGCAATGTGGTAATTTTTACATGGCAGAGTACAAACACTTTTCTGATAGAGAAAATGTTCAAGTAGTTTCGTTTATTGACAGAATGGATTTAATTTATGCTGCTGCTGATTTTGTGATTTCGCGTGCAGGTGCATCATCAGTATCTGAATTGTGTTTGGTAGCTAAACCCACAATTTTTATACCATCGCCAAATGTAGCCGAAGATCATCAAACCAAAAATGGTAAAGCAATTGTAGATAATGGTGGAGCTTTGCTCATTAAGGAAAGCGAGTTGGATTTGAAGTTTGAATCTGTTTTCAATAAACTTATTCATGATCATCAACTTCAAATAAATTTGAGTAATAACATGAAAAAATTGGCTAAACCTAATGCAACAAAAGACATTGTGGATGCCATTGAATCATTGTTAAAATAAAATAGAGATAAAGTAGTTTAATACTATCAGAATACAACAAAAATGAATTTAAATAACATACATAACGTTTATTTTATAGGCATCGGAGGAATCGGTATGAGCAATCTTGCTCGTTATTTTAAAACATTAGGAAAGCAAGTTTCCGGATATGATAAAACTCCTTCAAGTCTTACAAATGAATTAATAGCGTCTGGAATTTCAATTCATTTTGAAGATGATGTTCAATTGATTCCAAAAGATTTCTTGATCAGTAATACACTTGTAGTAGTAACTCCAGCTGTTCCAAAAACACATTTAGAGTGGAATTTTTTCTTAGAACAAGGATATGAGATAAAAAAGAGAGCAGAGGTTTTAGGTTTGATTACCGAAAATACGTTTTGTTTTGCAGTAGCAGGAACACATGGCAAGACAACTACATCGGGAATTTTGGGACATATTTTGAATGAAAGCGGTGCTGATGTGACAGCTTTCATAGGTGGAATTGTTGAGAATTACAATTCAAATTTAATAGGCAACGGTAAAACAATTACTGTAGTAGAAGCAGATGAATTTGATCGTTCTTTTTTACATTTGCACCCCAATATTGCTTGCATCACCTCTATGGATGCGGATCATCTAGATATTTATGGGACAAGTGCAGCAATTGAAGAGTCGTTTGTAGAGTTTGCCTCTAAAATTGAAGACAAGAGTAATCTTTTTATAACAAAGGATTTACCATTAAAGGGAATTACCTGCGCCGTAAATGAGGATGCTGTTTATAAAGCATTTAATGTGCGTGTAGGAAACGGAAGTTATGTTTTTGATGTTCAAACGCCATCTGGTGAGATGCAGGATTTGCACTTTGGACTTCCCGGAAAACATAATCTCATGAATGCCTTGATGGCAATTGGTATGGCTAATTTATATGGAACTCCTCAAGATGCTATTGCAAAAGCTATTGCATCATTTCAGGGTATAAAAAGAAGATTTTCATATCAAATAAAAACGGATCATAAAGTTTATATTGATGATTATGCACACCATCCTACTGAGATTAATGCAGTGCATCAAGCTGTAAGAGAGTTGTATCCTAACCAAAAAGTATTGGCAATTTTTCAGCCACACTTATTTAGTAGAACTCATGATTTTGGGGATGATTTTGCAAAAAGTTTATCGGCTTTTGATGAGATTTTGCTTTTGGATATTTATCCTGCAAGAGAATTGCCTATGCCGGGAATAACATCAGAGTGGTTGTTGCAAAAAATGACTAATGAGCATAAAGAATTAGTTGAAAAGAAAGATTTAGTTCAAAAGATTGTAAGTAGTGATGCAGCAATTATTGTAACAATTGGTGCGGGAGATATAGGGGAATGGGTGCCAACAATTAAAAAAGCATTAAATGAAACTCTTTAATTGGACAAATATTCGATTAGTACTCATGTTTGTACTTGTGATTTTTTTATTTTCTTTCACATCAAAACGAAATGAAAATAGAAAACTGAAGCAATCTACAGTAATATTTGTGGGAGTTAATTCGCCATTTGTTAAACAAGAAATAGTTAATAAATTGTTGATAGAAAATAGTGACAACGTAAGAAGTATTCAAAAAGTTGATTTAGATTTGAACAAACTGGAAACAACTATTGATTCACATGCTATGATAAAAAAATCAGAAGTATATGTGACAATTGATGGTGTGTTAAAAGCAGTGGTAGAACAAAAGACTCCAGTTGCTAGAGTGTTTGATGATAATAGTTCTTTTTACATTGACTTTCAAGGAGGTAGGATGCCTTTGTCAAATAACTTTACAGCTAGAGTTCCGCTTGTTTCAGGGGCGATAAATAAAAAAAATAGTGAAGAATTAATAAAATTATTTCGAGTTATTTACGATGATGAATTTTTGAAAAAGAACATCATTGGAATACAAATAATGCCAAATGGTAGCTTAATTATGCACAATAGAAATTTTGATTATCAAATAGATTTTGGTAGTCTAAATTTTGCTGTGTTAAAATTTAGGAATTATAAAGCTTTTTTTCAAAAGGCTGTTTTGGATGGTTCTTTGTATAAATATAAAAAAATTGACCTCCGATTTACGGATCAAGTAGTTTGCACTAAATAATTGATAATGGAAAAAGAGAAGATTGCAGTAGGACTAGATATTGGGACAACTAAGATAGTTGCCATGATAGGCAAAAAAAATGAGTATGGTAAACTGGAAATTTTAGGTTTAGGTAAATCTAAAAGTCTTGGTGTGGCTAGAGGCGTGGTTAATAATATTACGCAAACTATACAGTCAATACAACAAGCAATCCAAGATGCCGAAAATAATTCAGGTTTTAAAATTAAAGATGTAGTAGTAGGTATTGCTGGTCAGCACATACGTAGTATTCAACATACAGATTACATAAGCAGGCATAATCCAGAAGAGGTAATAGGAGAGAGTGACATACAATTGCTTATAGATCAAGTGAATAAATTAGCCATGTTACCTGGCGAAGAAATTATACATGTTTTGCCTCAGGAGTTCAAGATTGATGGTCAATCAGAGATTAAAGAACCGATAGGAATGTATGGTGGAAGACTTGAAGCTAGCTTTCACGTGGTTGTAGGGCAAGCGGCATCTATAAGAAACGTTGGGCGTTGCATTCAAAGTTCGGGTATTGAGCTTTCTGGACTTACACTCGAGCCATTAGCGTCTGCTGATGCGGTTTTAAGTCAAGAAGAAAAAGAGGCTGGTGTTGCCTTAATTGATATAGGTGGAGGAACCACTGATTTAGCCATTTTTAAGGATGGAATCATTCGTCATACAGCTGTTATTCCTTTTGGGGGTAATGTCATTACTGATGATATTAAGGAAGGATGTTCTATTATTGAAAAGCAAGCTGAGCTTTTGAAAGTAAAGTTTGGATCTGCTTGGCCTGGAGAAAACCGTGACAATGAAATTGTTTCTATACCAGGATTAAGAGGAAGAGAGCCTAAAGAGATCTCGTTAAAAAATCTATCTAAAATTATAAACGCACGTGTAGTTGAAATAATTGAACAGGTTTTTACCGAAGTTAAAGCATACGGTCATGAAGACCCTCGAAAGAAATTAATTGCTGGAATTGTTTTAACTGGTGGTGGGGCCCAGTTAAAACATATAAAACAATTAGTAGAATATATTACAGGAATGGATACCAGAATAGGATATCCAAATGAGCACCTAGCAGGGAATTCAGATGAGGAAATTTCAAGTCCTTTATATGCAACCGCTGTGGGACTAGTAATGAAAAGTATAGAAAATAAAACACATAGTGCAATACGATTGGATCTTGCTGCTCCAGTAAAAGAGCAGCCTGTTTATAGAGCGCCCGTGGCTACGGCGCAAATTTTTGTAAATGAAGTTCCTGAAATTGCAGTAGAAGAAGAATATAATATTAAAGAGAAGCAGGATTCTACCGCAACTAGAATTCAAAAAAACTTCTTTGATCGTTATGTGGATAGGATCAAAGAATTTCTTGATAATGCAGAATAAAACTCAAAAAAAAGAAACTAAGAATTAATAACAATTTCAAAAAACCCAAAATTATGCCAAGCAACACAGAATTTGGAAGTATTTCATTTGATTTACCTAAAAACCAATCAAATGTAATAAAAGTTATAGGGGTCGGTGGAGGCGGAAGTAACGCTATCAACCACATGTTTAAGCAAGGAATAAAAGGCGTTGACTTCATAGTGTGTAATACAGATTCTCAAGCTTTACATAGCAGTTCAGTGCCAAATAAAATACAGTTGGGTGTTCATCTTACCGAGGGGTTAGGCGCAGGTGCTAATCCTGATGTAGGACAGCAGTCAGCTATAGAGAGCATCTCCGAAATTGAAAAAATGTTGGATCAAAATACCAAGATGGTTTTTATTACCGCTGGTATGGGTGGTGGTACAGGTACCGGTGCAGCTCCAGTAATTGCTCAACTAGCTAAGGAAAGAGATATTTTAACAGTAGGTATAGTTACGCTACCGTTTCTTTTTGAAGGTAAAGTGCGTCAAGAGCAAGCTTTAATTGGAATTGAAAAATTACGTAAACAAGTAGATTCCTTAATTGTTATAAACAATAACAAACTAAGAGAAGTTTATGGAAACCTTGGTTTTAAAGCAGGATTTTCTAAAGCAGATGAAGTCTTGGCAACTGCTTCACGCGGAATTGCCGAAGTAATTACGCATCACTATACTCAAAATATCGATTTAAGAGATGCTAAAACGGTTTTGTATAATAGTGGAACCGCAATTATGGGTTCGTCAGTTTCATCAGGTGAGAACAGAGCAAAAGAGGCTATTATTGCAGCTCTAGATTCGCCATTATTAAACGATAACAAAATTACTGGTGCCAAAAACGTATTGTTGCTTATCGTTTCTGGTACTAATGAAATTACTATCGATGAAATTGGGGAAATCAATGATCACATTCAAAACGAAGCGGGACATAATGCCAATATCATCATGGGTGTAGGTGAGGATGAGTCTCTTGGAGATGCTATTGCAGTAACTATTATTGCAACAGGATTTGACATAGAACAACAAAATGAGATTGTAAACACAGAGCCTAAAAAGATAATCCATACTCTAGGGGATGAGCAAAAAAGTGTGTACAATTTAATAAACAATTCTGTGACTGCATTTGACTTAAATATGGAGACTCCAAAAGCGTCTTCTGCAAATGATAGAATTGTATTTGATTTAATGGAGGACGAAGTAGTTGTAAAAACTCCAGTTGTAAACACACCAACGATTAATAATGAGGACTTGGTTGAAATGTCTGATTTTATAAACAATTTAGACGTAACATTCGAAATTGTTTCACCTATTACTGATATCGATTTTATAGTTTCTACTCCAGCAGTAGAGCCACAATTGGTACAAACAAAAACAACAGAAAAACAAGAGCAAACATCATTTTCATTTGATTTACCTCTTTTTAAATCAGAAGTGTCAGAACAAAAACAAGACAATAACGTAATTTTTGAATTGACAAATGAGACTAAAGAAATTAAAGTAAATGAAGCAGTTCAATTTGTGCCAGTAACAGAGCTTTCAGACAATGGAATTATCAAATATTCGTTAGAGGAGTATATGGATGAAGAACCAGAGTTTATGCCAAAAGCTGCAGTAAAAGCAACTGAAGTAGTTACACCAGCTGAATTGAATATCACTTTGAAACAAGTAGATACAACAACAGCTGAGCATATGGATTTTGAAAGCATTGCTCCTACAGAAATGACTATTGAAGAGTCTTTAAGAATGAGAGCTGATGAGCGTAGAAAGAAATTAAAAGATTTCAATTATAAGTTTCATAATAATGTTTCTAAAATTGATGAGTATGAGAAAGAACCTGCTTACAAACGATTGGGTATAAATATCTCAAATAATCAAATGAATACTGCAAATTCAAGGATATCTGTTGGTACAGATAGTAACAATGATTTGCAATTGCGTTCTAATAATTCGTATTTACACGATAACGTAGATTAAGGTATTAATTAATTCTAGGAAACCCGAAAATTAATATGATTTTCGGGTTTCTTTTTTTACTACAATCCTTAAGATAGCAGTTGCTATTCCCGTTAAAATACTGTAATTTTGTTGGGCCTAAATCCAGCTGTTGTTGCAAGCTTTTTGTGCAAAACGCTTTTTTCTATGGTCTTAAAAGAGCTTCTTTCAGTCGCTTTTTAAGCCCAAGAAAAAATTCCTTTTTGCCCTAAAAAGGCTTTTCACGACCATCTGGGGCAGTAAACAACAGTGCGCCGTAACTGCTGTTTCATTATAATTGAAAAAAAAAAGACATAAGATATGAGTTTATCAACATTAATCATGGATGAAATGAAAACCGCCATGAGAGCTAAAGATACCGTTGCGCTTGAAGCATTAAGAGCAATAAAATCAGAACTATTACTAGCACAAACGGCAACAGGATCTAAAGAAGAAATTTCAGAAGACGATGAAGTTAAGTTGTTACAAAAACTTGTAAAAACACGTAAAGAAAGCGCCCGAATCTTCACAGAGCAAAACCGTTTAGATCTTGCTGAACCAGAATTGGCACAAATAGCAGTTATTGAGAAATTTTTACCAGCTCAATTGAGTGAGGCAGAAGTAGAAAAAGTTATTGCAGCAATTATTGCCGAAACCGGAGCATCAGGTATTGCATCTATGGGGAAAGTTATGGGATTAGCAGCAGCAAAACTTGGTGGAACTGCTGAGGGGAAAACCATTTCTACAATAGTTAAAAAACTACTTACATAAAAAACGATTGAACGATTCGTGTTATTGCATTAATCGATCAATTCTGTATCAAAAATGGCTGTGTAGTTCAACTGGATAGAATATCAGATTTCGACTCTGAGGGTTGCAGGTTCGAACCCTGTCGCGGCCACTTTTTAACTTTTAAATGCCTTAAAAAATTACAAGTTATCTTGAGTTTTTTGAGGCATTTTTTTAATGAATTACTTTAATATGGTTATCCAAGTAGTTTTGACAGTTTTTATAGGTCTCTTTTTTCTTTTGTTTATACTGTTTAAAGTTATTGAGCCCTCTTATATGATGTTCTTTAATAAGCCATTGTTCATACATTGGTATCCTTTCTCTAAAAGACTGAAGCCACATAAGCGTAAAATTTTATCAGACGATTTTCCTTATTACAGTACCTTATCAACTAAAAGAAAAGAGTATTTTGAACATAGAATACTATGTTCACAAAACAATATCAATTTATAGGTAAAGATCTTGTAGTTACAGAGCAAATGCGATTGCTAATAGCAGCTACTTATGTCATGCTTACCTTTGGGATGCGTAATTATCTTGTTCCGTTGTTCAAGCGAATTGTAATTTATCCTACGGCATACTTCTCAACCGAAAATGAAGTTTTTCACAAAGGCGAGTTTAATCCCATGATGAAAGCAGTGGTTTTTTCTTGGGAGGATTTTATCTTAGGTCATTTAAGTTCAAATGATAATTTGAATCTAGGATTACATGAATTTACGCATGTACTGCATTTTCATTGTATGAAAAATAACGATCCCAGTTCTATTATCTTTTTTGATGCCTTTAATGAAGTAGTCAAGTATTTTTCTGATTCGGTTTTAAGCTCTTCATTAATCGATACTCAATATTTTAGACCGTATGCGTATGAAAATCAATTTGAATTCTTGGCAGTAGTTTTAAAAAATTTCTTTGAAACACCAGCTCAATTTAAAACCGTAAATCCAGATTTGTATGATCATGTTGTCACCATGATAAACTATAAAGAAAATCAATAAAAATGGCGCACTAGGCGCCATTTTGTATTAAAAAGTAGTAAGCTTTTTTAGATCTTGAATTGTTTGTACTGGGTCTGTTGCTTTAAAAACAAAACTTCCTGCAACAAGAACATTCGCTCCTGCTTCAACAAGTTGTTTTGCATTAGCACTAGTTACACCTCCATCAACTTCAATTAGGGTGTTGGCACCTTTTCTTGTAATTAAGGCTTTTAGTTTTTCAACTTTAGAATAGGTGTTTTCAATGAAAGATTGTCCGCCAAAACCAGGATTTACACTCATGATACAAACCAAATCAATGTCATTAATCACATCTTCTAACAAATCAATTGATGTATGCGGGTTAATGGCAACTCCCGCTTTCATTCCCTCTGCTTTTATGGCTTGTAGCGTTCTGTGCAAATGTGTGCAAGCTTCATAATGTACGCTAAGGATATTGGCTCCAAGTCCAGCAAATGTTTTGATGTAGCGATCTGGATCTACAATCATTAAATGGACATCAATAGTTTTTGTGGCGTGTTTAGCAATGGCTTCAAGTACTGGCATTCCGTATGAAATGTTAGGTACAAAAACGCCGTCCATGATGTCTATATGAAACCAATCGGCTTCACTGTTGTTAATCATTTCAATGTCGCGCTGTAGGTTTCCAAAGTCAGCTGCTAATACTGATGGAGCAATAAGTGTATTTTTCATTGTGTAGTTGTTTAATCTGAATTTGTTTCAGATTCTTTAGTTGTTGTTTGTGCAAAAATAGTTTTTTTAGACCAATTGCAGTAATTTTTCATTAAGAAGAAACAACGACTTTTAGTAAATAAGATTGCGTAAGGGATAGCAGCGGCATCCTCGTAGTGCAACGAAGAGATATAGCGAATAGCTCGACCCGAAGTTTTTACGGAGGGTTACGCAGTGGGAGTTATCAGTATTCAGTGAACAGTAATCAGTAAATAGTGATTTAAGATTTGTGGTTTTATTGAAAAAATAAAACCTCGGACACCCGATCCGCCGCGGCGGAGAACAGACTGAGGTTTTATTGAAAAAAATAAAACCTCGGTAATCAGCCGAGGTTTCAATCATCAATCAAAAAACGAACAGTTAATCAGACTGTTGTTTGCTTTAAAAAAGTTTCAAGTTTAAGGTTTCAAGATGTTTTGAGCAACCTGAAACTTTAAACTTGAAACAAATATAGTTATCCTAAATAGGTTTTTAAAATTTTACTTCTAGAAGTATGTTTTAATCTACGGATTGCTTTTTCCTTGATTTGACGTACACGCTCACGAGTTAGGTCGAAAGTTTCTCCAATCTCTTCTAAAGTCATTGGGTGTTGGTCTCCAAGACCAAAATACAAACGAACTACATCAGCCTCACGAGGTGTAAGAGTTTCAAGAGAACGCTCAATTTCGGTGCGTAATGACTCGTGAATTAACTCTCTATCTGGGTTTGGAGACTCTCCAGAACGCAATACATCGTACAGGTTAGAATCTTCACCTTCTACAAGTGGAGCATCCATGGATAAGTGACGACCAGAGTTTTTCATAGACTCTTTTACATCATTTACGGTCATGTCTAGTTCTTTTGCAATTTCCTCAGCAGATGGCGGACGCTCGTTAGATTGCTCTAATAACGCGTACATCTTGTTGATTTTGTTGATAGAACCAATTTTGTTTAATGGCAAACGCACAATACGAGACTGCTCAGCCAAAGCTTGCAAAATCGATTGACGAATCCACCATACAGCATACGAAATGAATTTGAAACCACGAGTTTCATCAAAACGTTGTGCTGCTTTTATAAGTCCAAGATTTCCTTCGTTAATTAAATCGGGAAGGGTTAAACCCTGGTTTTGATATTGTTTTGCCACCGATACTACGAAACGTAAGTTGGCTTTTGTTAATTTCTCTAAGGCGCGCTGGTCACCAGCTTTAATCTTTTGTGCTAACTCTACCTCTTCATCAGCCGTGATAAGATCAACTTTTCCAATTTCTTGTAAGTATTTGTCTAATGATGCAGTTTCACGATTCGTTACCTGCTTGGTAATTTTAAGTTGTCTCATGGTGTTGTCTCCTCAATTTTAAAGTGTACAAATAGTTATACGTAAGGAGTTGCAAAAAAGTTACATTTATTTTTAAATTTTATTTTAAAAAGATTTTTAGTGCATTCCCTGCGGTCCGGGCTATTCGTTACAATCTTTTTATTCGCCGCGGCGCATAAAAAGGATTTCCACTGCTATCCCTAATGCGGAGTCTTTCTTTTTTAGAACGTTATGTGCTTTTAGAAAAACAAAAATCCCGTTCGTGAATGCGAACGGGATTTTCTATAAATAAACCTTTAGTAAACTAAGATCTGATTACTCTTTTTTCTCCTCGCGTGGAGGTCTAGCGATAAGTGCTTTACGAGACACTTTTTCTTTTCTAGTTTTTGGATCAAGTCCTAGGTATTTAACTTGAAACACATCGCCCATGTTTACCACATCAGTTACGTTTTCAGTTCTTTCCCAAGCTAGTTCGGATACGTGTAACAATACTTCGTTTCCTGGAGCTGCTGTATATTCTACAACGGCACCAAAATCAAGCATTTTAATTACTTTCACTTCATACGCTTCACCCATTTGTGGTTTGAAGGTAATAGATTGAATTTTAGCCAATACTGCTTCAATTCCAGCAGGATCAGTACCTAAAATTTCAATTACACCTTGCTCATCTACCTCGTTGATTACAATAGTAGTTCCTGTAGCTTTTTGTAATTCTTGAATCACTTTTCCACCAGGTCCAATCAAAGCACCAATAAAGTTACCAGGAATAGTTCTGGTGATAATTTTTGGAGCGTATGGTTTTACATCTTCTTTTGGAGCAGCAAGCGTTTCAATTAATTTACCAAGAATATGCAAACGACCGTCACGAGCTTGAGCTAATGCAGCTTCCATAATCTCGTATTTCAAACCGTCAATCTTGATGTCCATTTGACAAGCGGTAATTCCTTCAGAAGTTCCAGTTACTTTAAAGTCCATGTCTCCTAAATGATCTTCATCACCAAGAATATCAGACAATACAGCAAAACGTTCTCCGTCAGTAATCAATCCCATTGCAATTCCAGAAACTGGACGAATCATTTGGATACCAGCGTCCATTAATGATAATGTACCAGCACAAACGGTAGCCATAGAAGACGAACCATTCGATTCTAACACTTCAGAAACTACACGAATTGTATAAGGACAATCAGCAGGAATCATGTTTTTCAAGGCTCTTTGTGCCAAGTTTCCGTGACCTACTTCTCTTCTTGAAGTTCCTCTTAAAGGACGAGCTTCACCAGTTGAGAAAGGAGGGAAGTTGTAATGCAAGTAGAATTTTTCTTCACCTTGTTCAGATGGAGAGTCAATTTGGTTAGCTTCTCTAGAAGTTCCTAAAGTAGCTGTAGCCAAAGCTTGAGTCTCTCCACGTGTAAACAATGCAGATCCATGTACTGATGGTAAATAATCTACCTCACACCAGATTGGTCTAATTTCAGTTGTTTTTCTTCCGTCAAGACGAGTTCCTAAATCTAGGGTTACGTTACGAACTGCTTCTTTATTGGTTTTGTAGAAATATTTGGAAACTAAATCTCCATTTTCAGCCAATTCTTCTTCAGTAAATAAAGCTTTTACTTCTTCTTTTACTTCTGCAAATGCAGCAGTACGTTCTTGTTTAGAAGAACCTTTGCTTGCAATAGCATATATTTTATCGTAAGACGCAGCTTTTACTTTAGCGTAAATAGCTTCATCAGATTTTTCAGTTTCGTAAGTGCGCACTTCTTTTTTTCCAAAAGCGGCAGCTAATCTTTCTTGTGCAGCAATTTGTACTTTAATGTGCTCGTGAGCAAATTTAATTGCTTCTAACATTTCTGCTTCTGAAATCTCTTTCATTTCACCTTCTACCATCGCGATAGAATCGGTTGAAGCTCCAATCATCATGTCAATGTCTGACAATGCTAATTGAGCACGAGAAGGGTTGATGATGAATTTACCATCAATACGACCAACTCTAGCTTCAGAAATTAAAGTTTCAAATGGAATGTCAGACAATGCAAGTGCTGCCGAAGCTGCTAATCCTGCTAATGCATCTGGCATTACATCCTCATCATGAGACATCAATTGAATCATAACTTGAACTTCAGCATGGTAATCATCTGGGAAAAGCGGACGTAAAACACGGTCTACCAATCTCATGGTTAATACTTCGTTGTCACTAGGGCGTGCTTCTCTTTTGAAGAAACCACCTGGGAAACGACCTGCTGCAGCAAATTTTTCACGGTAATCTACCGTTAATGGTAAAAAATCAATACCTGGACTTGCTTTTCTTGCGGATACAACTGTTCCTAAAATAACAGTTTTTCCAATTCTTACTACTACAGATCCATCAGCTTGTTTGGCTAAACGACCTGTCTCGATTGTGATGCTTCTGCCATCACCTAAATCGATACTTTCTACAAATAATTGTGGAATCATAAATTTAATTTTTTAGTTAAACATGGGTTCTAGTTGTGTTGTAGTTGTTGTTTTGCGTAGTTAATGCCTAAAACCCAATGAAAAACCAAACTTTTTTTAATGATCAATTCAAATGAATTGATTTTGTGATTTTGTCTTAGCTCTAATCCCTTTTGTGTCAGGACTTCTGTAGTGATTTAAGACAATAATATATAAAATAAAAAAAGAGGCACTTTCGCACCTCTTTTCTATTGATTATTTTCTGATATTCAATACTTTGATAATTTCACGGTATCTGTTGATTTCTTTCTTTTTCAAGTAATCTAACAACGATCTTCTTTTACCTACTAGTAATACTAATGAGCGCTCTGTGTTATAATCATGACGATTTTTTTTCAAGTGCTCAGTTAAGTGGCTAATTCTGTAAGTAAACAAAGCGATTTGCGCTTCAGCTTTTCCAGTATTCGTTTTTTCCCCGTGTTGTGCGAAGATTTCTTCTTTAATCTCTTTAGTTAAATACATTCCAATATTATTTAATGATTCTTATGTATGTCAAACATCTATTGTAAGACGGTGCAAAGATAGATTTTATTTTTAAAAACTAAAATTAAACTTTCAAAATTTTTTAAAAAGTTCAATATCAATTATTTAGCTTTATTGCGATTGCACTGTGATAGGTAATGAATATAAAATTCGAACTGGAATCCCTCTTATTTTTCCGGGAATCCAATTTTTAGCTTCATTTATTAAACGTAATGCTTCAGTACCTGTTTCAAATCCTATATCGCGCAACACTTTAGGTTCTACTAACTTTCCATCAGTATTCACAACAAAAGACAAGTAGATTTTACCACTTAATCCAGCAATTTTTGGTGTTCTGAAGTTTCTACCTATATATTGGTAGAAATAATTTATTCCTTTTTTAGGAATTGCTTTTTGCATTATTTCGGTATAGCTAAATTGTATGTTGTCTTCATTGGTACTAGTTCCTAGAATTAATTTGCCATTATTATATTCTTCTTTAAAAGTTATTTTTGGATGTAATGAATTCCCTGTCCAAAATCCATCTTTCAAACCGTTTTTGTATGCTCCTTTCTCAAAAATTAAATCTTTATTTTCACGTCCTTCACTAAAATTTTCAAGTAATGCTTCGAAGTTTCCATTGCCATCAATGATTTGTTGCACATTATTTTGATCCCAATACTGATTTAATTTTTCAATGCTCTCTTTTTTTATTTCGTCAAAACTATATTCTTTTTCAAACTGTATTACGCCATTTTCGTGCCATTGATACTGTTTTCCGATTAAGTGTGAATCAACATAATTTGAAATTTGTTTTTTATTACCATTTTCATAGTATGAAATACGAGTGCCATCAAATCTTAATACATCTCTGTCCTTTGTCTTTCCCTTTACCGCTATTTTCCCAGATTTATAATAGTCTGAAAAATCATATATTTTTTGATTTAAATAGTAATCTTTTACTACTCTAACATATTTATAATTCATTTCAGTACTTACAGCTCCTAAAGAGTCTATATAAAAAGCTCCATCCCTATTTTCTTGAGCTATCGATCGAGAAATAGTTAAAATAAGTATAAGGCTAAAAAAATTAAATTTCATATTGAGGAAATTGGATTGCTGTAATCGGTTAAAACTTTAATACAATTTTGATATTTGTTCACAAACAAACTCTAAAAAACGCTCGTCTTCTTCAGTAAAGGGATCTATAACATGGCTGTCAATATCAATTTGACCTATATTTTGTCCGTTTACAAAAAGAGGTACAACGATTTCAGATTTTACAGTAAAGCTACAGGCGATGTAATTATCTTGGGCACTTACATCGGGTACTACAAAATTAGCATTTGACTCGGCAACTTGTCCGCAAATTCCTTTTCCAAACGGGATAACGGTATGGTCTGTTTCTGCGCCTACATATGGACCTAAATGTAAAGTTTTGGCTTCGTGATTAGCAAAATAAAATCCTACCCAATTATAATAGGAAATAGAGCTGCTTAATAATTGGCAAATTTCTAATAATTTTTCATCTCTTGTTTGTTCAGGACGTGCTATGATTTCGGATACTTTTGGTTTTAAATCTTGAAATGTCATTTTTCTTAAATTTTAGTTAGTACAAAAGTATTTAAAGAGATTTCTTTATTTTACATAAATTTGTTAAAAATTTTATTTTGAAAAAATATTTAGAACGCTACAAACCCTTTTTACAATTCTTAGGTTTGTTTTTTATAAGTTATTTGATTTTTACATTGTGTTATCAATATTATCTTGGAACTTATGGTGATAATGATATTGATGGATTTACTAGAGTTGTAAGTATAAATACGGCACAAGTACTTCAAGTTTTCACAGATGGATCTTATGTGATGAAAGATGTCTCTCAAGATTATATTAAATTAATTTATTGTGGAAAATATGTAGCTAAAATTGTGGAGGGTTGCAACGCTATGAGTGTTATTATTTTATTTGCCTCGTTTATAATTGCTTTTTCAGGAAGATTCAAACCAACGTTTTTATATATTGTCTTGGGTAGTTTGTTTATTTATGTACTCAATGTGATACGAATAGCCTTGTTAAGTTCGTTGATTTTTCATTATCCTGAACAAGAACCTTTATTGCATGGTGTAATTTTTCCGCTGTACATTTATGGTGTTGTTTTTATTTTATGGATTTATTGGGTTCAAAAACATTCAAAGTATGCGTCAAAAAAAACAAAATAAAATATTTAGAATCTTAGCCATTGTAATATTGCTTTTTCTAATAATTCTAGTAAGAGCCTACGAAAATCAATTGTTTAATGACCCTTTGTTGGAGTTTTTTAAAAAAGATTTTTCTAGTTTGAGTCTACCCGATGTTTCAAATTATGCTTATTTTATAGTGTTGTTTTTTCGATATGCCATAAATACTGTGTTGTCATTAGGTATTATTTATTTTGTATTTAATGAAATTGAATTGGTAAAATTATCTTTGGTTTTGTATTTGTTGTTTTTTGCGGTTTTGATCATTGGTTTTTTTACTGTTGCCAACATTTCGTACGAGAATCAAAAATGGCATCTGTTTTACATTCGGAGATTTATCATACAACCGATTTTTTTGTTGCTGTTTGTTGCTGGTTTTTACTATCAAAAGAGAAGGTAAGATTCTTTTTTTTACAATAATTTGATTTTTTGGTATGATAAAATCACTAATTTTGCAAGGTGAAATTTAACAGACACATAAGTATACTTCTTGCTTTTTTCGTATTGGTTTCCAATATTGGATTCGCATTTAATGTTCGTTATTGTGGTAATGATATTACTTCGGTTACTCTTAAGACACCTATTCAGGATAAAGAATTAGAGAAAGATTGTTGTGGTTTTGTTGAAAAAGAATCACATTGTTGCAAAGACAAAGAGGTTAAATTTGAAAAGAAAACGGATGATTTAATCCAAAAAACAGTCTCTTTTCATTCGGATTTTATCTTGCAATCAAATGAATGGAATCCTTCCGTGTTTTCATTCGTTTCAAATTTTAAAAAAAATGCATTTACTTCGTATTACTGTGATGCAAATGCGCCTCCTTTTTTTAAATTATACCACCAATATATTTTCTACGCTTAGTTTTAATGTTTTTACAAAAGTTAAATCATATTTTTTGTGGTTTTTTATTTTTTAAAACATTAAAAATCAATAATGAAAAAACAAATTTCAATACTTTTATTGTTCTTATTTTCTGGGTATAATTCGTTTTCGCAAGATACTTTGCAGGAGATTAAAGTGCAGAATGAACGTAAAAGTTTAAAAAAATCATACAGTCTTACGGCAAATACTACAACAATGACAAGCAAAGAATTACTCAAAGCTGCATGTTGTAATTTGGCAGAAAGTTTCGAAACAAATCCTTCAATCGATGTCAATTTTTCGGATGCTTTGACGGGAACGAAACAAATAAAAATGCTAGGATTGACAAGTCCTTATTTAATGATTACGGAGGAGAATATTCCTTCGGTTCGTGGAGCTTCTCAAGCCTACGTATTGTCATTTACGCCTGGAACTTGGGTAGAAAGCATCCAAATTACCAAAGGCGCCGGAAGTGTTGTCAATGGCTTCGAAAGTATTTCAGGGCAAATTAATACCGAATTGATAAAGCCAATCAGTGATGTTCCATTTTTTCTGAATTTCTATGGTTCAACAGATTCCCGATTTGAATTAAATACCCATTTCAACAAGAAAATCTCTGACAAGTGGAGTAGTAGTTTGTTTGTTCATGGCAATACGAGAGTTTCAAAAAACGATATGAATGAGGATGGTTTTCTGGACAATCCATTAGCTAAACAAATTAATGTTTTGAATCGTTGGCAATACACCAACGCTGCAAAAGGGTGGGTGAGTTTCATCAATTTCCGGTATATGAATGATCAAAAACAAACGGGAGAATTAAATTTTGATCCTGAGATGGATAAGGGAACAACTAATTCTTGGGGTTCCGAAATTAATACAGAACGTTTTGATGTTTCCACTAAATTAGGATATGTTTTTCCGGAGATGCCCTACCAGAGCATAGGTTTTCAAAATGCTTTCAATAGCCATGATCAAAAGTCTTATTTTGGGTTAAACCAATATAATATTAAACAAAAAAGTTATTACTCGAATCTGATTTTTAATTCGATTATCAATAATACGAAACATAAATTCTCAACAGGTTTGAACTTTACGTATGATAAATACGGTGAGTTTGTCAATGTGAACGATTACAGCAGAATTGATAATTCGGTGGGTGCTTTTTTCGAATATACTTATGATAATACGGATAATTTTAGCGTAGTAGTTGGAGGTAGAATAGACAATCACAATCGATTGGGGACTTTTGCTACGCCAAGATTGCATGTGCGATACAATCCTTGGGAGAAAGGAGTTCTTCGATTTTCGGCAGGAAGAGGGAAACGAAGCGCAAATGTTTTTGCCGAAAATCAGCAGCTTTTAGCAAGTTCAAGAACCTTTGATTTTTTGAATGCCAATGGGAAAATATACGGTTTGAATCCTGAAATTGCATGGAATTACGGAGTTAGTTTTATGCAGGGCTTTTTGCTTTTTGGTAAAAGTGCTGATGTTGGTTTTGATTTTTACAGAACCGATTTTCAAAATCAAGCTGTTGTTGATGTGTTACAAAGTCCGCAACAGGTTTTGTTTTATAACTTAAAAGGGAATTCGTATGCGAATAGTTTACAAGTAGAGTTTAATTATGAACTGAAAAAGCATTTTAATTTGAGAACAGCCTACAAATTCTATGATATTCAAATAGATTATTTATCAGGAGCTTATCAAAGACCATTGCAGGCAAAACATCGTTTCTTTGGGAATTTAGGATATGAAACTGATGTTCTTGATAAGGGAAAACAATGGAAGTTTGATTATACTTTTAATTGGCTCGGGAAACAACAATTGCCGACTACTTCAACAAATCCAGAAGGTGACAGGCTACCTGAATTTTCGCCGTCATTTTCTGTGATGAATATTCAAGTGACTAGAACTTTTTCTTCTACTTTTGAAATGTACGTTGGCGGAGAAAATATTGGAAATTACAAACAGGAAAATGTTATTTTGGGTAATGAAAACCCATTTGGACCTACTTTTGACGCATCAATAGTTTATGGTCCAGTTTTTGGACAAATGTATTATGTGGGTTTACGTTTTAAAATTAAATAATCTTAAAAAAATAAATGATGAAAAAAATAATAGTAGTATTGATACTGGTATTTACTGGATTTACAGTTCAAGCTCAGGAGATAAAAAATAAAAATGCTAAGGTTGAATTTCACGTAAGTGGGAATTGTGAAATGTGTAAAAAGAGAATCGAGAAAGCGGCTTTGAGTGTTTCAGGAGTGAAATCTGCCGATTGGCATATGGATTGCGGCACATTATACTTGATAGTGAACGAGCAGAAAACCGATCTTCTTACTATTCAAAATGCGATTGCAAAAGTAGGTCATGATACAAATGAGGTCAAAGCGCTACAAGAAGATTATGAAAAGCTTCATACTTGTTGCCAATACGAACGAAAATAATTTTATAAAAAACCAAAGTGAAAGCTTTGGTTTTTTTAATGCCGAAATATATTGGGGAATGAAATTAGATTTGTTAAATGTTAAATAGGATGTTTTTAAGTGATTATATTTTCGAAATGTAAAACAAAATTTAATAGCTGATAAAAGAAAGTAAATTTAGATAATTTAAATAGTTAATAAAACTTTAAAATAAAGTATTATATTGCTCCAGAAACTTATTATGCTTACTTTCACGCACTATAAATTTAGGTTTAAAATATTTTTAGAATGAACGAATTTGATTGGAAAAATTTAATTGACCCGCTTTTTTACATCCATTTTGACATAAACGGAATCAAGTTGGGAATTTATATAGTTTTATTTATTGTTTTTGCCGAAACCGGTCTTTTTGCAGGTTTCTTTCTGCCAGGTGATAGTTTGCTGTTTTTGGCTGGTATCTACAGCCGAGAATTAATTGAAAATATATTTATAATTGACAATGATTTTTTGAATGTAGTTTTGTTATCTACATTGGTTGCGTTGTCAGGAATTTTAGGAAATGTGGTTGGATATTGGTTTGGTTCAAAAAGCGGCTATTATTTGTATAACAAAGAAGATAGCTTTTGGTTCAAACGCAAATACTTGGTTCAGTCTAAAGATTTTTTCGAAAAATATGGTGGTAAGGCTATTATTTTTGCTCGTTTTTTACCAATTTTCAGAACATTTGCACCTATAGTTGCAGGAATCGTATCCATGGATAAAAACAAGTTTATGTTTTATAACATCCTGAGTTCTTTTATCTGGTCATTCACTTTAATTTTCGCAGGACATTATTTATATGGTTTCTTATTGGAGAATTATCAAATTGATTTAAAAGAGCATATAGAGTTGATTGTATTAGCTTTAGTGGGAATTACAGTTCTACCTGTGATTTATAAGTTTAGTAAAAAATCAAAGGTTCAAGAGTAATTTAATAGGTACTTTAACAACAATTGATTAACATGAAAAAGGATGTAGTTTTCTATAAACTACATCCTTTTTTTATGTTGAAATTTTAGGAGTTTAAGAGTTTTATATTTTCAAGAAAAAGTCTTTAGAATTTCCACAGATAAAAATAATCTGAAATTGTATGATCTAATCAGGATGTACTATATTTTATATTTCTCTATGGACTAAAAAAAACCCGAAGCAATTTGCTTCGGGTTTAGTTGTTTTTTAATGATAACTCTTAAATAAAGATTACATCATCCCTGGCATTCCACCACCCATTGGCATTCCACCACCAGCGTTTTCTTCTTTAATGTCAATTAGAGCACACTCTGTAGTTAAGATCATACCAGCTACTGATGCGGCATTTTCTAAGGCTACACGAGTTACTTTTTTGGGATCAATAATTCCAGCAACAAGCATATCAACATATTCGTCAGTTTTAGCATTATATCCAAAATCTCCTGAACCTTCAGCAACTTTTGCTACTACTACTGAACCTTCAAGACCAGCATTTTCTACAATAGTTCTCAACGGAGCTTCTACAGCGCGGGATACAATTTGAATTCCTGTAGCTTCATCAGCATTGTCTGCAATAATGTTGCTTAGAACATTTTTAGCTCTTAATAATGCAACACCACCACCAGCAACAATACCTTCTTCTACTGCAGCACGAGTAGCGTGTAAAGCATCATCAACTCTGTCTTTCTTCTCTTTCATTTCTACTTCAGATGCTGCTCCTACATAAAGTACAGCAACACCACCAGCTAATTTAGCCAAACGCTCTTGTAATTTTTCTTTATCGTAATCAGATGTTGTTGCTTCCATCTGACCTTTGATTTGGTTTACACGGTTTTTAATCATGTCTGCATCTCCAGCACCACTTACAATAGTTGTATTGTCTTTATCAATAGTTACTTTTTTAGAAGTACCTAACATTTCAATCGTTGTGTTTTCAAGTGTATACCCTCTTTCTTCAGAAATTACAGTTCCGCCAGTAAGAATAGCAATATCCTCTAGCATAGCTTTTCTTCTGTCTCCAAAACCAGGAGCTTTAACAGCAGCAATTTTCAAAGCTCCTCTTAATTTATTTACTACCAATGTAGATAATGCTTCTCCATCTACATCTTCAGCAATGATCAATAATGGTTTACCTGATTGAGCTACGGGCTCAAGAACTGGTAATAATTCTTTTAGTGAAGAAACTTTTTTGTCGTATAAAAGGATATATGGATTCTCTAATTCTACTTCCATTTTTTCAGAATTAGTCACAAAGTATGGAGAAAGGTATCCTCTGTCAAATTGCATTCCTTCTACTACATCAACATACGTATCAGTACCTTTTGCTTCTTCAACCGTAATTACTCCTTCTTTTCCAACTTTTGCGAAAGCAGTAGCGATTAACTCACCAATTACTTCATCATTGTTAGCAGAAATTGAAGCAATTTGTTTGATTTTCTCAGAATCACTTCCTACTACTTTTGCTTGCTGTGCTAAGTCGGCAACGATAGCTTCAACAGCTTTATCAATTCCTCTCTTTAAGTCCATTGGATTTGCTCCAGCAGCTACGTTTTTCAAGCCTTCTTTTACGATTGCTTGTGCCAAAACAGTAGCAGTTGTAGTTCCGTCTCCTGCTAAATCATTTGTTTTAGAGGCTACTTCTTTTACCATTTGAGCTCCCATGTTTTCTAATGGGTCTTTCAATTCAATTTCTTTGGCTACAGTAACACCATCTTTGGTTACGTTTGGTCCACCAAATGCTTTTCCAATGATTACATTACGTCCTTTAGGTCCTAAAGTTACTTTTACAGCATTTGCTAATGCATCAACACCACGTTTTAATCCGTCACGTGCTTCTATATCAAATTTTATATCTTTTGCCATTTTTTCAAAAATTGTTTAATTGTTTTTAGTATTGAAAGTTTCAATTTTTTTATTCCCTTTATGGGATTCTCTAGACTATACTATTGCTAGAATATCGTCTTCACGCATAATTAAGTAGTCAACACCTTCTAGTTTCAATTCTGTACCAGCATATTTGCCATAAAGTACGGTATCTCCAATTTTCACTGTCATCGTATGCTCTTTGGTTCCATTTCCTACTGCAACAACGGTTCCCTTTTGAGGTTTTTCCTTTGCTGTATCAGGAATATAGATACCAGAAGCAGTTTTTGTTTCAGCAGCCATAGGTTCAATTAGAACTCTATCCGAAAGTGGTTTAATGTTTAAATTCATGGTCGTATGTTTTTATATAAAATTAAAAAGTTGTGATTAACGTTTTTCAGAAATTGTGCCATCTTGCTTTAACTGACATATTTTCCTAAAAAAAATGCCAGCTTTGACAGGCTGGCATTTAATATATATGTGATATTATTTATTTTGCTGGAGCTGGAGTAGCTGGAGCGTTTTGTACTGGTGCAGCAGGCGCAGTAGTACTTGTGTTTTCAATTATTTTAGAATCAGTATCACTTAGCGTTCCTGTAAAACTTAAACTTGAAAACAAAATCAATAATATAAGAACCGTTGCTAAAGTCCATGTACTTTTATCTAAAAAATCAGTTGTTTTTTGAACTCCACCTAGCATTTGAGAACCTCCAATGTTTGAAGATAATCCTCCACCTTTAGGGTTTTGAACCATTATGACTACGATTAATAAAAAACATACTATAGTTATTAAAACTAAAAAAATTGAAAATGTGCTCATTGTTTAATTATTATTATGTTGTAAAATCTTAATATCCGAAATGCGGTTCGCAAAGAAACTACTTTTTTCTGGATATTTCAAAATTAATATTTCATAAGCTTGAATTGCTTTTTGATATTTTTTTTGTTCCAAATAGACTCGTGCGAGCGTTTCTGTCATTAATGATGAATTATCAGTAGTATTGATATCAATGGTAATGGGTATTGATACACCATGCTTTCCAGGTGTGATTTTGGGACTGGTCTCTATAAACTTGTCAATTAGTTCTAGTTTTTTTCTTTTTTCCTCATCCATTAAAGTTTCTGGTTCTGGTGCTGTTTCGTCACGTTTTATTGGCTCGGTACGAGATAATTGAAGCCATTCCTGAAACGAATGTTGTTCTTGTTTTGAAAAATCAAGTGGAGTTCCTATGGCTAGTTTTTCCTCTATTTGATGGGATCTTTCCTCGGGCGCTACAGTGCTAGATTTAGAAATTGAGGTTAAAATTGATTCTTCAAGAGTATTAATTTTTTGATCTAATTTTTTTTCAGGAACAATTGTTTCGCTGTCAATTACTTGAATTTCGAGCATTTCTTTAGCTTTCTTTTCATACAAACTAGTATGTATAGAAATAAAAGTTTTTGATGTTATAAAGTCAAACAATACAGATCGGTCTGTGGTATAGGCTGCTGTTCGTTTTAGGGCGTTATTGTATTTGTAACTGTCTTGGTTGTAAAGTCCTTTTAATTGAAGCGCTCGTGCACTTTGAAAATACGGAAATTCATCAATTACCTGATCTAAATCTTGTGTTTGTTGCACCTGAATGGAATCCGGATTGTTGATTAAGTGGGTAAAGTCAGTTACATTCATGGTATTAATTGTTTCAGTTATTCCTATTTAGCTATAGAATTTTTGTACTTTTAAACATTTGGTTACTTACCATTTTGCTAATGATTCATTAAAGATTTCTTGTGTAATTCTTTCAAAAATTTCTTTTAAAGCATTGTTTAATGTTGCTCCAGTAAGTTGTTGATCAGCGGGGTAGTCAAAGAAAAATGAGAATGGTTTTTCAAAATTATCTGTTTCTTTCTTTTTATTTGTAAAACGTACATTTACTCTTACTGTTAGTCGGTTTTGAGCAGCACGTTGATCAGCAGTTGCTGTCATTGGACTAATACGGTATTCTACTATTTCCCCTTCATAAGCCAAATCGGCACCATTTTTCACCAAGTTTAAATTAGTTTGATTTTGAATTAAATCCTGAAGTTCAAGTGTAAAAGTTCTGTCAATACCGGGTTCAATAAGTTCAGCATTGTTTTGAAAAAAACCTACCTGAAACGTTTCGGCATCAATTTTGCCAGTTCCTGTGAAGTTATACACGGAGCATCCTTGTAATGAGTAAGCTAGTATTAAAACAAATATAAATTTTATGTATTTCATGTAAAATAGTAATAGTTAATTTCTGTTTGTTTGACCAGTTAAGTCTAGTAACATTAAATTACAAGTCAAATTGTTTGATTTTTCTATATAAAGTGCGCTCCGATATTCCTAACTCATCTGCGGCTGCCTTGCGTTTACCTTTGTTTTTTTCTAATGATTTTTTGATCATTTCTATTTCCTTCTGCTCGAGTCTAAGTGTTTCTTCTTCCTCTATTGTTTCGGCAAATAAATAATTATCTTCTGGTTCTTGGTACAAACTTTCGTTATTCAAGGTTGTAATTTGGTTGGTTCTAGGGGATTCTTCAAAGTCTATTTCGTTGTCATTTTCCTTAGAACCGTATATTTTTTTGATCAAACTTTGATTGGTCTCTTGCACTTTTGAACTTCCATTCTGAATCAGTTCCAGAGTCAATTTTTTCAAGTCATTCAAATCACTTTTCATATCAAAAAGGACTTTGTATAAAATTTCTCTTTCAGTACTGAAATCGTTTTCACTTTTTTTATCCTTAATAACGGAGGGTAAGTTACTTCCTTGTTCTGGTAAGTAAGATTGTAAAGTGGAGGAGGTGATGTCTCTGCTTGTTTCTAAAACTGAAATTTGCTCAGCCACATTTCGTAATTGTCGAATGTTACCACTCCAACGAAATTTTTGCAACAAGTGTACAGCACTTTCCTCTAATTTTAGTGGTGGCATTTTATATTTGTGAGCAAAATCAGCAACGAATTTTCTGAATAATAAGTGAATATCGTCTTTTCTATCTCTTAAAGGAGGCAAGGTGATATCAACGGTACTCAATCTGTAGTATAAATCTTCTCTGAATTTTCCTTTTTCAATGGCATCAAATAAATTGACATTGGTAGCAGCCACAATTCGAACATCAGTTTTCTGTACCTGAGAGGAACCTACCTTAATAAACTCACCATTTTCAAGAACACGCAGTAATCGAACTTGCGTGGTAAGTGGTAATTCTCCCACTTCATCAAGGAAAATGGTGCCTCCATCAGCCACTTCAAAGTAGCCTTCTCTGGTACTAGTTGCGCCTGTAAAAGCTCCTTTCTCGTGACCAAAAAGTTCACTATCTATAGTTCCCTCTGGAATTGCTCCACAATTTACAGCAATATATTTTCCGTGTTTTCTATGCGAAAGTGAGTGTATGATTCTAGGTATGTTTTCTTTTCCTACGCCGCTTTCACCGGTTACCAGCACGGTAATATCAGTTGGGGCAACTTGTATGGCTTTTTCAATGGCACGATTCAGTTTTGGGTCATTCCCAATAATCTCGAAGCGCTGTTTTATTGATTGTACTGATTCCATTTGATTTTTGTTTAAAGTTTTTTTTGTTTCAGGTTTCAAGTTATAATGTGAACTTTAAACCTGAAACTTGAAACTAACTTTTCTAATTCATTTCAGAATATCCAACCGCTTCCCCTTTTAAAGTTCCGCTTGTGCAAGAAGTAATTTTGACATTTACAAAATCTCCAATTTTATAATTTTCTTTTGGAAACACTACCGTTATACTCTGCGAATTTCTTCCAGAGAATTCTTCTGTTGATTTTTTAGAAACTTTTTCGACCAAAACTTCTACAGTTTGACCTATGAATTCTTCACTTCTAAACCAAGCATGTTTTTGTTGTAAATCTACAATTTCTTGTAATCTACGGGCTTTAGTTTCTTCTGGGACATCATCTTCCATTTTTCTTCCAGCCAATGTTCCTGGACGTTCAGAATACGAATACATATACCCAAAATTATAATTCACGTACTCCATTAAACTCATTGTGTCTTTATGATCCTCTTCAGTTTCTGTTGGAAATCCTGCAATCATATCTTGCGAAATAGAGCAATTCGGGATTATAGTCCTAATTTTATCTATCAAAGTCATGTATTGTTCACGAGTATGCAAACGATTCATTTCTTTGAGGATTCGGTTACTTCCAGACTGAACCGGTAAATGAATGTGCTTGCAAATATTAGGATGCTTAGCAATTACATGCAATACACTTTCATGCATGTCTTGTGGATTAGAAGTTGAAAATCGAATTCTCATTTTAGGAAAACCAATAGCAACCATCTCAAGTAATTGATCAAAATCAACGGCTGTGGCTTTTTGCATCTCGCTAGCATTTTCAAAATCTTTTTTCAAACCACCACCGTACCACAGGTAGCTGTCTACGTTTTGTCCGAGTAAGGTAATTTCTTTAAAACCTTTGTCCCATAAGTCTTGAATCTCTGCTATGATGCTTTGGGGTTCACGGCTGCGTTCTCGGCCACGGGTAAATGGCACTACACAAAAAGTACACATATTATCGCAACCACGAGTGATAGAAACTAAGGCCGTAATCCCATTGCTCATCAATCGAACCGGAGAAATATCGCCATAGGTTTCGTCTTTTGATAAAATAACATTTATAGCATCTCTACCTTCCTCAACTTCTTGTAATAGATTGGGTAAATCTTTGTAAGCATCAGGACCTACAACAAGATCTACAATTTTTTCTTCCTCAAGAAATTGACTTTTCAAACGTTCTGCCATACACCCCAAAACCCCAACTTTCATTTTAGGGTTAATGCGTTTAACGGCATTGTATTTTTCTAAACGTTTTCTAATGGTTTGCTCTGCTTTATCGCGTATAGAACAGGTATTTACCAGAACTAAGTCTGCCTCTTCGAGAACTTGTGTGGTATTATATCCATTTCCAGATAAAATGGAAGCTACAATCTCGCTATCCGAAAAATTCATCGCACAGCCGTAGCTTTCTATAAAAAGTTTCTTTGTATTCTCAGGTTTATTCTCTAAAACAAGACTTTCGCCTTGTTTGCTTTCTTCAATAATCTTTTCCATGCTATTTTTTCAAAGCACAAAGATAAGCTAAAACAAATAAATATGACAACTTGTCAGATTAAGAATTAACAGTATTTTAAGTTTGATTTTTTACAGCTATTCCTGTTCTCAATTTAATCTTTCTCTTGAGGTTTGCTAAAAAAAGATTTTTCTCTGATGATTATTTTAAACGGGAAATACCACCTTTTTTTACTTACTTAATTTAGTCTTTAATTTAAATTCGATTAACCTTAAATGCAATATATGTAGTATTCAGTAAACATACCTAAAAGGGTTTATTGACTACAGAGAGTCTCTATTAATAAGTGTCAATTAATTCAAATGTTATTTCAAAAGCTTGATATTTAAAAAAAATAGATACTTTTGTCCCAGAAAAATAGACGAATGGCAAAGAATTTAGTTATAGTAGAGTCCCCAGCAAAGGCAAAAACAATCGAAAAATTCCTAGGTACAGATTATCAAGTGGAGTCCAGTTACGGGCACATTGCTGATCTACCTTCAAAGGAAATAGGAGTAGATGTAGATCATAATTTCAAGCCTAAGTATGAGGTTTCTGCAGATAAAAAAGCCTTGGTCACCAAGCTGAAAGGGTTAGCTAAGAAAGCCGATATGGTATGGCTAGCAAGTGATGAGGATCGTGAGGGTGAAGCTATTTCTTGGCACCTTGCCGAAGAGCTTAATTTAGATAAAAACAAAACAAAAAGAATTGTTTTTCACGAAATTACAAAAACAGCTATTCTTAAAGCTATTGATAATCCTAGAGAGATAGACTACAATTTAGTTAATGCACAACAAGCGCGACGTGTTTTAGATCGTTTAGTTGGTTATGAATTATCTCCTGTATTGTGGAGAAAAATTAAGGGTGGTTTATCTGCGGGTCGTGTTCAGTCAGTATCTGTACGTTTAATTGTAGAACGCGAACGAGAAATTAAAAATTTCAAAGCCGTTGCAACCTACTCTGTCGTAGCTGAGTTTACAAACGAATCAGGAAAAATATTCAAGGCTAAATTGCCTAAAAATTTTAATACAAAACAAGAAGCTCAAGATTTTTTAAACAAAAATATTGGTTCTACATATAAGGTAGCAGATTTAGAAACAAAACCTACCAAAAAATCTCCAACGGGTCCTTTTACTACTTCTACTTTACAACAAGAAGCAGCGCGTAAATTGTATTTACCGGTGGGTATAACCATGCAACTTGCACAGCGTTTGTATGAAGCGGGATTGATTACCTATATGAGAACGGATAGCGTAAATTTATCCAAAGATGCAATGGAGGCTGCTCAAGCCGAAATTATCAAATCTTATGGTAAAGAGTTTTCTAAGCCAAGAACATTTGTTAATAAAAGTAAAGGAGCACAAGAGGCGCACGAGGCAATTCGTCCCACTGATATGTCACGCCATACGGTAGATATTGACCGTGATCAAGCACGTTTGTATGATTTAATTTGGAAAAGAACATTGGCTTCGCAAATGAGTGACGCGCAATTGGAACGTACTAATGTGAAAATTGAAGCGAGCAATCACAATGAAATATTCACTGCATCTGGTGAGGTATTGCTTTTTGAAGGTTTCTTAAAAGTGTATCTGGAAGGGCATGATGATGATGAGGAAGAGCAGGAGGGAATGTTGCCTGCAATGAAAGTGAACGAAAAATTACAAAATAATTACATCACAGCAACCGAGAGATACACTAGAGCTCCAGCTCGTTTTACTGAAGCTTCTTTGGTGAAAAAATTAGAGGAACTAGGAATAGGTCGTCCATCTACTTATGCACCTACAATTTCTACCATCATTAACAGAAATTACGTTGAAAAAGGAAATCTAGACGGTCAAGAGCGTAATTATACGCAGTTGATTTTGCAATCTGGCAAGGTAGGTGAGAAAGCACTTAAAGAAAATACTGGATCAGATAAAGGGAAATTAGTACCTACTGATATCGGAACAATTGTAACTGACTTCCTTGTTAAGAATTTCGGAAATATTCTGGATTATAATTTTACGGCCAAAGTAGAGCAAGACTTTGATGAAATTGCCGAAGGAAATATTGTTTGGACCAAAATGATGCAGGAGTTTTACGATCAATTTCACCCTACTGTAAAAGATGTAGAGGCAAATGCTGAGCGTGAAAGTGGCGAAAGAATTCTAGGGACTGACCCTAAAACAGGAAAGCCAGTTTCGGTTCGTTTGGGGAAATTTGGACCGATGGCTCAAATAGGAGCTCCTGATGATGAAGATAAAAAGTTCGCCAGTTTGATGAACGATCAAAACATTGGTAATATTACGCTTGAAGAAACTTTAAATTTATTTTTATTGCCTAAGAATTTAGGAGAGTATAAAGGAGAAGAAGTTGAGGTGAGTAATGGTCGTTATGGTCCTTATATTCGTCATGGTGCTGCATTTGTATCTTTGCCAAAAGGAGAGAACCCACTTGATGTTGATTATAAAAGAGCTCAAGAATTAATTGATGAAAAAGCCTTGGCAGATGCGCCTATAGCTGTTTATAAAGGTGAAGGGGTTCAGAAAGGTGTTGGTCGTTTTGGGGCTTTTATCAAATGGAGCGGATTGTTTATCAATGTGAGTAAAAAATACAATTTTGATAATTTATCTCAATCAGATATTGAAGCCTTGATTGAAGATAAGCTTCAAAAAAATATTGATAAAGTATTGCACAATTGGGAAGAGGAAGGAATTCTTGTAGAAAAAGCGCGTTGGGGTCGATCTGTGATTACAAAAGGCAAAATTAAAATCGAATTAAGTAAAGATGTTGATGCGTCAAAACTAACACTTGAAGAAGTTCAAGAAATGATTGCCAAAAAAACACCTGCTAAAAAAGTAGCTGCTAAAAAAGCAACTGCAACAAAGGCAACTACAAAGAAGCCTGCCGTTAAAAAACCTGCTGTTAAAAAGAAATAATTAATAATTTAATTTGTTCACTACATAATTTTAAGGAAATAGTGTAATGAAGATGAAAAAAGAATAAATGGAATTTGATTTTTTAAACCCCGTTGATGATGAGGTTCTAGAATATTGTTTTGGATTGACATCACAGCAACTTGGGAGTAAGGTTGTGATGCATACCCAAGATCAATTTCCAGATGTAAACAAAATCAAATTAGCAATCATAGGTGTTTTAGATAATAGAGGGCAATCTATTGAAACTAAAAATTTAAGTTTAATTTCTTTAAGAAAAGAACTTTATAGCTTATTCCCAGGAAACTGGGAAACGTCAATTGCTGATTTAGGGAATATACTAGCTGGAAATACAGTGTCTGACACACATTTTGCTGTTAAAAAAATCGCTTCAGAACTCTTGAAATTAGGGATTATTCCCATTGTATTGGGTGGTTCTCAGGATATTACGTACGGTCTGTATAGAGCTTATGACGTGCTGGAACAGATGGTAAATATTGTAGCAATAGATAGTAAATTTGATTTTGGAAAAGAAGAGGAGGGATTATCTGCAACTTCTTATTTGACAAAAATAATTGTTGAAGAGCCTAATAATTTATTTAATTATTGTAACTTGGGGTATCAAACATATTTCAATTCGCAAGAAGAAATTGATTTAATTGAAAAATTATTTTTTGACGCTTATCGCCTTGGAGAAGTTTCAAGTAATATAGTTGTCACAGAACCTGTTTTTAGAGATGCAGATCTTGTAAGTATTGATTTAACTTCTGTTAAATCCTCAGATTCTGGAAATTTATCTTCATTTCAGCCAAATGGTTTCAATGGCAAAGAAGTTTGTACTTTGGCACGTTATTCAGGTATTAGTGATAAAGTAAGTTCTTTTGGTTTGTTTAATTTTAATGATAGTGATCGAGAGTCATGTCTTATTGCACAAATAATTTGGTATTTTATAGAGGGAGTTCAGTATAGATCAAATGAATATCCTTTTGGCAGTAAAGAGTCTTATTTAAAGTATATTGTGCCACTGGATGAAGAAGAATTAATCTTTTATAAAAGTGACAAAACAGATAGATGGTGGATAGAAATACCATTTATTTCAAATGTTAATAATAAATTAAAAAGAAATACGTTATTACCATGTTCTTACGATGAATACTTGCTAGCTTGCAATAATGAATTGCCAGAAAGGTGGTGGAAAGCACAAAGAAAAAACCTTGTTTAGAGATTTTTCACATCGATTTATGATTTTTTTATAAAAAACGATTTGTTTAGTATAAAAAAATTGTTTTTGTTAAAAATAATAAATAGGTTTACACCCTCAAATTTAATGAATAGATAACCGAAATTATATGAATAAGTTCATTGCTTTTACGACGATTTTAACCCTATTGATTAGCTGTGCTAAATCAAGTGATAAAGGGGAATTAGTTGGTGTTAATGGTGGTAAGTGGCACCCTGAGAAGCCATACGGGATGACTTTAGTCCCTGGAGGCTCATTTATTATGGGTAAATCTGATGCGGATTTAGCAAATGTTGAGGATGCTCCTACAAAAACTGTAACAGTACGTTCTTTTTATATGGACGAAACTGAAATAACAAATAGCGAATATCGTCAGTTTGTAGAATGGGTTAAAGATTCAACTATAAGAGTTAAATTAGCTATAATGGCTGATTTAAGTGGTCAGCCTGCTGTAGCTGGGTCAAATAAGGGTAAAAAATCAGGAAGTATTGCTGACTACGCTTTTAGTGACTCTGATACTACCAAGATGACAGCGTATGACAAATATATGTATGACAACTATTATAGTATTGGTACTGCAGATGATCAATATGCCGGTAGAAAATTAAATAAAAAAGTAAAATTGGCTAAAGGTCCAAAAGAATATCCAGATGCAGCATATACTGAAGTTATGGATTCTATGTACCTGCCTAGCGAAGAGTCTTATAATGGATTAAGAACAATTGATGTAAATAAATTGAAGTTTCGTTATTCTTGGATGGATATACAAGCAGCAGCAAAAGCTAAGGTAGGTCGTAGAAAAGATTTTATCAAAACAGAAGAAGTTAATGTGTATCCTGATACCACTGTATGGATTAAAGATTTTGCATACTCTTATAATGAACCTATGCATAATGATTATTTTTGGCATAAAGCATATGGAGATTATCCAGTTGTAGGTGTTAAATGGACGCAAGCTAAAGCTTTTTGTGCTTGGAGAACACTTAACAAGAACAGTTATATCAAATCAAAAAAGAAAGATCAAGACTTGATTAATTCTTTTAGATTGCCTACGGAAGCTGAATGGGAATATTCAGCAAGAGGTGGTTTAGAATCTGCAACCTATCCTTGGGGTGGCCCTTACACTAAAAACGATAGAGGTTGTTTTTTAGCTAACTTTAAACCTAATAGAGGAGATTATGCTGCTGATGAGGCTTTGTATACTGTAGAAGCCAAATCATATGAGCCTAATGGTTATAATTTATACAACATGGCTGGAAATGTATCTGAATGGACAGACTCGGCATATGATTCAAATGCTTATGAGTATGTTTCTTCAATGAATCCAAATGTTTTAGATGCTTCTAACAAACGTAAAGTGTTACGAGGCGGTTCATGGAAAGACGTTGCTTACTTCCTACAAGTCAGTACTAGAGACTATGAATATGCCGATTCTGCAAGAAGTTATATAGGCTTCAGAACCGTGCAAGATTACATGGGACTTCAAACTACAGGTAACGGTAAAAAAAAGAAATAAATTAAACAAAAACCCAATCTATTAAAATTTAAAATTTATTATTATGGCATTATTAGGAAAAAAAGCAATGAATTTCGCTTACGGTATGGGGGCTGCAGTTGTAATCCTTGGAGCATTATTCAAAATTACTCACATTGAATTCGGTTTTTTAACAGGGAATTTGATGCTTACTATTGGTCTTGTTGTTGAAGCTTTGATCTTTGCATTATCTGCTTTTGAACCGGTCGATGATGAATTAGATTGGACTTTAGTTTACCCTGAATTAGCTAACGGCCAAGCTAAGTCAGAAGTTAAAAAAGTTGAACCTGTTGCTGATACTCAAGGATTATTATCTCAAAAGTTAGATGCAATGCTTAAGGATGCTAAAATTGATGGTGAATTGATGGCAAGTTTAGGTAGTAGTATCAAGAATTTTGAATCAGCTGCTAAAGGAATTGCTCCTACAGTAGATTCTATTGCTTCTACAAAAAAATACAGTGAAGAGTTAACTCTTGCAGCATCTCAAATGGAATCTTTAAACAGTTTATATAAAGTACAATTAGAAAGTGCTTCTAGAAATGCTCAAATAAATGATGAAGTAGCACAAAATAATATGAAGCTTAAAGAGCAAATGCAATCTTTGACTTCAAATTTATCTTCTTTGAATTCGGTTTATGGAGGAATGCTTTCTGCTATGAACAATAAAGGATAATTAGTTTCGAACTATTATTAATTTAAACTAATTATTAGAAAATATGGCAGGAGGAAAACTAACCCCTAGACAGAAGATGATAAACCTGATGTACCTGGTTTTCATCTCAATGTTAGCATTAAATATGTCCAAAGAAGTATTGTCTGCTTTTGGAATAATGAATGAAAAATTTGAAGGTTCTAATAGTGCTGCTGAGCAATCAAATGCGCAAATGTTAATGAGCTTAGACGCTAAAGCTGCTGAGGCAGGTGGTGAATTTGCTGTTGCGTCTGCTACAGCTCACAAAGTAGAGACCATTACAAAGAAATTTTACGATTACATCGCTAATATAAAAACTGAAGTTTTAAAAGGAACTGAAGTTGATCCAGAAACAGGTAAATTACCTTATGAGTCAATGGATAAGGGCGATAACTTAGATCAATCTTGGTTTAGTCCAGCAGGTTATTCTGCAAAAGGTAACGAAGTTGTAAAAACGGTTGAACAGTACAAGTCAGATATGAAAACTGCACTTGGGAGCAATAAAAAACTTTCAGCTATTGTTTCAGAAGTAGAATCTAAATTCTCTCTTTTGCCTGTAAAAAATAAAGACGGAATTTCTATTCCTTATTTAGATTACAATTTTAAAGGTTTTCCTGCTGTAGCTTCATTAGCGAAATTATCTGCTTGGCAAAATGATGTTAAAAAAATGGAAACGGATGTTTATAATACGTTGTTAGGAAAAGCTGCTGTTGCTGCTGCATCTTACAGCAATTATCAGGCAATTGTAGTTCTTGACAAAAGTGCTTACTTTCAAGGAGAGCAAGTTACTGGTAAAGTAGTTTTAGGAAGATATGATGAAAACACTAAACCAACTTCATTTTCAGGACCAGGTAAAATTGTTAACGGTCAAGCTGTAATTGCTATGACTGCTGGGAATGTAGGTGAGCAATCTATTAACGGACAATTTACTTTTCTTGAAGATGGTAAAAACATTCCATTGAAATTTGCTGGTAAGTATGTTGTAGTTCCAAGACCCAATTCCGCTACTATATCTGCTGATAAAATGAATGTTGTTTATAGAGGTGTTCAAAACCCTATTACTATCTCATTTGCAGGTATTCCAGATAATCAAGTAAATGCATCAGCACCTGGATTATCAAAAGTAGGTAATGGTAAATATGTTATGTCTCCTGGAGCTGGAAATGAAGTTATCATTAATGTTTCTGGAAAAATGGCTGATGGTAAAGTAGCATCTGATAAAAAAGTATTCAGAATAAAAGGAATTCCTGGGCCAACGGGTACAATAAGAGGTGAAATGGGTGTTGTTAAAGGACCTAAATCTAACTTAGAAATATCTACTATTGGTGCTAAACTTGTTGATTTTGACTTTGAAGTAGGACTTAGTGTTATTGGTTTTAACCTTAAAGTTACAGGCCAGCCAACAGTAGTTGTACAAGGAAACAAATTGAATGCTCAGTGTAAAGCTGTGCTTTCTAAAGCAGGTAGAGGTGATCAAGTAACCATTTCTGAAATTAAAACAAAACTTGATGGTGCTGGTAGTTATTTATTACCAAGAACTGCTCCAGTTATTTTTGAAATTCAATAATAAATTGGGTTTTATAAATCCTTTTCAATATCAATAAGAATACCACTATGAATATTAGAAATTTATTTATCGCAATCGTCGCTTTATCGGGTTGTTTTGTGTCAAGTGCACAATCCAATTTGTTGAATGCGAAAACTCCAGATCAAATTGGATTAAAAACAGCTGCGCAACTTGACTCGGATAATGATAAGCCTCTTGCTTATGGTTATGTTCACGATAGAGACGTGTTGATGGGTAAAACAACGTGGGAAATTATAGATCTTAGTGAAAAAATTAATTTTTCTTTGTATTTTCCTATTGATACTGCTAACATAGGTAATGACAGAAGATCTTTGTATGATGTTTTGTCTAAGGCTATTAAAAGTGGAAAAATTACTGAAGTATATACAGATAGTTATTTTAACACTAAAAAATCGCTTCAGGATATTCAGGCATCTTTAACAAGAATTGATACAACGGATGCAGGTAGAGAGCAAATAAACTCAGGTAGCAAAGTTTCTGACGAGTATATCTTAAGACAAGATCTTGCTGCTCAAGATGTAACCCAATACAAAATAAAAGGATATTGGTATTTTGACAAACGTCAAAGTGAATTGAAGTATCGTTTGTTAGGTATTTGTCCTGTTACTCCTGATGTTTACACCATGAATAGTGACGAGAAAGATTACATAGAATTGTTTTGGATCTTTTTCCCAGCGGCTAGAGAGGTTTTACATGATGCTAAAGCTTTTAATGATAAAAACTCTGCATTGCCAATTTCATTTGATCAAATTTTAAACTCAAGACGTTTCAATGCCTTTATTTATAAAGAAGAAAATGTATACGGAGACAGAAGAATTGATGAGTACATGAAAGACAATGCTCAAAATCAATTATTAGAATCTGAAAGAGTGAAAGATAAAATTCGAAACTTTGAATCAGATATGTGGAACTACTAGTAGTTTTCAATAAACATAAAAAACTCTTACCTTGTGGTAAGAGTTTTTTGTTTGAATCCCTTTTCTTTAAAATTTATTTTATTTAAATGTTAGATTATATTATAGTTGGTTCTGGTTTGGCTGGTTTGTCATTTGCTGAATATGCATTGCGCAATCATAAATCTATTATGGTTTATGACAATAATTCTCAAAATTCATCTAAAATTGCAGGAGGCTTATACAATCCTGTTATTTTAAAGCGATTCAGTGAAGTCTGGAATGCGCAACAACAATTGAATGTGATGAATGAATTTTATACCATTTTAGAAAAAAAACTTGACAAACAATTTGATTTTAAAACTCCCATTTTAAGGAAGTTTTATTCTGTTGAAGAACAAAATAACTGGTTTTTAGCGGCAGATAAAAAAGGTTTAGAGCCTTTTCTTTCCACTAATTTGATTTATAAAAATGTAAATGGAATAGATGCTCCTTTTGGTTATGGAGAAGTTTTACAAACGGGTTATGTAGACACTGCTTCTTTTTTAGAATCTTTCTGTTCTTATTTAAAAAAACTAGACGTATTTATCCAAGAAAGTTTTGATTACAATGAATTAATTCAAGATCAAGATGGGGTTTCTTATAAAGGTTTAAAAGCAAGACATATTCTATTTGCAGAAGGTTTTGGGTTACATGCTAATCCTTATTTTAATTATTTACCCTTGGATGGAACTAAGGGAGAACTATTTATTATAAAAGCAAGTGATCTAGATCTAGACGTAATTATTAATACCAGTGTTTTTATTTTGCCTTTAGGGAATGATTTATTCAAAGTGGGAGCTACTTACAATTGGCGAGAGAAAGATGATTTTCCCACAGAAGATGGTAAAACAGAACTCATTGATCGTATTAAAGAGATATTATCCTGTGATTTTACTATAGAGGCGCATTTTGCAGGAGTTAGGCCAACGGTTAAGGATAGGAGACCTCTCATTGGTACACATCCTAATTACAATCGTTTTCATGTTTTGAATGGTCTTGGAACACGGGGAGTAATGCTTGGGCCTACAATGGCTCAAGAATTATATAACCATATTGAGCATCAAAATAATTTTGATCCTGTTATTGATATTAAACGGTATGAATCTAAATATTATTCTTAATTCTTGTTTTTAGTTGCTTTTGGATCGTAAGATATAAACATGTTGATGTATATATTTCTGGACCATCTAAGGACAAATGGAAAAGTTACAACGAGGGTAATTATAATAGCCGCGAAAGATATTTTTAAATTCGTTTTAAAAAAAATAAATGTGACTATAAATGCTACTATTCCTAAAGCAACATTTAGTCCGTAACTAACATACATGGCTCCATAAAAAAATGAAGGTTCTATTTGATAGCGCAATCCACAATGACTACAATTTTCTTTCATTTTTAGAATTTTTGTCAATTGAAATGGATTTTTTTCCAAATACATGCTCTCATTCTGGCATTTAGGACAAGTTCCTGTTAAAATGCTATATAATTTGGATCCTTTTTTTAACATTTGCAAAAAATTAATTTTTTCTTTTTGAAAAGCAGTGTTTGTTGTTACAAATTTACACATTCATCAAGGAAATAAATCATAATACATGCTTAATATACACAATTTATCTGTTTCTTTTGGTGGTACTTATTTGTTTGAAGAAGTTACTTTTCGTCTTGGTGCTGGGGATAGAGTAGGCCTTGTTGGAAAAAATGGAGCGGGGAAGTCTACCATGCTTAAAATGTTGGCAAGAGATTTTGCACCAGATTCAGGTGTGATTTCACAAGAGAAAGACATTAGAATGGGATTTTTGCGTCAAGATATTGATTTTGAGCAAGGAAGAACAGTTCTTGAAGAAGCGTATGAAGCTTTTACTGAAATTAAAATTGTTGAAAAAAAGCTTGAAGAAATAAACCATCTGTTGGTTACTAGAACAGATTATGAAAGTGATGCTTACAGCCAAATTATTGAAGATTTATCAGATTACACGCATCGATTTGAACTTTTAGGAGGATATAATTATGTGGGAGACACCGAAAAAATCTTGTTGGGATTGGGTTTTAAAAGAGAAGTTTTTGACAATCAAACTGAAACTTTTTCTGGAGGTTGGAGAATGCGAATTGAACTAGCCAAATTATTGCTTCAGGCGAATGATGTATTGTTACTCGATGAGCCAACGAATCACTTAGATATCGAGAGTATCATTTGGTTAGAAAGTTTTTTAAGAAATTATCCAGGTGTTGTTGTAATTGTTTCTCACGATAAAATGTTTCTTGATAACGTTACGAATAGAACTATTGAGATTTCTCTAGGGAAGGCTTATGATTTTAATAAACCGTATTCACAATATCTTGAACTTCGTCATGAAATTCGAGAAAAGCAATTGGCAACTCAAAAAAATCAGGCCAAAAAAATTGAAGAGACCGAAAAATTGATCGAAAAATTTCGAGCCAAAGCCTCTAAGGCATCGATGGCTCAGTCTTTAATAAAAAAATTAGATAAAGTTGAACGTATTGAGGTTGACGAAGATGATAATTCGGTAATGAATATTTCTTTTCCAGTTTCTAAAGAACCGGGCAGAGTTGTTATTGAGGCCGAAGATGTAACCAAAAGTTATGGTGACGCTACTATTTTAAAAGACATTAGTTTATTAGTAGAACGTGGTAGTAAAATAGCTTTTGTAGGCCAAAATGGCCAAGGTAAATCTACATTCATTAAAGCAATCGTAAACGAATTTGAGTATCAGGGAAACATCAAATTAGGTCACAATGTGCAATTGGGTTATTTTGCTCAAAATCAGGCAGAATATCTTGATGGTGAAATTACATTGTTGCAGACTATGGAAGATGCTGCTGCAGATACGAACCGTATGAAGGTTAGGGATATGTTGGGTTCTTTTTTGTTTAGAGGGGACGATGTGGAGAAAAAAGTAAAAGTACTCTCAGGAGGTGAACGCAACCGTCTTGCGCTTTGTAAATTATTGTTACAGCCAATCAATGTGTTGTTGATGGATGAACCTACGAATCACTTAGATATTAAGTCTAAAAATGTTTTAAAAGCAGCCTTACAAAAATTTGGGGGCACTTTATTATTGGTATCTCACGATCGTGATTTTTTACAAGGAATGTCTAATATTGTGTATGAATTTAAAGATCAAAAAATTAAGGAGTATTTAGGGGATATCAATTATTTCTTGGAACAGCGCAATTTGGAAAACATGCGCGAAGTAGAGAAAAAAGATATTGAAAAGGCAACCTCACCTAAGGAAAGTAATAAAACCTCTTATGAAGATCAAAAAAAGGGTAAAGCACTTCAAAATAAATTGAGTAAAATTGAAAGTCAAATTAAGCAATTAGAACGCGACATTCAGCAGGATGATAAAATGCTTACTTCTAATTATGACAAACATATTGAAGATGCTAAGTTTTTTACAGCTTATAATAAAAAGAAATCAGATCTAGATCAATTATTATTAGACTGGGAAATAATTCAAGAAGAAATTGATAATTTATAATGTTACTTAGAGCTCCTTTTGGAGCTCTTTTTTTTAGTTGATAATACCAATTGATTTAGAATGAGAAATAGCCTCGCTACTCTCCTTAAAATAGCACACAGCAACGTTAAGTGTAGTTAAGTTGTTTAAAACTGAAGTAACTTTTTCTTTTTTTGAACTTCCTGTTTGCCTGATGTAAACCGCTTTTACTGTTACTGGAAATATTTTACAAATAGATTCGTATAAGTAGGGATCGTGCTGCGAGTCATCACCAAGCAGTACATATTCAAGATTGGGGTAAAATTCAAGAATGTGTTTAATTTTTTCGAATTTGTGATTGTGACCACCTCTGCCCGTCATAAAAAAATCGGTTAAACTACTTTTAATGTCTTTTAATAGTAACACCGCTTTTGGAAGTTTGTGAATTGCCGTAAAATTGATAATAAAACGGTATAAATTCCATTCACTGCTGGAAACATAAAAAAAAGCATTGAATTCGGACTCGTTATTTCTACCCGCAGTGCTCAACGCTTGGTAATGAGTAACTACATCATCGTAAATTTTGCGTTTGTTTATGTTTTTAAACAGAAGGACATACAACTTCAATAAAGGATTGAAGGTATAGGAAACCAGAAAAGTATCATCAATATCCGATATAATTCCTAAATTTCCTTTGTGCGGCCTGATATAGCTTTCTTTTTTTATGATGGTTTCTTTTTCATAAGTCATGCTTACTTCATAGTCAATCCATCCATAATCGCTGTTGGGATCTAGAGGAATACAAAACTTAAAATAGCCATCATCAAGCGTTTTAGTATGAATCTTAGTATTGTTAAGTTCAAGATATACATCAGCATTGGCTTGTGTTTTCATTTGAAACATTTTGATTACCGATGTTGCATTTTTGAGGTTTTTCTTTTGAAAATTATACTCTTCTCTAGTTGTGGGTTTAAACACATGCCCCATGACAATTAGTTCTTGTTCATTTGCATAACCACGGTATAATTTTAAAATAGGCTTCATAAATTTTGTAATTTTGAAAAAAGTTAAAGTAGAGGTTTTAATCGAAAAAAAGAAAAGAAATTTGAAAAAGAATATCTTATTTGTTGTAAATCCTATTTCTGGAGATATCGATAAATCAGCCTTGATAGAATCTGTATCTCAATTTGCTGCAAAAGAAAATTTGAATATCAGAGTTTTTACTACTACTGGTGAAAACGATATTCAAAATATAAAAGACTTATATACTGACTATAAGCCTGAAAGAATTATCGTTGCAGGTGGTGATGGTACCATTAAAATGGTTGCCGAAGCCATGGAAAAAGAGGACGTAATATTAGGCATTTTGCCAGCAGGCTCTGCCAATGGTTTGGCTGTTGATCTCAATTTACCCACAACTGTAGAGGAGAATCTATCAATTGCATTTTTGAATGATTACTTAGCTATTGATATGATTTCAATCAACGGAAAAAAAAGTATTCATTTAAGTGATATTGGTCTTAATGCAGCATTGGTAAAAAATTATGAAAGCAGTAGTGTAAGAGGAATGTGGGGTTATGCTTTGCAAACCGTGTCTACATTAATGGAGCTTGATGATCCTTTTATTGCAACTATCACTGGAGATTTTCCAGCTATTGTAACTGAAGCTAGAATGGTGGTTATAGCTAATTCTCAAAAATATGGTACTGGTGTTACTATAAATCCCCATGGAGTAATGAACGATGGGAAATTTGAATTGGTAGTGTTGAAAAATATGGATTTACTCTTGTTGGGTAAAATAATAACGGGAAATATGCCTTTTAATGATGAGGATGTTGCTATTATATCAACAAATAAAGCTCAAATTTCACTCAATGTACCTGCAGATTTTCAAATAGATGGTGAGTACTGTGGTAAAGAAACCAAATTAAATATTGAAATACTTAAAGGACAAATGAAAGTGGCTATTCCTTATATAGATCTCTCAATTATTTAAATGGATTGCGCTCTTGCCAAATGGTTTCGGGTTCTAAGTATCTGAATACTTTTGGTAATAAAAAATTAAATATAGAAGATTCATGGCGCATCAAACCAAATACTTTTTCCGGTTTAGCACCTACTGAACTTTTTATTTCTAATGCTGTTCTGGCAAATACAATTGATTTAAATTTTTTATTTATGGAATAGGCTATCATATCATAAAGCATATTCAAATAAAGCATTTTTTCTCGTTGAATGGTTTCATCATATCCTAAAAAATAAGTATCCATAATAGATCCGTTTTTTATTAATGTGTTGAAACCAATGAGTTTTCCGTTCAAGAAATATCCATAAAAAAGAAATTTATCCTTAAACTGCTCTTTAAAAACACTAAAATGATTTTTGGGTAGAAAAAAAGTATTAAAAGGAGCATTTTTAGCCACATAAAGATACAATTCGTAGATAGTGTCTTCAAGGGCTAGGATTTCCTCTAGAGGTAATTTTCTTTTTTCAATTCCAGTTGCCCTTTTACGACCTCTTTTATATTGATCTCTGTATTTTTTCGATAATGAACTAATATAGTCCTCTTCATGATGCCAATTATCATCAATTGTAAAAATCATATTGGGCTGTGTAGAAAACTTGAAATCATTTCTAAAAGTGGGGATTCTAAACAGTTCGAATTCTTTGGAATTATAATCCTTAAAAGACGTAATATGTATTTTTATACCTTTTTGTGCAAATTTATTTTTTAATTCTTGAACCGATTCATGTAACGTTTGAATTGCCTTTATAGGATTAGCATTTGAACTTAACGCAAATGAATTTTGGCCTGTGAGCATATTGTTGCCAACAATCAATACATGCGAAGCTATTTTTTTAAAAACAAAATTCCGTATCCTATTCTTGATGCTGTTATCACGTTCCCCAAAGCTATCTAGTGCATTTAAATCAATAAATTGAGAAATAGCAATCCCAATTAAGTGATCTTGGTTGAAGATACCAATGAAATGGCATTGCATATTTTTAGGACATGCATTTTCAAGTACTTGAAGGTATTTTTTGGATAAAAAAACAGTTGCGTTAGCAAGGGTGTCCCAATTTGCAGGTAAAGATGTGGTATTGTCGAAAATTTTGAACGAATATGATGAATCCAAATTGAGTACTACTATTTATACAAAATTAGGCATTAAAGTTTAATGATGCACATAAATGTATGTAAGTATTATTCTAAAAGCAGCGGTATGTTTAAAACTAAATTTCGAAACAGGAATTCATAATTAATTTGTTTCGTTTTAAATGAAATACATAAAACATGTTTTAACGATAATCCTTTATTGGTTTAGAATAGTTGTACCTTTATCAATATACATTTAGATATTTAAATCAAAAAGCAATTATGAAAACATATACGGAAACCACGATTCAAAAAGAACTAGTTGCATTGCATGATTGGAACTTTATTGAAAATACATTAGAAAGAAAATATGTTTTTAAAAATTTTACTCAAGCTATGGGTTTTGTAGTTCAAGTAGGTATTATGTCTGAATCTGTAAATCATCATCCTGACTGGTCAAATTCCTATAATAAAGTACATATTAAACTGAGTACGCATGATGCAGGCGGAGTAACAATCAAAGATATTCAACTTGCCACGGCCATAAATACAATTTTGTAATTATTCAAAAGGTAATTTTTTATTTTGTTGAATACTAGGATTTTATATTTTAGTAATGATCTTGAATCAAGTTTTCTTGATTTGATTTTTCGATTGAGCAGTTATAAATTACAACATCCAAGTCAAAAGTGCGAAAAAAGTAAGAATTTATATTCTTAATAATACAAAAACATGTATTTCGTCGATTTTATTTGATTTTAAGCTGTAAAAAAACTAATTTTATGTTAATAAGTAATATAATTTTTAGGACATGAAAAAAGCTTTACTATTATTTTTGATTCTGTTGAGCAGTAATGTAATTTTTGCTGCAATTTCTCTTAAAGAAAAAGAGGCTTTGGTAAAATTTTATCATGCTACAGGAGGCTCACAATGGAAAGTGAAGTGGGACCTAAACGCTTCAGAGTCGTCTTGGTATGGTGTAAAAATTCAAGATAATAAAGTAATTGCTTTAGACTTATCAGATAATAATTTAACGGGAAAGATTCCTAGTGAAATTTCGAATTTAGTAAATTTACAGCTTCTAAATTTACACAAAAATCAACTTACTGGCGATATACCTCAATCATTGGGAAAATTGAAATTATTACGAATTTTGAATCTTTCTTTCAATCAATTATTTGGACCAATACCAACTTCTTTATGTCAATTAGAAAGTTTGAATGCTCTAGAATTATACATGAATAACTTATCTGGAAATCTTCCTGTACGATTAGGGCAATTACAAGGACTAGAAACTTTATCGTTATTTAATAATGAACTTACAGGTGAAATTCCTTCATCATTATACGAGTTAAAAGCTTTAAAAACCTTAATGCTCAACAGTAATAATTTAGTAGGAAGCTTGAGTAAAGAGATTGAAAATATGGTTTTTTTAGAAAACTTAAGTTTATTTGATAATAATATGAATGGTCATGTTCCTATGGAATTAAGAAAATTACACAATTTAAAAGAAATGAATTTATCGTATAATAAATTTAATGGGTTTGTATCCAAAGATTTAGCAGTTCTTGATATCATGAATATGACAATGTTAAATGAAAAAGGTTTGGCCGTGGCTCTAACTGTAGTTTCCGACAGGAATTCTGCAATCGTTTCAGAAGATTAAATTTTAAATTAGAAGTTAGTTGGTTTTAAATTAAATTAAATAAAGTAGTTGAATTAAACCTGTAATTAATTGCAGGTTTTTTTATGGTGTAGTTTTAAAATACACGCCATTAGTTTCTTTGTTGATTTTAAATTTATTTTGGCATGTAATTGATAAAAGTCTTTATAAAGAGGGAGATTTTTAGAAGCTTTTATATAATAGTTCTTGATCTCTAGTTTTTAAAGTAGTCTGAAACAATAAACACCAGCTTTTTCAAGTGGTGTTTTATTAGTCGTCCCCGCTGTCTCAGAAAAGTGGCTTATCAAAAACTATGAGATTGTCTCCGACTTCGCACCCTCAATCTGAATCAAGCATTATTAAATCTAAGATAACCACAGATTCGCAGATTGAATAATACCATAATCTACGAATCTGTGGTGCAACACAAAATAAAATGGCGCGAAGTAAGAGACATTCGCAAAGCAAAATGAGGTTTTTAAGAATGGTTTGTTTTGAAATACTTTGGGCAGCTGTGGTCATGAGACACTTTTGTTAATTTCTTTTTAAGTTTTTTATACAGCTTAGAAAGCAAGGAAATAAAAGCGTTTAGATTATATTTTGAAAGGGTCAGAATTCTTATTGAGATGATATAATCTTTTACCTAATCCCAATTTTTTGCATTGAACTCAGAATAATAGAATTTAGAAAAAGTTGAAAAAAAAGCTCCAGATTTCTCTGAAGCTTTTCTAGTAATGGTAAACGGTACAATAGCTACCAATTGTTTTTTACGAAATGTTTTTCAAGAAGTGCAAAAGCTTTATTTCCTTTTGGATGAATCGTATCATAAAAAATGCAAATAGAAATAAAAAAATATATCCGCTTAATAGAATGTAAAGATAAAAGCCTCTTGAGAAAATGGTTTTAAAAACTGGTAAAAGCAATGTAAATCCAGCAGTATACGTGAGGTAAATAATAGGAGTAAGGATGTAATGTATTTTTTTTCTCCAAGTATAAAACTGATGAGCTAGTTTGCTGTATTCTATTAATGAGAGATCAGTATTTAAATTGGCTAGCTTTTTCACACTGATCCATTCTAAGGCTACACGGCTCACAAGCATGGCAATCATAATGCACAAGCCAATACTAAACTGTATGTTTCTATAAGCGCCAGCCCAAATATAATAAGAGATTAATATTATAGAAGTCAAGCATAAAATTATTCTAGTCCACAAATGACTGCGTTTAATTTTTTTAGTATGGGACTCCGCTTTTTTTATAATTTCGGTGGAAGTTGGTTGTGATTCAGATGCTGTCTGCTGATCCCAGATATTTTGTAATTCTTCAAATGTTTTCATTTTGTACACATTGAGTTAAACTTTTTTTGATTCTATGAATTCTAACACGAAGGGTTTCTTCGGTTATCCCGATTACTTCGGATATTTCCTGATATTCTAAACCGTCTAAAGTCATCAGGATGATCATCTTGTTCGTTTCTTCCAATTTTTGTATGCATTGATACATTTGTCTAAGCTGCTCATCTTTTTCGCTCGAATAGGTTTCTGCAACAACCTGAGGCAGAATATCGGTTCTGATTTCTTTCTTTGTAGATGATTTTCTTAAATAGAGAAGGCAAGTGTTTACTGCAATTCTGTAAATCCAAGTGCTGATACTGGATTCATTTCTAAAAGTGTCTAACTTCTCCCAGACTTTGATGAAGATTTCCTGAGTGGCATCAGAGGCTAATGCGCTATCGCCACAAAAATATCCTTTGCACAATCGAAACACTTTATTGTAATGCTTGTAATAAATCTCGTCGAATAGTTCTTTTTTAGCCACCTTATTTTAATTCAAGTTTTACTTTATCCATAAACCATTCCGGTTGATCGTACATAACAAAATGAGCGGAGTTTGCTGCATACTGAATTTTAACAGAAGGCAGGTTTTCATACTGGGCTTTATAGGTGTTTTGTACTGTAGTAAGATCTGGATTTGAAGCAGCTAAAATTACAACAGGAATTTTAATTTTAGAAATTTCTTTTCGCAGGTCTAAATTTAGCATGTCAATATAACCGTGAACGTAAGTTTTTCGATCCACTAGACGCATCCATTTATTGATAGTTTTTTGTTTTTCTTTGTTCATGCACATAAAAGAAGTTGACTGCGAATTCATTCCATCAAAAGCTTTTTGGTCCATATTAAGCATCATTTTACTTTGCGGATTGTCATACGGTATAATTTCTCCTTTGTAGTTAGGAATCATTAATGCGGCAGTTGCAGGCAAAGCATCAACAATAATTAATTTTTTGAACAAATTGGTTTCCTGAGAGGCTAACCACAAACTTAAAGTTCCTCCTAAACTATGACCAATTAATGTAGCATTCTTAATTTTTTTTGTTTTTACATAAGATATGACCTGATCTTTGATGGTAGCCAACCAAGGAGTTTCAATTGGTGGGACATTCCCAAATCCCGCAAAAGTAAAAATATGACATTCGTTAGTTTTAGAAAGTTCGGTCACTGTTTCATTCCAAACTTCTCCGGTGCAGCCAAAACCAGGAAACAACATTACAGGAGTTCCTTTTCCTTTTACCTCTACTTTGAAGGCGGTTTGAGCAAAAACAGATTTTGAGATCAAAAAGATAAATGCAATAATTAAAATAGATTTCGTTTTCATAAGATGTGTTTTTTTAAAGTTTATCTTTTGATACAGTACTAGATTAATTGTTACCTCAAAAAAGCATTTTTTTTTAAATTTTTTTTTAGAGAATCAAATTTTGGGTTTAAAGTGTAGTAAATCAGCGTGATTGCAGGTTTTTAAAAAGCAAAAACACCAGCTTTTTCAAGTGGTGTTTTCGTAATAGTTCCCGCTCACTCAGAAAAGTGTGATATCAAAAGCTGTGGAGAATATATCCAGCCTCGCACTCGTAATCTGATTAAGCTTTATTGAATCTAAGGTATACTAGAAAAGCTGCAGATTTCTCTGAAGCTTTTCTAGTAGCGGAAAAATGATAATTTTATTTTATTATTTCTTCAACTTTTAATAGTGCCTCATTAAAGTTAAGAGCTTTAGATTGGGAATTTATGTAACTTTTTTTAGAATTATCTATTAACTGATTAACATAGTATAATTCATTATCATTATTTAATTTTTCAAATCTGTTTTTAATGCTTTGCAACTCAGTTTGTGTTGAATTGTAGCTTTCTTTTTTCTTTGATAAATTTGATACATAGGTTGTCATAAAATCACCTAATCCGCTAAATCCTATTGCATCTCTATCTCCTGCATAAATTTTGTTGAACAATTTATTTAAGAAACTATAGTCTTCAATGATATCATAATTAGTGTAGGAACTCTGATTTAATGAAGGTGATTTATATAAATCTAAAAATGAGAAAACATATTTTAGAGCTTGTGATGAATTTAATTCAAATAAAATGGCTAATGCGCTTGAATAGTAATAATTTTTTTCATCATCTATTTCTAAATTCAGATACTGTACGGCTTTTTCCTCACAGAAATTTTTCTCAATTTTTGAATTCATTAGAAGTTTGAGCGAAGTCCAGCAATTATGGCTTTTAATTTCAATACAAAGTTCTTTTAATAGTGCAATATCATTGGTCAAGCTAATATATTGCTCAAGCTTTTTGTCAATATTCCCTCCATATTCTTCCATCAGAAAGTATTCTCTAATTTTTGGAAATGTTTTAGTTAGATTATTATCTAATGCATATTGTATGTGTTTATGCAATATGAAAGAAAACAACTTTTTGTTATTAAGATTCTCTATAATTCTTTTATTAAAAAGTTCTTCGTTATTAATTTTAATCTTCAATGATTCTAAATTATTATCTTCTTGATTAGATTTATCAACATCAAAAAACTCAATGCAATTTAGAAGAAATTCCTGTGATAAATCAAAATTAAATTTAGTTAAAAAAAATAATATCGTTTTTAGCTTGACATAGTCCTCTAGTAAATTGAAATTATTTATAGAAATATACCCCATTATTTTATCAAACCGAATTTCATTAGACGCTTTTCTGTACCAGCTATATATAAAAGCTTCTTGCTCTTTGCTTATTGTGAAATTGTTGTTTGAATTGTTTAAAGCTTGAATTTGTAATTTGATTTCATTAATAATTATTAGTTCATCTTCTAAAATATGTTCAATATCTTTAAATTCTAAATCAACTCTTTTTTTATGAACAATCTTTCTTAATAAGACATTTGAACAATCTATTTTATTACTAAACCCATTTTTTCTATACCATTCCTTGTCAATGTCCTTGATTTTATTTGAATTAATTGGTGTTCCATATTCTAGAAAAATAGTTTCAATTTTGGAAAGTAATTTTGGTTTATCAAATAATATATCAAAATTCTCTTGAGGATTTTTCTTGAATTTTGTTTTCAGCATTTCAAATTCTTTAGGATATAAAAAGGGTTCAACGAATTCAAAGCCTTTTTCTATCATAGAATTATTAAATTGTTCTGCTAGTTTTCGATTGCCGTGATTTGCTATAACATTTCTGTAAAAATCCAAATTCGCGCTTTCAATTGAGCCATTTACAAAATTATCAATCACAAGATCTATTGTTTGTTCATCTGTAATAGATGCTAAAAAGTACCCCAAATTATTGTACGTATATTTTGAAATTAAACATTCAAATGCTTTTATTTTACTTGATTTTCTACTTTTTAAAATCAATTTTTTTAATACATCCTCTTTAAGATAATATTTTGTTTCTTCATCAAAAGAAGAAAGTAGCATAACTAAAAAGGTTTCATCTAAATTTTCAAAATAAAGACATCTTTGAATAATTTCCTCTGTAAATCGATCATCACTATAATTATTTTGTGTTTCATCAAAATAATATTTGGCTAAATCAATAAAGTTAGCTGGTTCGTTTAGTTTAATAATTATTTTTTCTAATTTCAAACTTGTTCCACGCATTACTTCGTCTTTAACTGCTCTTTCTACAATTCTTCGATCTCTCAAAAATTCAGGTTTGATGTACCAAAAGAAATCATCAATGTTTTCGTAATCTTCGATTAATGAAAGTAAGGCTATATTAATCTCTTTACTAGTTTCGTTTTTAAATAATTCAAATATTTTATTCAAATACTCATTGTCTTCGCAAAGCTTTTGGTCACAAATGCAGTCTAAAATATGAGATTTTACCATTTCAGAATTTTGGGAATTCTGTAATAAAATGAAAAAATCATCTTTAAGTTTTTCTTTTTTAATTGCAGGAATTGTAAAATGACTTAATAAATCTAGTGCTGATATAATTACCCTAAAATGAGGTTTAATTTCGTTGATAAAATAAACTAAGTAATCAAAATTAGTTTCACAATTTCCAAATTCTGCAATTTCCTTAACTGAAAAAGTTCTATTACTGCTAATCCAAAATTTCTTTTCAATACATTCTGATTGAAAGTAATGTTGAAAAACACGAACTCTAAAACTTTCCATTCTATTAGAGTCCGCTTTAAATAATAATTCAGATTCATTGTCAATCAACCATTGTACGAGTTCATCATATTTATTAGAATCAATAATATTTATCAGAAATGTGATCGTATTGAATAATGAAGGATGAGTTTTGTTTATTCCTTTCTCAATAACTATAAATTCTTTTATTGTCGAAAATGATAAATTACTTAATGCTAATGCCGCAAAATATTCTTGAATATTTCTATGCTCAAAAAAATATTCCTCCTCATTAACTAATTTATTAATTAATGGATTTTTTTTAAAATCTTCAAATTCTTTTGTGTCTTCATTAATTGATGTGTAAAGATTATCCTCATCAATAATGTTACTTTTCATCAACTCATTGATTAATGAAATTTTCTTCGACCATTTTTTTAACGCAGGTACGTTTAAACTTATTTTCTTTAATTTTTCATCTTTATCGTGAGAAAATCTATTGTTAATATAGGTTTCCCACAAAATAGTAGTATTTTTAGGAATTTCTTTTTTATCATTAATGAAATTAGCCAAAATCTCTAACTGGAAAGGGGTTTTTAAAAAATTATTTAATCTTGTATGAAAATCTAAAGTGTCAACAATATCTCCACATTTGGTTTTTAATAAATCAAGACTTTCATAATAATTTAAATCCTTCAAATAATAGACTTTAAAATTTGAGATGCCTTTTACGATACTTTCATATACATTGGTTCTGCAGCTTATTATGTATTTATATTTTTTCTGATTATCAATGTTTTGATTTATAAAGTTTTCTAGTTTTGATTTGAAATATTCAATATCTGAAATTTCATCTATGCCATCCAAAATAAAAAAACTTTATTAAGTTCTTTCCATCCTGTAGGTAAATAGTCCGTAATTGAATCCGTATTTGTGAAGTTTTTTAAACTTTTAAATATTGGAACAAAGTTTTCTGTTTCGTCGGTTATCCAATTTTGAAGTGCAAATTTTTTAAGTTCAGTAGATTTACCAATACCTGGGTTTCCGATAATAAATATTTTATCTTCTTTTTCTAGTATTTTTGAAAGCGTTAAATTCTCTTTTTTTTCATTCCTTAAAAATGAATTTTTATTATTTACTTCTTCAGAAAAATATCTTTCAATATGATTTTCTTCTAAATTTATATCACCAATAAATTTAATTTTATCGAAATCTTTTATTATAATTTTTTTGAATGGTTTTCTTGAAAAAATAATATTCTTAAATCTATTTATTTCTTTTTCTTCATTAATTTCAAAATCAACTTCTTTTTGATAAATTAATTTAAAGAACTGATTATTTATGGCAAATAATTCTTTTACACCATTTGTAATGTCTAATGCATAATAACTAAACTTAAATTTGTCACTTAAAATAGGAGATAGTTTTTCGGAATTATCCTCATTGCTAAAGCTCGATCTTGGATTTATTGCTATAAATAAATCATTCTCATCAAGAGTATAATTGGATTCTAAATTCAGACCTTTTTTTAAAATATTACCAATCGATATATCAGATTCATAATTTTTACATTCAATAAAAATTTTATTCTCTACATAATCTTTTGAAATGATAATTAAAATATCAAATCCATTCTGTGAGCCAGCTTTTTGAACTCTTGCTTTTGTTATTGTAAAGCCAATATTTTCTAATAACCAAACAAAAAAATCTTTAGTTATTATTTCAAAGCTGCTTCCTAATTCTTGACTTGTCATCTTTAACATATTTACTCAAATATATTAAAATTCCTTAGCTATTATGTAAGTTATTGTGGGTTTTTGATGGCGAAAAAGAAATGATTTTTCTAAGAAGAGTAAATAAAAGTCTTTTTAATTTTGCTAATCCACAGATTTTAGGATTGGTCCCAAATTCATCCATGATGCAAAGTTTTTAAAAACAAAAAAAGCTTCAGATTTCTCTGAAGCTTTCTAGTAGCGGGAACAGGACTCGAACCTGTGACCTTCGGGTTATGAGCCCGACGAGCTGCCTACTGCTCTATCCCGCGATGTGCGTTTGTACTTTCAATAAGGCTACTTAGTAGCGGGAACAGGACTCGAACCTGTGACCTTCGGGTTATGAGCCCGACGAGCTGCCTACTGCTCTATCCCGCGATATATTTTTAATCAATGTTTCAGAAGCTGTGTCCGCCGTGGCGGATATGAAACCCTACGAAAGCATTACTGCTCTATTCCGCGTTGTTTCGGGTGCAAAGATACAATCAATTTCTGCATTTCACAACATTATTTTAAAAAAATGTTTTATTTCGTCTATTCACTTGATATGACTACCTTTGTGACATAAATTTTACTACAAATGTCACATAAAGCAGGTTTTGTAAACATCATAGGGAATCCAAATGTTGGTAAATCAACATTAATGAATGCCTTTGTTGGAGAGCGATTATCAATTATTACATCAAAAGCACAAACAACTCGTCATAGAATTCTAGGTATTGTAAACGGTGAGGATTTTCAAATGATCTTATCGGATACGCCAGGAATCATTAAGCCAGCGTACGAAATGCAGGAATCGATGATGAACTTCGTAAAATCAGCTTTTGAAGATGCTGATGTCTTGATTTACATGGTCGAAATAGGGGAGCAGGAACTTAAAGACGAAGCGTTTTTTAATAAAATCATCCACTCGAAAATTCCGGTTTTGCTATTGCTTAATAAAATTGACAATTCGAACCAAGAACAATTAGAGCAACAAGTAGCTTTTTGGACAGAGAAAGTTCCGAATGCTGAAATATATCCAATATCAGCCTTGCAAAATTTTAATGTTCCTGAAGTTTTTCAAAGAATTATTACACTTTTGCCGGAGTCGCCAGCGTATTATCCAAAAGATCAGTTGACGGATAAGCCAGAACGTTTTTTTGTGAATGAAACCATTCGTGAAAAAATCTTGTTGAATTACAGCAAAGAGATTCCGTACGCAGTTGAAATTGTTACCGAAGAATTTTTTGAAGACGATAATATCATTCGCATTCGTTCTTTGATTATGGTGGAACGCGAAACTCAAAAAGGAATTGTGATTGGTCATAAAGGTGCCGCTTTAAAAAAGGTAGGAACTGAGGCGCGTGAAGATTTAGAGAAATTCTTTGGAAAACAAATTCACATTGAGCTTTACGTAAAAGTGAACAAAAACTGGAGAAGTAACGCGAATATGTTGAAGCGTTTTGGGTATAATCAATAGTGAATAGTTGGGAGTGAAAGGTGAGTGGTGAGAAGTGAAAAGTGAGAAGCGAAAATGTAATTAAACGGATTTTTTTAGTTTTCATTCGAATACAATGGTTCTAAATAATATTAAATAAAGACGGATGCATCCATTAAAGTTTTTCTTATTTATTTCGTTGTTTGCAATTTCTTGTAAAAAGAATGTTGAAATCGAAAATCAATATCCTAAATTGCCTCCAAAAGGAAAAAAAGTAAAAGTCCATTGGTTAACTAACAATACAAACACAATGGCAATAAATCCACTTTTATCTCACCAAAAAGGATTTGTTTGTGATTCAGTTATTGGAATTGATTATGTTGGTTTTGAAGGCGAGCATTTTTATTATCCAATAAATGAAAAAGGCGAATTTATAAATACAATTATCCAAAAGAAAAAACTCAATAAAAACCAATTTTTAAAACTTAATTCAATTCTTGGAAATAAAAGCACTTATATAAATCCCAAAATTGTTGGTTGCTATGAACCTAGACTGGGATTCATCTATTTTAAAGACAATAAAGTTATAGGTCAAACACAAATTTGTTTGAGTTGTGCTCAACTTCATTCAACTGCAGAAACCGTTGAGGGCGCACTTGGGGAATTGTTTAATGAAAAAGCAACAAAAGAATTGAATGAGTTAAGAAAAGAGCTTGGTTTTTTCGGAGAATATTAGTTAGTAGTACTTGTAAAAGCTATAGCAACGGATTTTGGTATTAGTCTTAATGGGGGTTTGGTTTTGTATTTGATAGATTCAGCAAATCCGAAAAATAAATCTCAATTTAGTCCTCAAGTTCGGCCAGTAGCAAAACATTAAAATCAGTAGGGAGAAGTGAAGTGACTGGTTTTTTTAGTTTTCATTCAATTACAAGAGATGTGTGTCATTCCCCCTAGACTCCCGTCCTGACCTATTAAGCTAACGGCGGAAAGTGGAAAAATGAAAGGGATTAATAAGAAAAAATATTTTTTTAAATATTGATTTACAGGGTATTAATAAAACTTTAGTTGGAATTCTCTAAAAATCGGGGGAATTAGAAAATTTAATGACAAAATTAACTATCATGAAAAAAAATACACTTATAATTATTCTTTTAATTTCAATAAATTCCTTTTCTCAAACATTCGCGGAATTTAAAAATGATAATCTTAAAGTTGAATTCCCAGAAGCTTGGGTTGTATTACCAAACGAAAAAATGCCTCAATTGGCATTAGTTGTATATCGGAAACCTGAAAATTCAGCTGATAGAGCTCAAGTCACGATAAACATTAATATTATAAATACGCCAAATTCAAGTTTAGATGTAACTTATACACGTTTAGTAGATTCAATAAGAGAAGCTGAAAATTTTAAATCCCTTAAAAATGGTAATACTGATATTTCAGGTCAACCTTTTAAATGGTTAATTGAATCCCATTCTAACCACAAAGATAAAAGTCAACAAATGCATAATTATGTATTTGTTACTTATAAAAAGGGCAAGACTTATATTCTTACAATGGCTGTTTTTTCCGAAGTATTTGAAACTTACAAATCAATTTTTGATAAGATTTCAAAAAGTTTTATTATAAACTAATTGGAACTATTGCCAACAGCTACAATGAATTTGGGCAATAGGCTTAATTGAAAGTTTTTTTGTATTTAGTAGATTCAATAAATCCAAAACAGGTTTAATTTGGTTCTAAACTGTGTTTAGTGTAGGAAAATTATATGATACCCTTAAGAGAATTGTAGTAAATGAACAATATTGACCCAAAAATAAAAAAGTTATATACTTGGATTCTAATGTACATGACTATACTTGTTTTATTTTTAATTTATTACTTTATTTTTAAGCCAATTCCAACAACCGAAAATCAACTTTTAGAATTAAACGTAAAAATCGTTGGAAGTGAAAAGCCTGCAGGTGGTCGAGATTCTAATCGTTTCTTACTTCATACATCTAAATATAAATGCCTATTTGCCGTTGAGAAATCGATAAAGAGAGAGTTAACGGATCATGTCATAAATCAAAAACCTGATGCAATTCTAAAAATTAAATTAGAAGATAAATTTAACTTGAATGCATCTCGAAAAGTTATAAATTTATATTATTTAAAAACAGATAATTGGGGATTAATTTTCGATGAAAATGAAACTAACCAAAATATAGATAACGAATTTTTTCAAAATATTTTCGGCAGTTTAGGATTCGTGACGATAATCTTTTTACTTGGGTTATTTAGATATAAAAAAGGCATCACATAACAGTCACAACAGATTTGGGAATTTCGTTTAATTGGAATTTAACTTTGTATTTGGGAGATTCAGCAAATCTGAAAAATAAATCTCAATTTAGTCCTCAAGTTCGGCTAGTAGCAAAACATTAAAATCAGTAGTGAGAAGTGAATGGTGATTAGTGAATAGTGAAATGTGAATTGATTTTAGCTTTTTAGTATTCAGTCAAATACAATGTCTTAAAGGTATTTTCGAAAAGAATAGAACATTTATGAAACTTAAAATTCACTTGTTTACTGTACTAATTGGCCTTCTTTTTTTAGTAACTTATTTTCTTAGTGATTTTCTTTCGGGATATTTATCGATATTTTACTTGATACCTCCTGCTTTCTTTGGTTTTTGTTCAATTAGTTTTTTCGTGTTGGCAATCTTAAAGAAAAATAGATTAGGGATTTTCATTGGAGTTGTAATATTTGGAATATTTTTAAGCTCTGAATTACTGAATTCTGAAATTTTTAAGAGCAAAAGAATATTAGAAGCAACTCTAATTGATGACCAAAGTGCTATGCGTTTGACGCTTCGAGATGACAAAAAATTTGAAATGGAATCCTCAAATTTATTAAGTGAGAAAATTTATAAAGGAAACTATCAACTTATTGGTGACAAAATAATATTCAAGGACAAGCGTGATGATAACAATTTTATTCCTGATACAGTTTCAATTATAGGAGATAAAATAATAATTCGGTTTGATAAAAATGGTCAGCCAATTACAGACTTCGCAAGATACTTCGACATAAAAAGAAATGAAATAAAATAAATGAAGTTTATCAGCAACAATGAGCTCGAGCATTAGGCTAATGGTAATTTAGCTTAGCTGTAAAATAAATTGTAGTTTAAAAACTCAAGATTATTAAAGCAGAAAACATTGAAATCAGTACTAGAGTTAGTCTCCTGTACTGATTTTTTTTTAGCCCAGAACGAAAAGAAAACCCCGCAGCGAAAAAAGGATGCTGTTGCTGCTCGTATAGAGCGACCAAAGGAAGCTCCTGCACGGGCTTTGCAACAGCTCCTTGAGGCGCGAGGAGTTGTATTGTAGCGCTGGAAAAGCTCCTGATAAGTTTAAAAGCGATAAAAATATTTTGATAAATGATGTATATTTATTGTTTTTCAATAAATATTGATATATTTGTATTTTAATTTTAAATACTTTGTATCATGTCTAGAAAAACCAATTTTGTTTTTAAAGTAGTGCAAGTGGTATCTTGGATTATTTTTGTGGGGCTTTGCATCCAGGCGGGTGGCTTTATTTTTAATACTGTTTTTACGTTGCTGCTCAATCCTGCTGGGGCAAGTAAGTTTTGGACAGAAGTTGATTTGGCAGCTTTGTATCATTTCAACCAGTCGCATTATGTGACTTTGACTGTTTTAATGTGCATTGTTACGGTGTTGAAAGCGGTATTGTTTTACACTATTGTACTTGTTTTCCACAGTAAAAAAATTGATTTGGAACAGCCGTTTAATGATTCTCTGAAAAAATTTATAGATTTGGTGGCTATTATTTCTTTTGGAATTGGGTTGTTTTCATTGTGGGGAGCAGGCTTTACAAAGAATTTGATTGAAGACGGACTACAAATGCCTAACATTGCCGATTTGAGTTTTGGAGGTGGCGATGTGTGGTGGTTTACGAGTGTCATTTTATTGGTAATTGGGCAAATTATAAAAAAGGGAATCGAAATGCAGCAAGAAAACGAACTAACCATTTAAGTTATGGCAATAATTGTAAACCTAGATGTGATGATGGCCAAGCGCAAGATGTCATTGAACGAGCTCTCGGAGAAGGTAGATTTAACCTTGTCAAATTTATCCATCTTGAAAACAGGAAAGGCTAAGGCGGTTCGGTTTAGTACTTTGGAGGCTATTTGTAAAGCCTTAGATTGCCAGCCAGGCGATATTTTAGAATATTCGAAGAACGAATAAATACAAAGGCTAGTGGTGCCGTTGTGAGTTTTGTTTTGAAGATGAGGTGGTTAGGTTTTGCTATTGTTGCTAATATTCGAAAAAAATTGATAATCACGCTTTTAAACACTACCTTTGCCACCCGAAACGGAAAAATAAGGTTTCGGAAAAACGAATTTTCAAATTATATTATGAATAACATTGTTGCGATAGTAGGAAGACCTAATGTAGGGAAATCGACCCTTTTTAATAGGCTGATACAAAGAAGAGAAGCTATTGTAGATTCAGTATCTGGGGTGACCCGCGATAGAAACTATGGTAAAAGCGAGTGGAACGGAAAAGAATTTTCTGTAATTGATACAGGAGGATACATAAAAGGTTCTGATGACGTGTTTGAGGGCGAGATCCGCAAGCAAGTTGAACTGGCTATTGATGAGGCCGATGTCATCATTTTTGTGGTTGATGTTGAGGAAGGCATTACGCCTATGGATGATGTTGTGGCGCGCTTGTTGCGTAAAGTGACTAAGCCGGTTTTGCTAGCGGTAAACAAGGTTGACAACGCCATGCGTGAGAAAGATGCCCTAGAGTTTTACAACTTAGGTTTGGGTGAATACTATACTTTTGCGAGTATATCAGGTAGTGGAACAGGAGATTTATTAGATGCTTTAATTGATGCTTTCCCAGTAAAACCAGAACCTGTTCAAGAGGAAGTGGTATTGCCTCGTTTTGCAGTAGTTGGGCGACCAAATGCTGGTAAATCAAGTTTTATCAATGCCTTGATTGGTAAAGAACGTTTTATGGTTACAGACATTGCGGGTACTACGCGTGATGCTATTGATACGAAGTTTGACCGTTTTGGGTTTGAATTTAACTTGGTTGATACTGCGGGAATTCGTCGTAAGGCTAAGGTAAAAGAAGATTTAGAATTTTACTCGGTAATGCGTTCTGTGCGTGCTATTGAGCATGCTGATATTTGTATACTTGTTATTGATGCGACACGTGGATTTGAAGGACAAGACCAAAGTATTTTTTGGTTGGCCGAAAAAAACCGCAAAGGTGTTGTAATCTTGGTAAACAAATGGGATTTGGTTGAAAAAGATACCATGTCAACCCGCGATTACGAAGAGAAAATCAAGAAAGAATTAATGCCGTTTACGGATGTGCCTATTCTTTTTGTTTCGGCTTTGACCAAGCAGCGTTTGCTAAAAGCATTAGAAGCTACGGTAAAAGTGTACGAAAACAGACAGCAGCGTATTGCGACTTCTAAATTTAACGAATTCATGCTTAAGGTAATTGAGGCCTATCCGCCACCAGCTACCAAAGGGAAATATGTAAAAATTAAATATTGCATGCAGTTGCCTACACAAACGCCTCAGTTTGTATTTTTTGCCAACATGCCACAATATGTTAAGGAACCGTACAAACGTTATCTTGAAAATAAAATTAGAGAAAATTGGGATTTTTCAGGAGTACCAATCGATATTTATATTAGAGAGAAATAAGAATAGAAAACCACTTTGTAAAGAAGTGGTTTTTTTGTTAATATTAATAGCCCAAGGATACTTCTTTGGGCTATTTTTTTTGCTTTTTAAACCAGATAACAGATTTATTTGTTTTTTATAGGTTTTTAATTTTTTACTATAATTATTGTAGTTATATTCGTAGGAATAAGAGCTATTGAAATGGTATGAAGCGATCGATGTTAGGATAGATTGGATTTGTTTCATGGCATATATTTAGTAGTTATAGGCTATTTTGAAAAAAACAATGGAAATAGAACAAACATCTGAAGAACAAATATATAATTGGATAAAAATTGGTCTTTTTCAACCAAGTGAAAGATTATCTGAACTGTTTTATTACGACAAACGTGATAATCAATTTTTCTCAATATTAGTTAGTGATTATTTCCACTTTGATAAAGATTATAATGTTCCCGAAAATGCAAGTTCAAGTTATTCTGAAAATATTTTGAAATTACTTGCTGACAGAATGAAGAGGATTGAAAATGATGATAAATCAATTATTCCATTATCGAGAACAAATAGAGAAGAAGACACAAATGATGATTATTTAGATCAAAAAATTGAAACATTTTTAAATTTAAATTCAATTAACATTAAAACTGTAACCATTTGGGATGTTGATTCAATTGGAAGTTTAACAATTGATTTGACAACTAGTAATGAAATTGAATCGGAAATAAATCAGAAAATTGAGAAAAAAAATTGGTGGAAGTTTTGGAAGTAGAAAAAACAGCCTATAACACACGCTACAAGCAATTTGGGTATTAGGCTTAATCGAAAAATTGGTTTGTATTTGGAAGATTTGGCAAATCCGAAAGATAACGATGATTTAATCCCAAACTGTTTGTTGCGCGATAACGTTATGCACAATCATAAAGAAACCTAGAAATGAAAAAAGAAACTAAAGATGACATTGCATATGGTGTAGCAAAGGCAGTTCTTGGTTCTATTCCTGTTGTCGGTGCTACAGCGTCAGAGCTTTTACAATTATTAATCACTCCTCCATTAGAAAAAAGGAGAAATGAATGGATGATTGAAATAGGCGAAAAACTAAAACAACTTGAACAGAAAGAAGAACTTGATTTGATTAAATTAGCAAATAATGATGTGTTTATAGACGTTGTTTTGCAAACTACACAGTTGGCACTTCGAACAAGCGAAAAAGAGAAAATACAATATTTCAAAAACGTAATTTTGAATAGCGCCGTTGAAGAAAATCCAAACATAACTGAAGTGCAAATTTTTCTAAACTTTATTTCTACTTTCACAGTTTGGCACATTAAAATCTTGAAATTATTTGACAATCCAGAAAATTGGTTTAAGAAAAATGGAAAGAGTTTGCCTAATTATATGGCTGCCAGTTTATCAAATGTTTTGGAAGAAGTATATCCTGAATTAAAAGGAAAAAGAGAATTGTATGATTTAATTTGGGATGATTTGTCACGAGCAGGTTTACATAAAACTAGCGGTTTACATACTACAATGACAGGCTCAGGTTTAATGGTTCCGAGAACAACAACCTTTGGAAAAGAATTTTTAGAATTTATAACTGAAAGTCCAATCGATTAAATGACTGTGCATAACAGCCATAACAACGGATTTGGCCATTTGGCTTAATGTAAAGTTGGTTTTGTATTTGGAATGATTTGATAAATTCGTAAATAGGTCTTGATTTAATCCCAAACCCGCTGTAGTGCGAGAAAGTTAGCGGATAGTTCCCAAAAAATCTTAAAAAAAACAAAATGTTTTCAGAACTTATATTTAATGGTCAAATTGGAGATTTAAGAATTGGAGCTAATTTAATAAACTCAAAATTAAAACTTGAAAACATAACAGAAGAGGAAGGAGATATTCCATCTTTGTTTAATTTAAAATTTAAAAACGAAGACTTTCAAATAACAGTATTGAAAAACATTGTTGTCGGAATTCTTTATGATTTTGAATATGAACAAAAGAAATTATATAACATAGAAATACAAAATAAAAAATACAGAATTGGGCATTTATCAAATTTTAAAGAATTCACAAAATTTATAACCGAAAATGAAATTGAACACAAAATAACATATTCTGAAAATAACGATTGTGCTGAAATTGAAATTGTAAAAAGTAAAATTCATTTAAGGTTTGTAAATTCAAGCTATTCAAATCTGTGCAAGGTTTGGAATTTTGATAAGGAACTTTATGATGAAATAAGTACCGAAATTAAAACTAATATTTGAAAAATTTAAATGCAAAAAGAACCATTCGCCAACACACGCTACAGGCAATTTGGGTATTAGGCTTAATTTAAAATTAGTTTTGTATTTGGGATGATTTGGCAAAACCGAAAATAGGTCTTGATTTAATCCCAAACCCGCTGTAGTGCCAGAACGATAGCGATTATGTTAAGAAATCTATGAGAAACATGATTCATTTAAAGGAAATATTATTAATGCAAAAAATTTTTGGAAGCACATTAGGAGTTTTCGGAATTTATCTATTGGCTACAGAACCTTTCTATTTTGGATTAATATTTATTTTTTTTGCATTAAATGTCTTTTCAACAGAAGGGTTTGAAATGAATTTAGAAAACAAAACGTATAGAAATATAAATTCACTTTTTGGTGTAAATTATGGTCAATGGAAAACTTATCCAGAGATTGAATCAATTTCTGTAATTAAAACTAAGGAAAGTAAATCTTTTGAAGGGACATCAACAAGAATTATTAATGATATAATTCATTTTAATTTATTTTACAGTGGAAATAAACACATAACTTTTTATAAAACTAAATCTTTAGAGGATGCTAGAAATGCAATTCAAGTATTAGAAAAAAACTTGGAAGTTACTATTTCAGACAAAATAGTGATTTAATCAAAAACACAACCGCTAACAAATGCAAAAACTCAAGACTAGTTTTCGGTAAATTGTTCGTTTCTTTTTCCTATTCTCTTTTTGCGATAATGAAAAAAACTCAGTCGCCAAGCCGCCACGAGTTCTAGCATTGACCGTTAATCCAGAAGAAATTCTGGATTTTTTTTTAGGATTTATTTTTCCAACGCAAACGATGAAAAACACTCAATCGAATAATATCGCGATCAAAAAAATCAACGCCGCTAGGTCGTCTTTGATAACTGTTGAGGTAGCCTAACTCATACGAAAAATGGTTGGTGGCTTGAAAATGTATTGCTGCGTAAATTCTGTTTTGGTCAAAGGTGTTTTTACGGGTTGATTTCCCAGCATTGAACATGATTTCATCAGAGAGAATGGCTTTTATAGCTTGGTTTTCTTTTTTCCAAAACGTATAATCTCCTTGCAGGCGGTATCTAAAACGCCATGAAAAAGTACTTCCGGGTAGTAATCCTGAAGCATTAGCGTTGTGAATAAAACGTTCCTCCACTTGAAAACGCTGATTGAGTACTGTTTTTTTGCCGCTGATTCTCCAAGTCAAGTCTTGTTGCCCGCGGTATTCAGGAATTCTAAAGTCGGGATTGATTTCAGGTATTTGTGTAGTAACAGAAAAATGAGCAAAACCAGTGCCAGTTTCCAGATGGCTGTTTATTCTGTAACGTCCTTGCATACGCAGCACGTAAACATTTTGCTGAATGGGTTTTGTAAAAACTCTATTGTCAATTTCAGAATGCAAGGACCACTTTTCACTCAACAGCAATTGGTTGTAGTAGCGCGTCCATACAATACTTTGATGGTCTATTTTTTTTACGGTTTGTGCTTGCAGCCCCAAACACAGTAGTGTACAAAAGAAAAGAAATTTTTGAGTCATTAGTTTTAAAATGGTTGCAAATGTACACAAAGTCAGCCATTTTAAAGTAGTTACGTATTTGTTGATTCAATTCATTACTTATAAAAAAAAAAGCACCGCTAACTCATAGGATAGCGGTGCTGTAATATAAAAGGATGAAGTTGCTGTTTACAACGAATACTTCAAGGTAATTCCATATGTTCTTTGGTCACCTAAAACACCAGCATAATGTCCTGCATTTCCTCCAGCTGGTAATAATTGCTCAAAGTAATCTTTGTTCAAGAGGTTACGACCCCAAAAGTTTACAGATAATCCTTCGGTTGCTCTAAATCCGAAACGACCGTTAAAAATGGCATATCCTTGAACCACCAAGTATTTTGAAGCTGATGGACTTGATGAAAATTCAGAACGAGCATACGAGTCAATTGCCACAAAGAATTTACCTAGGTTGCTAAAAAACTTAGCTGATTTGGTATATTCTCCACCCAAACTTCCGGCCCATTTTGAAACTCCTGGCAAAGTGCTTCCAGACACATCTTTGAAAGATACAGGAGAGCCTGTTTCTTCAAGAGGCAGTGGAGCGTTGGTGAATTTAATATATTTTCCATCGGTATAACTCAACGCCCCGTTGAAGGCAAAATGTTCATTGATTACAAAACTAGCATCAACTTCGGCACCTCGTACACGTACTTTGTCAGCATTGGCTAGGTAACCACGATTTACACCTAATTCAGCTGCTTGTACATTGGTTTGGAAATCTTTGATATCCGTATTGTACAAAGTCAGGTTTAAAATAGCTCTTTTGAACGGAGAGGTTTTTATCCCAATTTCATAGTGATTCACATCTTCGGGTCTAATAACAGCAAGATCAGCCAATGTTTGTCCTGCGGCAGGAGTAGGCAAACCGGCTACGTTTACACCCACTGGTTTGTAACTTTTAGCATAAGTAGCGTAGCCATTAATTTTATCAGTCGCTTTGTAATTCACTGTAATATTTCCTGAAAAGTCAAACTTGTCTTTGTTAGCAGAGAAGGTTTGGTTGGTGTACACCGCTCTTTTTATTGCTAATAATTGCGGATCGTTGGTTTGTAAACCACCATACGTTTGACGGTCGTAATTTGATTCTTTTTTGTCGTAATTGTATCGTAATCCCGGTAGAATGTGCAATCTATCGGTAACTTGCCAATCTAATTGACCAAATAAAGCAGCACTCACAGCATGAATATCAGCAATGGTGCGTATTCCGTAGCCTTCAAGCAAACCTGGTTCAGCCCATCTAGCAAGCGGTACAGGAGTTGAAACCCCGTTATTGTTGTAGTTTACTGGCGATTGAGAAAAACGCCATTGTGCATTTCCAGATTCTTCTGTTCCTCTAATCTTAACCGTTTGGTCGATAAAAAAGGCACCAATTACTCCGCTTAATTTAGAGGACACTTGTCCTGCATAGCGAATTTCTTGTGTCAACTGCGTATGTCTGGCTGGGTTTTGTGATTTTGCTAAAACTTGCAGTCCTGTAAAATCTCTATCGTTTGAAGGATCCCAGTTCCAAAAACGCCATGCTGTAGTTGAGGTTAAAGTTCCTTTACCAATTTTAGTATCTACGTTAAGTGAGGCGCCACCTAAATCTTGTCCCGAACGCCATGGTGTATCGTGGTCAATTTTACGGTCAAAAGCATTTCTGCTTGGGAGTTGGTAATTTAAATCAGCAATGATGGCGTCAAATTGGCGGTAAGCGGCTCTTTGTGTTGGCGCTACACCAGCAATTACTTGCGCATATCCATCAGGACGTTGTGTAGTGATGTCAGCTGCGAATAAAATGTTCGTGTTTTCAGTCGCATTGTACAATAATTGGCCTCTAATTCCTTGATTGTTTAAGGTATTTGTGGCTCTTCCAGTTACTACATTATCAATTAATCCGTCTCTTTGCGTTCCCGAAAATGAGATTCGACCAGCCAGTTTTTTACTTAACGCACCTGTTATTGATGTTTTAGCTTGAAGGAAACCATAATTTCCGTAGCTTACTTCAAAATCAGCACCAGATGTAAAACTAGGTTTTCTAGTGGTAATGTTAAACGCTCCTGAGGTTGTGTTTTTACCAAAAAGCGATCCTTGTGGTCCACGCAATACTTCGATGCGGTCAATATCTACAAAATCTAAAGTGGTGGCTGCTGGACGCGAATAATACACACCATCAACATAAAAACCAACACCAGGATCAATCCCGTCATTAGTAAGTCCGTAAGGTGAACCAAGTCCTCTAATGTTGATACCCGTATTTCTAGGATTGGAGGAGTACAATTGTACCGAAGGAATCAATTCTTTCACACGATTTACGTTGAAAGCACCTGCTTGTTCGGCTTGTTTTCCGGTTACTACAGATACAGCAATTGGGATATCTTGTGCTTTTTCTATTCTCCTACGAGAGGTAACCACGACTTCAGAGAGTACTTTTTCTTCTCCGTACGAAATGATAATCTCCAGCGGTTTTACGTTGGTAGGCAATTCGGTAATTTTAATTTCTTTGGTGTTGTAGCCTGCATATTGTACGATCAGCGTGAAGGGAAGTGACTTTGCTTCGATGCTGAAAGTTCCATCAGCTAGCGTTGTAGTAGTGTTTGTGGTGCCTTTTAGAACGATATTGACACCTTCAATTGGGGCGTCTTGTTCGTCTTTTACTTTTCCTTCAAGTAATACTTGCGCAAAAGAAGTAGAGAAAACTAGAACAAATAATAAAGTAGTGCTTAGTTTTAAATAAATATTTTTCATTATAGTATGTATATGTAATTAGTAGAGTTTTAAAATAATTTTTTTTATTTCTAACACATACACATCATACAGGCAGTAGATTTGGGGTTTAATTTTTTGAAAACTTCTAGGGATTTTTGTACTTGCATCTTTTTCATCTTGCTTTAAATAGAGTTACTACTAATATTTCGGTGCAAATATATATAAATTCTATAAAAATAGTAGAGTTTAAAATAAAATTTTTATTTTTTGACTAACGAGGCTATGGTAATACCTTGCATGGCCTTTAAGGTCTCATCTCTAATAAGCATTAAACCATGACGCAGGCTGCATTCAGACTCTGTTTTACAATCAGAACAAGGTTCATAAAAATTTAAAGAAGCGCAAGGTAATAATGCAATAGCTCCATCAAACAGGCGGTGTATGTCAGCTAGAGTGATGTCATTTCCTGATTTTAGAAGATAATAACCTCCAAATTTCCCTTGCTTGCTACCTACAAAATGACCCCGTTTTAGATCCAATAGAATCTGCTCCAAAAATTTTTTTGGAATAGAAGCCGACTCGGCAATTGTCACTGTTTTAGAAATATGGTCTGCGTCCTGCTCGGCTAGATAGAGCAGTGCTTTAAGGGCATATTTAGTTTTTTGTGAAAGCATTTGGTATTCGTATTACGCTTTTTTTAGCGTTTAAAAACGATGTTAAAGATACTTGTTTTTTTAAACGAATCAACTTAAACGATGAAGTTTTCAGAGCTTCAGGATTGTTGTCATTAATGAGATTGCTTACCGTTAAAATTAAAAAAGGATAAAGAAGCCTGTAGCAGCTTTATCCTTTTTTGAGTTAAGGGTATTTTACAAATTTATTTGCAGCTGCTTTTCAACTTAATAGCGTAATTTGGATTTAACGGTTCGTTTGTTTGTGCTAGTCGCTGTGACCCCACATTGGCTGGACAAGCAATGTCATTAGTTGCATCATAAACGATTCGTTTTCCAGTGGCCAATAGTGTTTTTGGAACATAAATTTGAACTTTGGTTATAGCGTAACCAGACGGGTAATACCGAATGTAGTATCCATCAGGATGTAAAGTCCAAATCCCACTTGGAATATCTGTGCGTACAGGTGCCATACCCGCAATAATGGCGTATTTTTCCATTTCGGCGTAGGTATAATTTCCATTAGCAACCATTTGTCGAATGTTATTTTCGGCTTCAAAAACATTTTGAACTGCTTGAGGAAGTTTTGATTTTGCTTGATTCATAAGGCTAGCAGGCAATACTCCTAGCATTCCACCTTCAAGGTGTGTTAATTCAGCTGTACTCAAAAGAGCGATAGCTGTTAGTTTTAGTTGTCCACTGAAATCGGCAAAACGGGCTCTAGCTATAATAGCCCATAATAATTCTTGTATGTCGTGTTGGTTTATTTCAGGATGTTTTTCGGCATTTTTTAAAATTGTAGTTACAATTTCTTGCTTAGGTCCTAGAGTGGGTGCGTACATGTACCCATCGCCTTGAGATGGGGCAAAGGTACCTGCTTTTAAACAGTAACTTTTGGCACTCATTTCATAAAAGCCATCGCACAATACAAAACCGCCTTCAGCAGCTTTCGGTAACAAATATAAAGGTTGTACATTTTTGACTACCAGTAAATCAGGTAATTTTGATCCTGTTTGATCTACATCTTCAAATGAGGTCGTAATAGATTCTGGTTTTTTTAGTACTTGATCAAGTCCCATTTTTTTGGCTCCTAATGCAGCGCCTGCTTGCAATACTTTTTCTTTCCAACCGCTAAATTGGGAGTAACCTTGAAATCCAATGCACAACATTAGGATTGCAATACCATGCGATAATTTTAATTTTTTCATTATTTAAAATTTAGTTTTTTATTCAAAGATAAAATTATTACTACTAATTTAATTAAAAAGATATTTAATTTTTCAACAGAGGTGTTGCCTTTTAAACAGTAATAAACTATCGTAAAGTGCTGTTTAGAAACAAAAAAAGCTGCATTTGCAGCTTTTAATTAATGTATGTGTTTTACCAGTCGCCTCCAGATCCTCCTCCAGAAAAACCGCCTCCGCCAAATCCACCACCGAATCCGCCTCCGCCAAATCCTCCTCCAGAAGAACCACCACCAAAACCTCCGCCTCCGCTACCACGGCCAAGACTGCTAAGTATGATGACATCCATAAGGCTAGGGCCAAAGCCACCACCGCGATTTCCAGAGTTGCCACCGCCTTTATTTCGGGAAGCTAGTACGATGATAACTACTATAATCACAATAATGGGAACAATGGGGAATTTTTTTTCTTTTGATTTCTCTACGCGTTTCCCTTTGTATTTCCCCTTAAAAACATCAAAAAGTGCATCAGTTCCTTTATCAAGTCCATTGTAATAACTTCCGGCTTTAAATTCGGGAATAATGATGTTTCGAGTTATTTCACCGCCAATTCCAGCTGTCAATCGATCTTCAAGACCGTATCCTGCTGAAATCCATATTTTTCGTTCTGCTTTAGCTAATAAAATAAGAACACCATTATCATTTTGTGCAGTACCACCAATTCCCCAAGTTTGCCCCCATTTAGGAGTAAGAATTCCTATGTCTTCGCCTTTAAGGCTTTCAATGGTAATAACGACAATTTGAGTAGTGGTTGAGTCCGAATATTTGACTAATTTTTCCTCAAGCTGTGCTTTTTCGCTTTCGCTTAAAACCTTAGCATAATCATATACTGAAGTTTGAAAAGTTGGTTTTTCAGGAATTGCAAATTGGGCAAAGCTTATTTGTGCGAAAAATAAAGTGACAAATAGTTTTAGATACAACAAGGCATTCTTTTTTTGTACTACCATTATCCTCTAGATATTTCGTTTGATAATTCATTTGTATCACCTTCTTGCCAAGGAAAATAGTGTTGCAATTGTTGCCCAGCACTTGTAATGCCATCAATAAGTCCTTGTTTAAAATTACCTTGTTTGAAGTGCGCTACCATTACATCACGAGTACTGTCCCAAAAATCACTTTTTACAGCATCATTGATTCCTTTATCACCGCAAATGACAAAATTTCGATCTTCAACCGCTAAATAGATTAAAACACCATTTTGGAGTTCAGTTGCATCCATTTTAAGTTCGTTAAAAACTTCCATAGCACGATCAAAATGATCCATAGTGGTGGTTTTTTCGATGTGAACTCTAATCTCGCCCGAAGTGTTTTTTTCAGCATTACAAATAGCTGTTACAATTTCTTGTTCCTCTTCTTTGGTTAAAAAATCTTCTACTTTTGACATCGGAAATAGTTTTGAGTGAAAAATAACGATTTTCAATCCCACTAGTTTGCTAGCAGTAATCAAAAATCGTTATTCAAAATAAAAAATAAAGTTTAGAATTTTACTTCAACAGGTTTTTCAGCACCTTCAACAGCAGTAAAATAGGTTTTCTCTTTAAAACCAAAAAGACCTGCAAAAAGACTGTTTGGGAATGTTTTGATATGAGAGTTGTATGGCTTAACAGCTTCATTAAAACGTGTTCTTGCTGTTAAAATTTGATTTTCAGTACTTGCTAACTCATCTTGTAATTTCAAGAAGTTTTGATTAGCTTTCAATTCAGGATATGCCTCAACAGATACTAATAATCTTGATAAAGAGCTGCTTACTCCGCTTTGAGCTTTGTTGAATTCAGCTAATTGCTCAGGTGTAATATTGGCTGGGTCAATTTTTACTGAAGTTGCTTTAGAACGTGCTTCAATTACAGCAGTCAATGTGCTTTTTTCAAAATCGGCGGCTCCTTTTACAGTGTTTACTAAGTTGCCTATAAGGTCAATTCTTCTTTGATAAGCAGTTTGTACATCACCCCAAGACTGTTCTACATCTTGATTTAAAGTTACGGCAGTGTTGTTGATCCCTTTAACCCAGCTGTACATTACAAAAATTACAACTGCTACTATAATCCAAGGCAAAAATCTTCTCATGTTTGTTTAATTTAGTGTTTAAAATTTAGTTATTTAGTTTTTCTCACGCGAGTGAGGTTTGTTTTAAAGTTCGTTTTTTATGTTGGTTAATTGAGTTCGAATTGATTCTAGCTTTCTTATAATTTCAAATTTATCCAAAGTTTTCTTTTGGCCTTCTTTCAAATGGGTCTTAGCGCCTTCTAATGTAAATCCTCTTTCTTTGACAAGGTGATAAATCAATTGCAAATTAGTAATATCCTCAGGCGTAAACATTCGATTACCCTTTGCATTTTTCTTTGGCTTTAAAATATCAAACTCACTATCCCAAAACCGAATGAGTGATGCATTAACATCAAAAGCTTTGGCTACTTCGCCTATGCTATAGTATCGTTTGTCTTTTGAAAGTTCAATGTGCATTTTTATTTATTTTCTAATTTTTGTAATTCTAACTTTTGTTGTCCAGTGAATTTTCATCTTTCTCAACTTACTTTTCACATTTCACTATGTTAATCCAGCGACTGGTTTTCTTGATTCGCTAATTGTGAAATAGCTACATATTCAACCGCCGAAATGTTTCCGTAATAAAAATTAAGTGGGTTTACTACCTTTTTATCTTTTAACACCTCATAATGTAAGTGCGGAGCTTCAGATCGGCCAGTACTTCCTACGTAACCTATAATGTCACCTCTTTTTACACGCTGTCCTGCTCTTGTATTGTACTTGCTCAAGTGTGCGTATAAAGTTTCATATCCAAATCCGTGCCGAATTACAATATGATTTCCGTAGCCTGATGCCGTGTTGTCCGCTTTTGCCACAACACCATCGCCAGTAGCATAAATAGGTGTTCCACTTTTAGCTGTAAAATCCATGCCTTCATGCATTTTACGAGCTTTTGTAAAAGGATCTGTTCGGTATCCAAAACCAGATGCCATGTGTTTTAAATTCTCATTTCGTACTGGTTGAATGGCAGGAATAGCTGACAAAAATTCACTTTTAGCTGCTGCTAATTTTAAGATTTCGTCTAGTGACTTTGATTGAATGGCTAATTGTTTACTCATAACATCAATCCTTTTGGTGGTATTGATGACTAACTGTGAATTATTATAACCTTCGAGCAGTTCATATCTATTTTTACCCTGAAAACCAGCTTTCCTAATGGAGTCTGGGATTGCTGTCTTGTTAAAATACACTCTATAAACATTGTTGTCCCGTTCTTCTATTGCGTCCAGCGCACCGTTCACCTGATCCATTTTTTTATTGAGAATGGCATAATTCAATTTTAAATTTTCAATCTCTCGGGCTTGCAATCGGTCTTTTGGTGTTTCAAAAAATGGCGTGTTCAATAAAACGATGAAACTCAAAAAACCAAACAACGCGGCAGCTAGTATAAATAGAATAACAACACCAAATTTTCTCCTTTTTTGTGTTTTTATTTTCCTGTAGGCTAGATTTTCAGAATCGTAATAATATTTTACTTTCGACATATTTTAAAATACCCTATTTTTGCACACTATAATGGGTTAGACGAACAAATTTAAGAAATGTTTCATTTGTTACCGTCTTTTTTTAAGAATAAATAAATTAGGTGCCTGTTCCAGCTATTCGTTACAAGTTTACCTTTTTGCCCTCTTTTTTTCTTTGGATCCAGCAGGAGCTTCCTACGGTCGCTCTGCCAGCTCTAGAAAAAATAGTAGGCAAAAATGCAAAGCTTTCCACTACTATCTGGGGCAAAAAAGAGTGAAAGATTAAAAGATTGAAAAATTCAATCCTTAGCAATCTTTAAATATTTAAATCAAATCAATGACATCACAAGACGTACGCAAGCAATTTCTAGAATTTTTCGCCTCAAATGGGCATTTAATTGTTCCATCAGCACCTATTGTCCTGAAGGATGATCCCACCTTGATGTTTAATAATTCTGGAATGGCTCAGTTCAAAGAGTTTTTTTTAGGAAACGGAACTCCAAAAAATAATCGAATAGCCGACACTCAAAAATGCTTGCGCGTATCAGGAAAACACAATGATCTTGAGGACGTAGGTTTTGATACGTACCACCACACCATGTTTGAAATGCTTGGAAACTGGTCTTTTGGTGATTATTTCAAGAAAGAAGCGATCAATTGGGCTTGGCAACTTTTGACAGAGGTCTATAAAATTCCAAAAGAAAATTTATACGTTTCTGTTTTTGAAGGAAGTACAGAAGATAATGTTCCTTTTGATCAAGAAGCTTGGGATATCTGGAAAACGTTAATTGATGAAGACCGAATCATCCTTGGAAACAAGAAAGACAATTTCTGGGAAATGGGAGATCAAGGACCGTGTGGACCATGCTCTGAAATACACGTTGATTTGCGTACCGATGCTGAAAAGGCTTTGGTTTCAGGAAAAAGTCTTGTAAACAATGATCATCCACAAGTAGTTGAAATCTGGAATAATGTATTCATGGAGTTCAACCGTAAAGCCGATGGATCTCTTGAAAAACTTCCAGCACAGCACGTAGATACCGGAATGGGATTTGAGCGTTTGTGTATGGCTTTGCAAGGTAAAACATCTAATTATGACACGGATGTTTTTACACCACTTATTGAGAAAGTAGAACAAATTACGGGTTTTAAATACACATCTGATGAAGTGAAAAACATTTCAGAGGAACAGAATAAAACTAATATTGCCATTCGTGTTATTGTAGATCACGTGCGCGCCGTAGCGTTTGCAATTGCTGACGGACAATTGCCATCAAACACAGGAGCTGGTTACGTAATTCGTAGAATTTTGCGACGTGCTATTCGTTACGGATTTACATTTTTGGATACCAAAGAACCTTTTATCAATAAACTGGTAGCGGTTTTGGCAAATCAAATGGGAGAGTTTTTCCCAGAGATTAAAGCACAACAACAATTGGTTACCAATGTAATTCGCGAGGAAGAAGCTTCGTTTTTACGAACTTTAGACCAAGGATTGCAATTGTTGGACAAAGTGGTTGCGGAGACATCAGGAAATGAAGTTTCAGGAGCAAAAGTTTTTGAATTGTACGATACATTCGGTTTTCCAAAAGATTTGACTGCTTTGATTTTAAAAGAAAAAGGATACACCTACAACGAAACAGATTTTGAAGTTGAACTGCAAAAACAAAAAGCGCGTTCGCGTGCCGCATCTGAAGTTTCAACCGAAGATTGGTCGGTTTTAATTCCTGGAAATGTAGAAACTTTTGTGGGTTACGATCAAACAGAAAATGAAGTAAAAATTACTCGTATTCGTAAAGTAGATTCTAAAAAAGACGGGATTTTATATCAGATTGTTTTAGACAATACGCCTTTTTATCCAGAAGGTGGAGGACAAGTAGGTGATAAAGGAACACTAGTTTCTGCTAACGAAACGATTGATATCATTGATACAAAAAAGGAAAATAATCTGATTTTGCATTTTGCAAAACAGCTTCCAGAAAATATTGAGGCTGGTTTTACGGCAAAAGTAAATACGGATTTAAGAACGTCAACTTCTAAGAATCACTCGGCTACGCACTTGATGCATTTGGCTTTGAGAAGTATTTTAGGAACGCACGTAGAGCAAAAAGGATCCTTAGTAAATCCAAACTATTTGCGTTTTGACTTTTCGCATTTTTCTAAAGTTTCGGATGAGGAATTGCGTCAAGTGGAGGCAAGTGTGAATGATCAAATTAGCGCCCAATTGCAATTGGTAGAACACCGCAATATTCCAATTAAAGAAGCATTGGACAAAGGTGCAATGGCTCTGTTTGGAGAAAAATATGGAGATTCAGTTCGAATGATAGAATTTGGCGAAAGCAAAGAACTTTGTGGTGGAATTCACGTAAAAAATACAGCTGAAATCTGGCATTTCAAAATCATTTCAGAAGGTGCAGTAGCAGCAGGAATTCGCAGAGTTGAAGCCATTACGGGTGATGCAGTGAAAAATTTCTATCAAAATCAAGAAAATACTTTGGCGGAAATCAAAGAAACGCTGAAAAATCCACAAGATGTTTTAAAATCGGTAGCTTCATTGCAAGATGATAATGCGAAGTTAAAAAAACAGATTGAGCAATTGTTAAAAGAGAAAATCGACGGGTTAAAGAATGTTTTAGTCGCTGATTTTCAAGAGGTAAACGGTATTAACTTTTTAGCAAAGCAAGTTGATTTATCAATGAGTTCGACCAAAGATTTGGCGCAAGCCATTGGAACAGCTAAACCAAATTCATTTGTATTTTTAGCTTCAATTGAAGAAGGTTTACCAAATATTCATTGCTATATTTCTAAAGAATTGGTTGCAGAAAAAGCATTAAATGCAGGAACTGTAATTAGAGAATTAGGGAAATTAATCGATGGAAATGGTGGTGGACAGCCGTTTTTCGCTTCTGGAAAAGGAAAGAATGTAAACGGGATTGCTGAGGCTTTGGCTAAGGCAGTTGAATTTCTGAAGTAGTAATTACTTTAATCTCGCAGGACGGAGAACTGCAAAGTTTTTATAAAATTAAACCCGACAAGTTTTAAAGTTGTCGGGTTTTTGTTTGTCGTATTTATTCTTCCTTCTCATTTTTTGTCATTTCTCCTTCGTCGAAATGACAAATAGTACGTTTAATTGTTTTTTTAAGTTAGCGACTTAAAGTCTTAGTAACTTAGAATCTTAAAATTTATTTACGTTCCCCAATCTGTTGCCTCCACATGGCATAATACAAACCTTTTTCTTCTAATAATGCTTCGTGTTGGCCTTGTTCAATGATTTGTCCTTGTTCCAAAACAAAGATTTTATCAGCATGCATAACGGTTGACAATCGGTGTGCAATTAAAACTGTAATTCGGTTTTGGTCGGATATATTTCTAATTGTAGTATTAATTTCTTCTTCGGTAATAGAATCAAGAGCAGAAGTTGCCTCATCAAAAATCAATAAATTCGGATTTCTCAAAATGGCTCTAGCAATAGATAGACGTTGTTTTTCGCCACCAGAAACTTTAATACCGCCTTCACCGATAGTGGAATTCAAACCGTCTTCGGCACGCGCTAATAATGTATGACAACTTGCTTTGTGAAGCACTTCTAGCAGTTCTTCATCGGTTGCAGATGGTTTTACAAACAATAAATTTTCTCGAATTGTACCACTAAATAATTGTGCATCTTGTGTTACAAATCCGAGTTGTTTTCTCAAATATAACAAATCAATTTCTTTAGAATCCATGTCGTTGTAACGCACATTTCCTTTTTCGGGAGGGTACAATCCAACAAGAAGTTTAACCAAGGTTGTTTTTCCTGCACCAGACGGCCCAACAAAGGCAATTGTTTCTCCTTGTTTGATCTCAAAATTTATGTTTTCAACAGCATTGTGTTTTGCTGATTTGTGCTTGAAACTCACATTGGAAAAGGCTAAAGATTGTATTGCACCAACATTTCTAGCGTTTTTTGGACGAAATTCTGTGGGTGCATTTAATAATTCTTTGAAGTTTTCCATTGAAACTTTGGTTTCATTCAGCGCGATTATGAATGTTCCTAACTCTTGTAACGGTCCAAAAATAAAGAACGTAAAAAAGACCATTGTCAATAAATCACCAACAATAATTTTGCCTCCAAACAAGAAATAGTACAAGGTAAAAACAACACATGTTCTAAGAAAATGAACCGTTGTTCCTTGTATAAAACTCAAACTTCTGATAAAACGAATTTTTTGTAATTCGAGGTGTAAAATTTTAAGGGTGTTTAAATTCAGACGTTTTTCTTCTTGATACGTTAATCCCAAGCTTTTTACGAGTTCAATATTGCGTAAACTTTCTGTAGTTGATCCTGCTAAGGTGTTTGTTTGGGTTACAATTTTTCTTGAAACTATCTTTATTTTTTTGCCTAAATAAGAACTCACCAATGCAATAATTGGGGCTGTAATTAAGAAAATGAGTGAAATTCGATAATCAATTTGCGAAACATACACCACTACAAAAACAAACCCAATAACGGTTTGAAATATTAACGAAATAGAGAGTGTAATTAATTTTTCGGAATCCTGACGAACCTTAGTTAATTTACTTAAAGTTTCGCCACTTCGCTGGTCTTCAAATTGTTCATACGGCAAATCGAGCGATTTTTTGATGCCCTCTGTGTACATAGCTGCACCAGTGCGCTGAATGACAATATTGGTAAAATAGTCTTGAAAGTTTTTCGTAATTCTGGAAATCATTGCTGCTCCAAGGGATAATCCTAGCCAAAATGAAACCGATTTTAAAAAACCTATTTCGTTCCCTTTATATTTTGAAATTCCAACACCGCAATCCTGCATTAATTTTCCAGTAATAATTGAGTCAGATAAGCTAAAGCAAATGTTTATTGCGGCCATAAGTAAGGCAATAAATAGTAAGGCTTTATGTTTTTTGAGATAAGAATATAATAGTTTCATAGTAATTCAAGAGTAATTGGGTAGGCTTTTGCCCATGCAAAAATATCAAATAAATGTGCACTTTTGGATTCTTAAATTAGGAATGATTGTTAAATATAAATTTTAATCATTTTTAAAACAATATTCAAATAGTTGTTGGAATTGGGACTCTATTTTTACTATTAAAAATGCGGCTAACATCCTAAAATGTAATAGCCGCATTTTCTATAATGAAAGATATTTTATTTGCTCATGGCATATTTGTTTCCTTCGGTAAGGGAACATTTTTGGAATCCATATTCTTGATCTGGAGCAATTAGTTGCCAAAATACGGTTTGGTTTGGCTGCAGTATGAACTTTGCAAAAGATGTTCCAATTCTACCAGAATTATGAGGATTTGCTTTACCATTGATGGAATAAAACCAAAACACATAATCTGCATTGCTTACATCATAACAACTGCTGCTAAGATCTGCAGTGATTTCATAAGTTGAAAAAGGTATTAATGATTTAACATACAACTGTCCGTCGATGGTTACTGTTGTGTAGGGCATGTAGCCAAAATAACGTTGGTTTACTGCATCCATAACATCTTTGATTGAGGGGTTAGGATTGCTCAGTTGAACAGTGTACGCTGGAGTCGAAATGGCGTAAGGTCCTCCATACTGTGGCTGCTCGACAAATCCATTTGTTTTGCAAGTAAAATCTACTGGACCATTTGTTACCTTAGGTAAATTGTAAACAATAGAAAAAGTATACAAAGCAGCACTGTTAGCGTCTTCGTTTACTAAGATTGCATCTTGAACCATTTTCGAACCTACGTTATGGAGTACGTTCTGTAAAAGTCGTAAAGAACGTCTGTAAGATTGAAGGTGTCTCGCTACCGTGTAACCATTAGCTGATTTATTGCTTAAATGAGCAATTGTTCTTCGTAGTACTGCGCGTTCCGCTTTCGTTATACCATGAACATTTTCTGCTTCCGTTATCGGGTCAACTAAGAAGGTGTTCAATGCGTCATCGTTTGATAAAAGTAAGTTTACATAATTAAGTAAACTAGAATTTGATTGTTTCATAGTATTAATTTAGGGTTAAGTTTAGTTGTTAAATTCCATTTATGGCTGAGTTTAAGTCAGCTTTTGGTTTTATTGTTTCATTGGGGCTACTTCAAAAACAATGTTTCGAATTCGTTATAATTTAAATTTTGAAAAGAATAAATTTTATTCTTTTCAAAACTAATACAATTGAGAAAACTCAAAGCAAGTATAAATACCTGATTTTAAATAAGATGATTTTTTTAACGAAAATAAAATAAATATTGAAAAACCCGGAAAAAGTGATAAATGCAGAAATTGTTATTATAGAATTGGGAATATTAATTAAGGAAAATGATTGTGGATGCTCTTTTTTCGAATCTGGAAAATGAAAAAATACAAACGTAATTAAACAAACAGTGTAGAAAGAAATAATGGATTTATGGTAGTGAAAAACTTAAATTTTCTCATGAGTCCTAATAGGAATACATTCTGTTTTTTATGAACACCTTAGTTGTTGAATCTTTAAAATAAAATGGAAATTCTTTTCAAAAGCGCAGTTCAACCGAAAGATTAGGATTATGACGATGAATTTTTTATAAAAAAAATATTTGTCTAAATTTGTACACTTTTATGCCAAAAATTAATGGGAGAAGTGATTGATTTATTATGAAAAATAAAATAGTTATAAATTTCTTTTTGTCTTTTATTATTTTAACATTTGTTTCTTGTGCAAATGATACTGACGATAGTTTTAAATTGCTTCAAAAAGTAATTGAAACTACTGCAAGAGGAAATTTACAAACTTATTTATATGTTTACAAAGGAAGGCAGATTGTGAGTATTGATGGCACTCAGGAACGCACAGACTTTACATACACCGATGGTTTAATTTCTAAAATGGTTAAGCTTAATAAAACAAACCAGCTTCTTGAAACTATTGAATACAGCTATCTTAAAGGGAAATTAGTGAGTGTTTTTTCTTTAGGGAATTATAAAATAAATTATACCCATAATGCTGATAAAACGGTCTCTTTTGAAAAATATGCACTAAGTTCAGGAAATGTTGAGGTTAAAGAATATCACGGTACTTTATATTTTACTAATGATAATTTAACTAAAGAAGAGCGTATTTATGACAATTCTCCTGCGGGAGTAGAATCTAAGTATAGTATTAGTTTTGATTATGATTTAAAGAAAAATCCGTTATTTAATATTGCAGGGTTCAAAGAATTATTAAATCAAAATGATAAAATTTCTATCAATAATAATGTTATCAGTACAGTAATTACGAGCACTTCAATAAACGGTCAAATTACATCCTCTGCTACAACATATAAAAACGCATTTACCTATGATTTAGAAAATTATCCTAAAGAAAGAGTTTCTGAATCTACGCCTTTAGCTAATGGATTTTTGGGGTATTTGAAAGTGGAATATTTTTATTAAGATAAAATTACTCAAAAAAAACCCTTTCAAAGTTTAAATTTTGAAAGGGTTTATTTATTGTCATGAATCAGGAATAAAGAACAAAATCTCATTTAATTCGCTAAAATTGTTGAAATTTGTTCCAAATACAATTCCATGCAATTCAGAACCGAAATCCCCATTCCTACCAGTAAATATCCTATTGATTACAATTCTAAAATCATGTCAATAGGTTCCTGTTTTGCGGTGAACATGGCCGAAAAACTGGATCTTTTTAAATTTCAAAACAGTTGTAATCCTTTTGGGATTTTGTTTC